>DLBD01000146.1 GCA_002494125.1 Ruminococcaceae bacterium UBA7030 | reverse complement strand
CTTCGTTATTGCACCTCGCCTTTTATAACCTTTTCTTCAGCACATCAGTGCTTTCAATTATTATTTTATCTTACTTGAAAAGTGCATTCGTAGTCGGATTCATAATTGAATTGTTGTTGTTTGCAAATTCAAGTGTTGTAAACGCATTTGACTCCTGAGGGAAAACGTATGAATCCTCCATTGAAAAGGTAATTTCCTGCTCAGTACTGTTTGCACTGAGTTGAGCTTCTTCGTTATAAGTGTAAATATAACCGTAGAAGGTCTGACCCCAGTGGGAGCTCATATCAGCAAATGTCTTTGTGTCAAAATAGGTTCCGCCCCAATGCGACTCAGAAACCGTTACGCTTCCGTCATCGTTGATTGCCTCAACCACAGCAACGTGGTTTGACCAGCAGGCAACCGCACCGAGCTTCGGCTCCTGACCGTAATCATAGTAATCATTATTAATATTGATATACCACCATTCACCTGCGTTACCGCGGCTAATTAACGGTGCTTCACCGTTTAACTCATATACTCTTCCGTATGCATATGCAACGCAGTTAGGCATTCCGTAGCCTGTCTGTGAGTATCTGTTAAGCTCGCTTGTATAATATGGTTCGCCGCTTGGCGCATCAAGTCTTGGTTCGTATTCCTTAGCAAAAACTGCTGTTGGAAAGATTGTTAAAATAATAATTGTCGCTAAAAATGTTATTATCGAGTTTTTGATTAACTTCATAAGTACCTCCTTTTCAACAACGCTATGCATTGTACCACAAGAGATACTTCGTAATCTATGGCAAAAAGTCACAAGCATTTTGTAACCTTTTTGTAATACTTGTAACCTTTTAACAAAATTTACCCGTTTCACTTGACAAATTTGACCAAGATAATAGACTTATGTCTAATTAAATGCAAATTTGTATAATAATTTACAGGTCGTTTTGGTTAATTTGCTTATTTTTATCGGAATTACTGAATTCGCGCTTTATTTCACGGAAACTTTTTGAGTAATATTTTTTAAGAAGGCGCTGCGTCTGACGCTCACATACCCCTATCTGTTCGGAAAGCTTTGAAAGCGTTATATTATTATCGTAAAGAAAAGCCATTTCGATTATTATAAACCTTCTTTCGTTAAGTCCGTCGGCAATATCAATGTCAGTAAAGGTTTCCGGAAGCAACTTTCTTACCGTGTCGCTGAGAAGCTTTATTATAATTCCTGTCACAGCGCTCGCAAAATCGGGAAGTCTGTTTTTGTATTCTTCAAGCGCAAGCTCGGCAAGTGACGTGTCAGTATTAGCATCAATATAAAATGGAGTGCTCATAAGCGTGTCCGAATAGGCATTGCCCTTTTTTATCTGCTTAGCCTGAAGGGTGAAGAAAACATCCCTCATAGGAAAATTCCTGTCACTTTTCTGGCTGTGGTAAAAGCCCTCGCCTGTGATAAAAAACGAATTCTTCTCAAGAGTGTATTTCGCCGTATCGGTTTCAAGAACACCGCGCCCGTCAAGAATGTAGTGAAATTCAATACTGTTTTTTGCGTGAGCATGTCTTGGAACATCCTCGTTTGCAAGAACTCCGCCACCTATATTTGTCAAATCAAAATCAATATTATTCCATCTGAAGCTTATCATAGTATCACCTGAAATATTTTACCATAAACACGACATTAATTCAAGAATGATGTCGTGTTATACTGCTATATAGTATATTATAATAATTATATACATTATATATTGTGAGGTGCGAAATGAAAAAGAAAATCAAAAGTCTTTTTTGCATTGTTCTTTCGGTACTGACTGTTATGCTTTCGCTTTCAGGATGTTTCGGCGGTACGGTGGAAAAAAGCGTAATAGGAGAATTATTTAAGGATATGAGTAAAATATCTTACGCTACAAGCTATAAGGAGCTTAAAGCGAACAAAACGAACAGCGAAAAAAGCTGGCGGCAGGGTATGGTATCGGGTAACGGTATGCAGGGCTTTATAACAAGCGGCTCGCCTTATGAGGATACGTTTATTTTCCAGAATATGCATTTTATTATGCCGAATGTAAACGTTCGTTATTGTCCGGTTGTGTCAGACGAGCTTGAAGAGGTAAAGCAGCATATTGTAAACGGCGAGGACATTGTTGACAACGCAAGTTATGATGACGTTTACCGATTCCATCCGGGAGGTCAGCTCAGGCTTTCGCTCGAAGGCAAGGGCGAAAAGAATTATGCCCGCTTTACTGATTATGCAACTTCTGAGGTAGGCGTTTATTTTGAAAACGGCGACGGCGTATGGAAGCGTACATCTTTCACCTCGATGTCAGACGGAGTTGCAATAACAAAGCTTTCCCAGTCGGATAGCGGTGCAAAGCTTAATCTTACTCTTTCTTTTGACGACCTTTCAGCTATTGCAAAGTTTGGCAAAAGCGATGAGGCAAATATGAAGTATAAAAAGCTTGTTGACGACAATGCAGATGTTATGTCGCTTGTAGCTCATTATCCGGATTATGAAAACAGTGAGCTCAAATACGGGGGATATGCAACCGTTACTTATGTAATCTGCGAAGGCGGCAGCAAGGAAAAATGCGACCTCAAAAAGAATATCGAGGAAAGCCAGTATTCATCAAATGAGAATCCCGGTATAAAAATAACAGACGCAGATAATGTTTACTTAATCACGGTAACGGGAAGAACTTATGATATGGGAGGACTTAACAGTTTTGACGAATCCTTTGAATTTGTTCTTGTTGATGAGCTTTCGCAAAAGGTTATGTCGGTCGGTGAAAAATATACTGATGAAGGATTCAACTACGACCGTGCTCTTGAGGAACATCTCAAATTATATGAGCCGCAGTTCAATGCGGTAACTCTTGACCTCGGAACTCAAAGCGACGCTTCAAACGAGGAACTTATCAAGGCGCAGAAGAATAAGAAGGAGCTTAACAGCGACCTGCTTGAAAGAGCATATTATCAGGGCAGATTTGCTTATGTTTGCTGCGCAGGTTATGCAACAAGCAGACTTTATGGTATGTGGACAGGTGAATTTGACACAGGCTGGGGAAGTAAATACACAATGGATGCCAATGTAAATCTTCAGACCTCGTCAATGAATACGTCAAATATTTCTTCAGCACCTATCGGTTATACATACTTTATTTTGCGCCAGCTTCCGGACTGGGAGGAAAATGCGTTTGCAACACACGGTTTTACAAATGCAATTCAGGCACCTGTTAACACCGACGGCGACAAAGCAGTTATTACGGAAACGTGTTATCCATATCCTTTCAGATACTGGAATGCAGGAACAAGCTGGATGATTCAGCCGCTTTATGAAACACTTATGTGCTACGGAAATATTCAGATTCCTTTAAGCGATGAATTCGACCTTAACAAGCTCAGATCAGTGCTTTCAACAACAAGCGAACCGCTAACGGATGAGCAGATTTCAGCTATTACCGAGCGGGGATACCTTATGCTCGAGGAGGATGTTCTTCTTCCGCTTCTTGTTAAGAGTGCAAATTACTGGACTCAGCTTATGACACCTGAGTATTATACTGATTCACAAGGCAATATCTATTATGAGCAGGGCAAGACTGAGCTTGCAGAGGGAGAATACTACTGTATCGTTCCGAGCTACTCGCCTGAGAACAATCCTGCAAATTATCCGAGTCCGTCAACGGCTAACTGTGCTATTGACATTTCAGCATGCAGAGATAATATAGATATGCTTATTGATGTTATGAGCGACGTTCAGCCTGATGCCGACACGTCACAGTGGCAGGAATTCAAGGAAAAAATCCCGCCGTATCTTTATGACGATACCGGTGCTCTTAAGGAGTGGGCAACCTCTGAAATGGAGGAGAATAACGAGCACAGACATTTAAGCCACTTATACTGCGTATGGCCGTTATTTGAAACCCAGAAGAATCAGGAACTTACCGACGCCTGCGAGCAGGCTATCGCAAACCGCGAAAGCGAAAATGAGTCATCACACGCACTTGTTCACCGTGCACTTATTGCAGCAAGGCTTAAGGACAGAGCGAGCACTACAGAAGCACTTGCTTCTCTTATGAACCATAAGATTTATTATAACTCTCTTATGACAAACCATAACTATGACAGAAGCAGCTGTTACTGTACTGACTTTGCAATCGGTTATCTCGGAATTATAAACGAGTCTTTAATCTATTCGAATAAGGGAGAGATTGAGCTTCTTCCTTCGCTTCTTGAAAGCGGTTGTAATCAGGGAGAGATTACCGGCATCAGAACAAGAACGCAGGCGACTGTTGACTCTCTTAAGTGGGATATAAGCGCAAAAACCTGCACCGCTGTTATCACTTCTGATATTCATCAGACTATTGTGATATCTTCTCCGCTTTCGCAAGATACTCAAACTGTTGAGCTTGAGGCAGGTCAGAGTGTAACGGTTGATTTAGCTCTCGACTAAAATTTAATTGAAAAATCCCCTTGGCAATGCTACAATATTGTAAAGGGGATGTTTTTATGAAAAAGATTATTATCACACTCGGAAGACAGTTTGGCTGCGGTGCAAGGGATATCGGCAAAAGGGTTGCAGAAAATCTCGGTATAGATTATTTCGATAAAGAAATAATGAAGATAGCCGCTAAAGAAAGCGGAATTGATGAAAAGCTTTTTGCTTATTATGACGAGCGTCCGTCAAGAAGTTTTCTTTATAATGTTTCACTCGAAGGCTATTCTTTTATGAATAACACCGCCTCTACTATTGAAGATAGAGTTTTTCAGTATCAGTTTGAAGCAATTAAAAAAGCGGGCGAAAAAAGCTGTGTAATCGTAGGAAGATGTGCGGATTATATCTTTGACAGCGATGAAAGCGCTTTCAGAGTTTTTATCCGTGCTGATGATGATTACAGACTTAAAAGGGTTATGAATAAATACTCGATGGATGAAAAAAGCGCCTCAAAGGAAATTCGCAATGTCGACAAAAAGCGTGCTAAATTCCATGATTTTTACAGCGACAGCAAGTGGGGAGATGCTTCATCCTATGACCTTTGTATAAATGTTTCAAAGCTTGGAGCCGACAATGCAGTCGACATCATATGTGAATGTGCAAAAAGATTTGTTGGTGAAGAAAACGGAGAATAATTATGAAAGAATTAAACAGAATGCCAATGGCATTTAATAACATGCTGCCGGGTGAAATGATTGCCTATGATGATCATTTTGAATTTGATGCCATAGAAAATGGCGAAACAAAAAGGTATCAGTTTGAGTATATTAAACTTCTCAGCGTACAATGCGAAGGAAATATGTTGAAGCTTAAGTACGGCGACAAGCTTCTTCTGTTTTATACTGAAAATGCACAGAAAGCGCAGGAGTATAAAAAATGCCTGAATTCATTATTTCGCAAGTATTTAATTCACGGCGACAACAGTGCCAAACAACCTGTTGCACCGGTGACTACCGGTCAGAATAATCATGTTGAAATCGTATGCCCTAAATGCGGAAGTAATCAGGTCGTTAAGGCAAAACCGCTTAGCGGAAAAAGTGAAATAATCCTTGGCATCGCAGGCTTTGCCATCGTTATGTTTTTTCGTCCGTCAGAGGTGATGTTTGCCATTGCTTGCGTAGTACTTTTAATTGATATAATCGGAGGAATAGTTATTACTGTACTCGGAAAATCTAAAGCAAAGAAGAATAAGCAGCAGGGCAAATGGGAAATCAGATGTAAAACTTGTAAAAACAGTTTTGTTATTAATGAGCCAAAGGGCGAATATATTATTACAAACTTACAATCAGAATAAAAAAAAGACAAGACCCGGGTCTTGTCTTTTTTGTTAATTATTCTTGATTACATCATCTTCGTCTTTGAGATATTCTTTCAAAGCGTCGATGTTGTCAAGTCCCTGCTTATAGCCGAGGTCATATATCTCCTGAAGCTTTTCGGAACTTCTTTCAAGCGTCGGACAGTTGAGCGGCTCGCTCGGACAGATAACAAAAGCGTTTCCTGCCTTTTCCTGCTGAAAAACAAAATTTCTCTGGTTATTATAGACGTCGTGTCTGTCATGAATTCTCTCTGCAATAAGCGGATACTGGCGCAGTATTTTTTTTACTGCGTTATAATGACCGACAGGGTGTTTTCTGAAATCTCTGTCCTGGGTGAGAATTACTACCGCCTTTTCAACACCGTCATCATATGCCCTTTCAATCGGAATTGAGTCGACAAGTCCTCCGTCAAAATAAAGCTCGCCGCCAATTTCAACAGGCCTTGTTGCAAGCGGCAGAGCGCAGCTTGCCCTGATTTCAGGACAGCTGTTGCGAAATGACTTTGGATAAAAATATTCAGGCTTGCCTGTAAGTGCATTTGTTGCAACGCAGCACATAACAGTTCCCGATGATTCATATGTCTCATCGTCAAGTGGAAACATATCGTATGAAAGCTCGTTAAAAATCCATTCGGAGTTCAGATATTCGCCGTTTTTCAGCATTGATTTAAGGCTCATATACCTTTCGTCAGATGCATATCCGATTGACATATCACGCATTCTGTGAAGGTTTTTTCCGACAAATGAAACGCCGTTGCATGTGCCCATTGACACACCTATAACATATGGAAATTCTATTTCGTTTTCAATAAAGGCATCGAGTACGCCGCTTGTATAAACAGCTCGCAGTCCGCCGCCCTCAAGTACTAATCCGCTTTTATACATAAATCCTCCGTATAATCAGAATAAACAAAAACGGCTTAAATTAAGCCGTTTTATTATTGATTAATTATTCAGCCTTTTCAGCAGCCTTCTTTTTTGGAGCTGCCTTTTTCTTTGGAGCGCTCTTCTTTTTCGGAGCCTCTTCTTTTTTCTCCTCCTCAGCAGGAGCGGCTTCAATAATTTCTAATTCATTGTCGCACTCAAAGAAATCATTGTCGTCAAAATACTCAGGCTCTTTCTTATCAGTAAGCTTTTTGATTGCAAGGTAAATTCCTGCAGCCAAAGCGCAAAGTGCAGCAATGCAAGCGATAATCTTAAATATCTTCTTAATGTTCATTTTTAATACCCCTTTCAAGTGATTACAATAATATTATAATACATATTAAAATAAAGTCAAGAGATAAAAAACCGAGGCGTTATACCTCGGTTTAGAATTAGCTTTTAATTAGCCGTTAACCTTTTTAGCAAGATTGCTCTTCTTTCTTGCGGCTGTGTTCTTATGGATGAGGTTGCTAGAAGCTGCCTTGTCGATTAATTTAACAGCGTTCTTTACTGCAGCATCCTTGTCATCTGCATTTGCCTCAATAGCAGCGTTAGCCTTTTTAATAGCTGTCTTAAGTGCTGAGTTAGCAGCCTTATTGTTAGCAGCCTTGGTTGCGTTAACCTTAACTCTCTTCTTTGCTGACTTAATGTT
>DLBD01000071.1 GCA_002494125.1 Ruminococcaceae bacterium UBA7030 | reverse complement strand
AAGGGCGGCACCTTCGCCATCCATGATATATTCAGCAAACAAAAATACGGCGATATGGAGTCGTTTATCAAAAAGCTTTACGATATGGGTTATGAAAAGGTCGAACTGCTCGACACAACGGACGGCTTGTTCCTTGAAAACAAAGAGGCAAAGCTCTTAATGCTTGACGCTTCAAAATTACTTGTAGGAAAGAAATAATAGGTCTTGCTGTCGGCTTTGTAACAATGATGATTTTAGATGTTTATTTTGGGTAGATAATTATGAAATACGCAGGAATGCCGCAGGGTATGTGGCTGTTATATAAAAACTCATTTAAGAAGAATATGGTGTCCGTGCTCGGCTTTGACGAGAAAACGGCAAAAAGGGTAACCGAAAAGGCACTGCCGAAATACAGAGAAATTATTGCAAAGCTTCCCGAATTTGAAAAGGCAGACCGCTTTAAGATGAACGCTGTCAACTGCGCTGTGTTCATTGCGTTTCTGACCTTTATGAAGCCGAAACCGACTGTCGAAAAGCTTACGGAATACTATGCCAAATCAATGATGACGAAACCTACGGTTCTGTTTTGCAAACTCGGTGGTAAGAGCAAGTTTTCGCAAAAGGATATTGACGGTATGAAGGCAACCGCAAAGCTGAATGCAGCTGACAGAAACCCGTATTCGTGGAATATGGAGTTTATTCCTTATCCCGACGGCAGCGGCTACGAGGCACGCTTTTCCAAATGCGGAATATGCACGATGATGCAGGAATACGGACTGTTTGAATACACGCCCGCGATGTGCCACCTTGACTACGATATGACCGAAGCAGGCGGCACGAGTGAATTTATCAGAGAATATACCCTTGCAAGCGGCGGACCGTATTGCGACTGCGGATACAAAAAGAAATCGAATTAAAAAAAGATGGTGATTTATATGTCAATTGATAATTATTTGATTGAGCACTGTTCGCCAACTCTGGCTTCGCTCAAAACGGCAAATTTGTTTTCATGCGCTTATGAGAATGAGCGCGCTCTTGAAACAGCAGTATCCGCATGGAACGAGCTTCTCAGGGATAAGGGCGTAGAATTGCTTGTTTTGAGAAAAATGAATCAATCGGCGCTCATTTATGTTTGCCGAAAGAAAATGCTTAGTGCCGATCTTAAAAAAAGCGGCGTAGCGAAATTCCTGAATACATACGGATACAGCTCCACCGATACGGACTATGCAATAGACAGATTAAAAACCCGACTGAAAGAACAAACGGATTTTCCGCATGAAATCGGAATATTTTTGAGTTATCCTCTTGATGACGTAAAAGGTTTTATTGAACAGGGCTCAAGAAACTGCCTGTGCAGCGGTTGCTGGAAGGTTTACTGCAACGAGTGCGAGGCAATAAAAATGTTCAATAAATTCAAAAAATGCCATGAGGTATATTCAAGACTTTATGCGGAGGGTTCAAGAGATATATTACAATTAACTGTTAAATGTTAGAGGAGAGGCTATGTTAGTAACCATACTGTTATCATTAGTATTTATTGCATCAATTTGCCTGATGCTTTATTCGGCCGTTGCGTTGGTGCAGAATAAAAAGTTTTTCGGCTCCGCGCCGAAGGATGTGCAGGCGGCTATTCAGGACAAGCCCGAGCGTTTTAAGGGCGCAAAAACGATAGGCGGCGTACTTCTCGGCGTTAGTCTTTGCGGTTGTGCGTTTGCATTTATTTACGGAGCGATTAACGGCATACAAAACGGCTTTACGTTTTGGCAGTTCTTTGCAAGGTTTTTAATAATGCTATATCTTTATAAAGTGTTTGATATGGTTTGCTTTGACTGTCTGCTGCTGACGAAATCGCATTTCTTTCAGCATTACTATCCGGAAATTGAGGGTTGCAAAAGCCTTGAAAAATACGGCTTCAATCTGAAATCACAAATCGCAAAGCTAATTGCATTTCCGTTTGTAGCGCTGCTTGCGGCGTGGATATGCACTTTATTTTCATAAAACAGGAGGACGCTATGCACGAATCAGGAGAAATGTATCTTGAAACGATATATGTTTTATCAAAGAATAATACGCCCGTACGCTCAATAGATATTGCGGCGGAGATGGGCTTCTCAAAGCCGAGCATCAGCCGCGCCGTCAGAATTCTTAGGGAAGGCGGCTTTATTGAGGTTGACGATAACGGCAATATAACGCTGACCGAAACGGGTCTTGAATACGCCAAAAAGATTTATGAAAGGCATAATGTGTTAACCGAATTTTTCCTCTTTTTAGGCGTGGACAAAGCCACCGCAAGCGAGGACGCCTGCAAGATAGAGCACGTTATTTCAGACGAATCAATGAACAAAATTAAAGCGGCAATGCTTGAAAGAAGGGTAAACTAATGGCACTTATTGAATTCAAAAACGTAACAAAACAGTATTTCACTGGACTTCACGTTATCAACGCACTTGACGAAGCGAGCTTTGAAATAAATGAGGGAGAGTTCGTAGTTGTGCTCGGTCCCTCAGGCGCGGGCAAATCGACTATGCTCAATCTGCTCGGCGGTATGGAAAAAGCCACAAGCGGCGACATTATCGTTGACGGCAATAATATAGCAAAATATAACGACAAAAAGCTGACAAAATACAGGGCTGACGAGGTTGGATTTGTGTTTCAGTTCTATAACCTCATTCCTACCCTGACAACGCTTGAAAACATTGAACTTGTAAACGATATATGCTCCAATCCCGTAAAGGCGACCGAGGTGCTTGACAGCGTGGGGCTGCTTGACCACAAGTATCAGTTCCCCTCACAGCTTTCTGGCGGCGAGCAGCAAAGAGTTTCCATCGCAAGAGCAATCGCAAAGAACCCGAAGGTGCTGCTGTGCGACGAGCCGACAGGCGCACTTGACTCGGATACGGGCGTGCAGATTTTGACAATGCTTCAGAACCTGAGCCGCGAGCAGAAAAAGACTGTTATCATCGTAACGCACAACTCCTCAATCGCCGAGGCGGCGGATAAGGTTATCCGCGTTAAAAACGGCAAAATCAGAGAGGTTGTTATCAACGATTCACCTAAAGCGATAAGCGAGGTGAACTGGTAAATGTTAAGAACAAAAATGCTTCAGGATATGAAGCAAAACAAGCTGCAATTTCTGTCCATTCTGCTTATGGCATTTATCGGCGTGTTTATCTTCACGGGCGTCGGCGGCGAATGGTCGGGCGTTGAGGCTTCACGCAAGGACTACTACGAACAAACCAATCTTGCGGACGGCTGGATTTGGGGCGAAGGCTTCAGTGAAGACGATGTCAACAAGGTTAAAGCTATTGACGGCGTAACAGGTGCTCAAAGGCGATTTTACGCCGAGGTCAAGGGCGTTGACGAGGACAGTCCCGATTTATACTTTTACGGATTTGACAGAAATGAAATCTGTAAGCCCTACGTTGTAGAAGGTACTGACTTCGACTGCAACGCCACGGGAAAAATGTGGCTTGACTATAACTTCGCACAGGCTAAAAACCTGAAGGTCGGCGACAGCTACACAATGGATTTTGAGGGCACCGAGTTCACGCTTGAGATTGCCGGACTCATCCATTCAAGCGAGCTGCAGTACTATTCCAATAAAAATGACCTGTGGCCCGATTATCATCATATCGGCTTTGTCTATGCACCGCTTACATCTGTGCCGATTAAGGATTATCTGATTAATTACATTGAAAAGAGCGATAAAAGCGTAGCCGAGCTTATTGACGAATTCGGAAAGGATAATGAAGAACTGCTTAAATACAAGAAAACCTTAAGCGGATTTTCAAAAGAATTCATCGTAAAGCAACTCAAAAAAGAAGATGCAAGTGAATTTGCGGATATGATACCTTATACGCAGATTACACTTACCACCTCGGTTGATGCCGCTTCGCTTTCGGATAAAATCGACGAAACGCTCAAGGACAATTACGCAGTGTATACAACGAGGGCTGAAACCTCGGGTATCCAGATGCTGACAACGGAAATGGAGCAGCATAAAATGGTCGGCTCGCTGATGCCGATACTGTTCCTTGCCATCGCAATCCTCGCAATCGTAACGAGTATGAACCGCCTTGTAAACACACAGCGCACGCAGATAGGCACGCTCAAGGCGCTTGGTTTCACAAACGGCGCAATCCTGTGCCACTACGTTGGCTACGGCTTTTACACAAGCTTAATCGGCTCCGCGCTCGGACTGATAGTAGGACCGTTGACGATACCGCATCTGTTCTATCCGTCAATGTCCTCATATTTTGTGCTCCCACAGTGGAAATCGGGCTGGGATAAATCATTCTTCTTCGTTGCAATCGGCACGGTTGCAGTCTGCACGCTTACAACGTTTTTAAGCACGGCGGGCTTACTCAGGGAAAGTCCTGCGCAGACTCTGCGACCGAAGCCGCCGAAAAAATACAGGCTCTCCAAATTTGAAAAATCAAATGCATGGAGCAGGCTCGGTTTCAATTTCCGCTGGAGCTACCGCACCGTAACGCGCGGCAAAATGAAAACCGTTATGGGCATCGCCGGAACAGTAGGCTGTATGGCTCTTCTCGTTTGTGCATTCTCCTCGCTTGATTCAATGCAGGATATGGAAAAGTGGATGTACAACGAAATTCAGGTGCAGCAGGTGCGTTATATGCTTGACGGCGAGGCTACGCTTGCAGACGCACAGCAGATTAAGGCTGACGTTGACGGCGAAATCATTATGGCAGACGCTATCGAGGTTAAGGCAAACGGCGTAAAGAAAACCGCCAACCTGACTGCAGTTGACGGCGAGGGCTGCTTCTATATTACGGACAGCGGCAGAAAGCAGATTACGCCCGATGATAACACAATCGCCCTGTCGCAGAAGATGGCAAATCTGCTCGGCGTTTCGGTCGGTGATGAAATTGAGTGGCATATTTACACCTCGGATAAATGGGTTAAGTCAAAGATTACATTGATTAACCGCACGCCGATGACGCAGGGCATCACCCTCACAAGGAATACTCTTGAAGGCTACGGTTACGAGTTTAAGCCCACATACGTTGACTCTCCGCAGCTGAACGAGGGCTATGAAAACGCGCATATCACCAACGCGCTCACGCAGGAGGATATGCACGGTTTCTGGGATAACTATATGGAAAGCATGAACCTGATGATAAGCGTTCTTATTTTCTTTGCGTGTATCCTGTCCGTCGTCGTTCTGTATAACCTCGGCTCGCTGACGTTTACAGAGCGCGAAAGGGATAACGCAACGCTCAAGGTGCTCGGCTTCGGCACGAATAAGATACTGAACACGAACATCGTACAGAACGTTCTGTATTCAATAATCGGCGTCATCCTCGGCGTTCCGCTCGGGTTGAGCTTCACCTATTTTATGCTGAACTTTGCAGGTGATGAATTTGATATGATGATTTCGGTATCGCCGCGCACGCTGATAATCAGCTCGGCAATCACGCTTGGCGTATCAATCCTCGTCAGCTTCCTGTTCAGAAGAAAGATAAACAAACTCAATATGGTCGAAGCCCTCAAAGGCGTAGAATAATAATCAAGGCAACGGTTCATCCGTTGCCTTTACTTTTGCTATGTGATATAATGAAACATACAAACAATTAAGGAGTGATATAATTGAACGATAAAGAAATGAAAATCCTGATCAAGTCGCAGCAGGGCGAACTTGACGCAGTGCTTATGTATAAAGCACTTGCCGAGGTTGTAAAAGATGAGAAGGACAAAGAAACGTTCCTTCAGCTTGCGGCAGAGGAAGGTCATCACGCTTCCGTATTCAAAGGTCTAACGGATAAAACACTTACGCCCAAGAAGACGCTCGCAACGATACTGCCTATAATGTACAAATTGCTCGGTAAGAAACGTTTATACCCGATTATTGCTAAAGGCGAGTATAATGCGGTTAATACATATCAGCCCATAGCTGATGCGTTCCCCGAAGTTGAAAGTGTAAAGAATGACGAACACCGCCACGGCGATACTGTTATGGAATTACTCAAATAGCAAAACAGGCAAGGAGTGAAATCTCCTTGCTTTTTTGCTACCCATATACATTATCTTTATACAGAACTATCTAAAGGTTTTTAGAAAAGACTAAAAAGGGCTTGACAAAGTTTTTGGGATATGATATATTGTATTTGTTATCCGATACATTATGTATTCGTTAAGAATTGAGGTCGATTCTATGAGAAGTAAAGACGCAGGCTTAATGCAAAGGATAAAAGAATTCTGCGAGGAATATTACCTTGAGCACAATCAGTCGCCGTCCTGTATTTGCATAGGGGAAAACTTCGGCATTACAAGAAATACCGCCTACCGTTATCTCGTTGAGATGCGTGAAAAAGGTATGATTGATTATGAAAACGGAAGTATTCATACCGATAAAACGAATAAGGTAAACGCTGAGTTCTCTAACGCCGCACTCGTCGGCAGTATCCCCTGCGGCTCGCCCGAAGAAGAATTTGAAGAGATAGAAGAAATTGTTCAGCTTCCTGTTTCTGTTTTCGGTAAAGGCGAATTTTATCTTCTCCGTGCAAGCGGCGAATCAATGATAGACGTTGGTATTTTCGACGGCGATTTGCTAGTAATAAGAAAACAGTCGGAAGCCGTCGACGGCGATATTGTTGTAGCCCTCACTCCCGATAATACAAACACATTAAAAACCATATATTTTGACAAAGATAAAAACGAAGTTATACTTCATCCCGAGAATAAAAATATGGAGGATATGCGCTATCCCTACTGCACGATACAGGGCGTGCTCAAAAGCGTAATTAAAGACGTGGAGGATATTAAAAAACGAAGAATATGAATAATACGAAAAGCTACCGTCCGAGAATCAAGTGCCCTGCCTGCGGCGGCACCTTGCTATTCTGCTCGAACAAGGATATTAAAAATGCAACAACCGCTGTTTTGATGACGGATAACTCCGAAATCACCGGTGATTTAATCATACGTTGCAATCGCTGTAAGAGCGACGTAATGCTCAACACAGAACCGAGAAAATATGAAAACTCAATAATTCATTTGCCGATACTCGGAACCGTGTCGGCGTAGTAGAATAGCATCCGCACATCTGTGAACATGTGAGTAACGGGTAGGTATTGTGTCAGACTGACTGACATTATACCTACCCGTTTTCTATTTAAAAAATCTATTTATGAAAGGAATTAAACTATGGACAGATCATTTAAGAAACCCGAATACGAATACCCGAGAGGACATTTTTTCATTCTTCCCCTCGACATTTATGACAGAGGACTCTCGCCAACTGCAGGCGCAGTATATATTGCTCTTGCAGCTTTAACTGACAACAAAGGTCAGTGCTTCCCGTCAAGAATGACTATCGGTAATATGTGCGGCGGCATATCCCGCCCCGTTGTTACCAAGGCGCTAAAGGAACTTGAAGACAAACTGATGATTGATATCGAGCCGCGATATAAGGATGGAAAACAAACCTCAAACCTCTATACGCTCTTTGACCTTGTTGATAAACAAGACGCAATGCGGCACCTTGTAAAATGCGCATTCAACGATAACGGAGAAATGCTTGACTACTTTGAATACTACTGGCCCCCTAAGATTAATGAATAATCGGAAACAGGATTAAGTGCGGCGACGCCGCACGGCATACCTCAGACGGCAGAGCCGACTGTTTTCAAGGTTTTGGGGTATGTCACAAGTGGCGTCACTATTTTTTGAGGAGTTTTTGAATGAATAAAGAAAGGCATGTATATTATCAGGAACCGGAACAGGCAAAGAAAATGAAAACGGCAATGCAACTTGCGAACTGCACTTCGGAAAGTGACTTCGTTCGCACCGCCATTGATTTCTATATCGGTTACCTTTTGCAGAATGAAAGCCTGGATTATCTCTCGCCCGTTATCAATCGCAGTATTAAAAATGTCATTGGCGGCGTAGAGAAAAACATCAGCGATATGCTGTTCAAGCTCGCAGTTGAAACGGGAATGGCTACAAGAATTGTCGGGAACAGTTTTGAAATCAGTGATGAATTACTGGAAGACCTGCGCGGATATATCTCGCAAATGGTTGCTGAAAACAACGGCGTTCTTCATCTTGAAAATATGAGATTCGATTAAAATTATGGCTAAGATTGTTGTAAGAACAAAATATTATAAAGGCAAAAAAGTTGCGGGCACAGGCAAGCTGTTAAAGTATATGGCAACGCGCGAAGGCGTTGAAAAGTTAGATACCAACGCCGCGCATAAGCCGAGTACAAAACAGCAGGATGATTTAATTTACAGAGCGTTCCGTCACTATCCTGACATCTGTATGTACCCTGAGTTTGATTCGTATGTAAAGAATATGACGAAGGCGAATGCGTCGGAATTGCTCAACGCTATCGTGGAACGCAACGCCGATACCGTTGCTGATTTGAAAACGCTTGTGCATTACGTTGCAGAGCGCCCCGGCGTTGAAAAGCTCGGCTCGCACGGATTGTTTTCCGATACGGATGATGACATTGATTTGGAAAAAGCGGCTGAGGAAGTTGCTTCCGTCAACGGAATTGTGTTTGCCGATGTCATCAGTCTCAGGCGGGAAGATGCCTCCCGACTTGGCTATGATAACGCGGATGCGTGGAAGAATTGTGTGCGCCGAAACATCAATGAAATTGCAGAGGCACATAAGATTCCCATCAGCGAACTGAAATGGTATGCGGCGTTTCATAACACGGCGCACCATCCGCATATACACCTTATGGTTTACTCAACCAAAGGCAACGGCTACATTACCGAGAAGGGTTACAAAAAACTGAAAAGTGCTTTTGCTAATGACATCTTCCGTAACGAGCAATACAAATTATTCAAACTGCAAACCGATATCCGTGAAGAGTTAAAAGATAAATATGACGAACTGCTCCGCAAAGTATCTTCGGAAAAGTCAGGCGCCTTAATCACGGCGGCTTGTTTTGATTTGGCGCTTCACCTAAGTGAACAGCCTGGGAAAAAGCAATACGGTTATCTGCCGAAAGACTTAAAGGCAAAGGTGGATTTCATCGTGAAATCTCTTGCCGATTATCAGCCTGAGATTAAAGAGCTGTACTCTGAATGGAACAGGCTGAACAGAGAGAAGTTATCCGTTTATTACGACAGCAGCAAGGATTCTGATATACCGCTGGAAGAAAACAAGGAGTTTCAGGTTATCAAAAACAAAGTTATCAATTACTGCTTACAGTTTGATTTATACCAAGGCACGAACAGCCCTGAATCTGCAGCGGAGAACAATATCGCTCTTGCCAATGAAATAGCGTTCATGGTTGTATTTATTATCAACACAGCCAACCAACGCAGACTTGATACGCTCCACTCCTATCTTGACGATAAGGAAAGAGAAAAACTGCTCCGCAAGAAGCAAGCACACGGACAGAGGGACGGTGTTATTCAGGACACCAAGAAAGAAAAGGACGAGAGCGAAGCACAGCGTGCAGCAGATAATGCTACCGTAATTTTCGACCTTGGTGCAGCGGCTATAAATGCAGCTTATGAATCTGCAAAAGCAAAGTATGAGCAACAGGAACGTCTCCGTCAGGAAGCAGAGTTACAAAAGCAAAATTATCCTGACGATTATTACGATGATGAGGATGAAGATGAAGGATTTACAATGTCTATGTAAAAAACGCCTTATACCTCAAATTCTTTACACAGAACTATAAAAAGGCGTTTTTGGAGAAAAAGGAGGTTTTTATGTTTACAAGTTTTGAAGAAATGCCGGTTACGTTATCGGTGGAACAGGCGGCTGAGGCGCTTTCAATTTCAACCGTCAGTTTATACAAACTCATAAAAAAAGACAAGACCTTCCCTGCTGTAAATATGGGAAGGCGCATTGTCATACCTAAAGAGAATCTTAAGAAATGGTTAGACAATAAAGTTAATAATTAATTATCTGGATATTTATATTACTTTATGGTATTTGTTGTGTTGGAGGTGATACAATGGCTCGCAGAGCTAAAGGCGAAGGCACGCTTCGCAAACGCAGCGACAATCGCTGGGAAGGCTGGTTTGATATCGGCAAGGATGAAAACGGTAAAATCAAACGCATCAGCGTAACTGCAAAAACTAAAACCGAATGCCAGGAGAAACTGAAACTGGCTCAAGCGAAATATGAGGAAGAACAGAAAATACTGTCCACCCATAATTACCTGACCGAATCGGATCCCACCCTTGAAAAATGGTATGAAATATGGATAAACACATTCTGCAAGGGCGTTATAAAAGAATATACCGTATACGGTTACGCATCCCGCTTCAAACTATACATTCTTCCCAAATTCGGGAAAATGAAGCTGAGCGAAATATCAACCGTTGCCTGTCAGCAATTCCTCGTTGACCTGCTGAATAACGGCAGAATCAAAGACAGAGAAAAGAAAGGTCCTTCCCTGTCAATTTACACGGTTAAGGGCATACAGCGCACACTGAGCGTGTGCCTTGAAAAAGCAGTGGATGAAGGACTACTGATTAAGAATCCCGTTTCAAAGGTAAATCTGCCAATAAAGAACAAGCCCGAAATGAAAACGCTGAAAAAAGAAGAAATCGGAGCATTCCTTGAAGAAACGAAGAATTGCGGCTGTTATGAATTCTATTACCTTGAGCTTGCAACCGGAATGAGGCTCGGTGAAATATGTGCCCTTGAATGGACTGACCTTGATGTAGAAAACAAAACAATAAACGTTAACAAGAGCGTCAGAAAAATCAACGGTCAGCTTATTATCACAACGCCGAAAACGAAAAGCTCCAACCGAACGATACGCATAAACGATGACCTCGTTGACTTACTCCTCGCTATGAAAGACAGACAGATTAAATCAAAATATATCTTCCCTTCTCCCGAAACAGGAGATATCAGAGATACCTCGGCGGTTACAAGAAAGCTGCACAGGATTCAGGATCGGGCAGGACTGCCGAGAATCCGCTTCCACGATTTACGGCACACCTTCGCAACGCTCACGCTTGAGGCGGGCGTTGACGTTAAAACCGTATCGCACATGCTCGGACACACGGATGCGGGCTTCACGATGAATACCTATATGCACGTCACGGACGATATGCAGAAGAACGCAGCGGACAAGATGAAAGACGTAATCGAAAACTCAAGCAAAAACACAAAGAAAATCAAATTCCCCGCATAAGAATTATTTCATAAATGGTCATTAGATGGTCATTG
>DLBD01000017.1 GCA_002494125.1 Ruminococcaceae bacterium UBA7030 | reverse complement strand
CGGAGAACGAACGAGCTGTGAAACAATACATCTCTCGGCACCGTTTATTACAAATGTACCGGCATCTGTCATAAGCGGAAAATCGCCCATAAAGATTGTGTTTTCCTTAATTTCGCCTGTTTCCTTGTTGGTAAGTCTTGCACGAACCTTAAGCGGTTTAGCATAAGAGGTGTCGCGAGCCTTACACTGTGCTATTGAATATTTCGGCTCATCGTCCATTGAAAAGTCGATAAACTCAAGGATAAGGTTACCTGTGTAGTCGGTGATAGGACCGATGTCACGGAAAACCTCCTTAAGACCTTCATCAAGGAACCATTGGTATGAGCTTTTTTGCACTTCAATGAGGTTCGGCATTTTCATTACCTCATTGATTTTTGCAAAGTTTTTACGTGTAGTTGTTCCCAACTGCACATCCTTTACATTTACCATTCGAGTCACTCCAATCGTCAATTTTTAACGTTTTCAAACAATGAAAATTATGCGTTTTATATGGACTTTCCGAAATCGTTTCGGCAGTATCCGAATACAAAAAATATAAATATATAATTTTGCATATGTGCATAAATTCCCATTTTAATGTTCTATTATTATAATGCATAAATTTCAAAAGTCAAGAAGTTTTTTATTTTGTTTTTAATTTGTCCAAAAAGTATTTGAGACACGGCTTCGGGCGTTTCTTAAAATAGTGAGTCAAAACAGGTAAATATTCATTGATTTAACAGTTGTAATTTGTTATAATGTCAAATGGTGAATATTAATGAATAAAATTAAAAATATAATTTCTGTAATACTATGTTTGTTTCTTATCGCTTCCATTTTTTCCGGCTGCAAAAACGGCGACAAGAGCATTGACTTTATATATCCGTTTGACGGTGACATAACAAGCTTTGACCCTCAGGTCGCTTCTAAGGAGGATGAGTTTCTTATTGCCGAAAACTGCTATGAGGGACTTGTGCGAGTTCTTGACGACGGAGAGGTTAAAGCTGCCAGCGCTCAAAGCTGGGAGATAAGCGCAGACGGACTTGTTTATACCTTCCATATAAAAGAAGGTCTAAAATGGGATATAAGTAATGAACTCAACAGCGAGGGCGAATATAAAGATTCGAGAGTTGAACTTGTAGGCTCTGACTTCAATCCCGACGTTACTGCAAACGATTTTGTATTTGCATTAAGAAGAGCCGTTGCGCCGGAAACAAACGCTCCCCTATTCTCTTCTGTTTCAGGTATTGTAAACGCTAACGAAATACACTCCGGAGCTGAAGACAGAAGGAACCTTGGTGTTAAGGCAGTTGACGATTACACGCTTGAAATAACTCTCACATCACCTGATGAAAGCTTTTTGTCAGCACTTTCAACTGCAGTTGCTATGCCTTGTAACGAGGAGTTTTTCAATGCAACAAAAGGCCGTTACGGTCTTTCAGCCGAGTATTCCCTTTTTAACGGACAGTTCTATGTAAGCGCAGTGCTTGAGGCGTCCTACATACTGAATCAGAACAAAAAATATACGGGCGACAATCCAACCGATATTTCAAATATTACTTTGAGCATTAAGAATGAAGAGACTGATGTTGCAAAGCATCTCAAGTCAGGCCTCTATGACTGCGCATATATTTCCGGCTCCGAATACGAAAAGCTTTCGGGCGAGGACATAACTGTCGTTCCGTATTCAAACACAACGTGGGCGCTTATGCTCAATAAAAACCGTCAGCTTTTTTCAAATGAGAAATTACGACAGGCGGTTTGCCTGAGTATTACCGAGGATGAACCCGAGCACGAGTATCTTAAAAGAGCGACAAGTCTTACACCGCCGAGCTGTATTATCGGCGGTCAATCGGCAGTTGACGCAATGGGCTCAACCGTACCGGCTGCCGACCCTGAGCTTGCACAAGAGCTTTGGAGGGATGGACTTAAAGAAACCGGCTTTACAAATGCAGATATTACTGTAATATGTACTGAAAATATGAACGATGCCGCAAAGGCGCTTGTTCAGGGAATTCAGGCGACTATCGGTTCTGTTACGAGCTATGGGGAAGACAATAAAATATCCTTCTCTCTCAAGATTGAAGCGATGCCTGAAAATGATTTTTACAACGCTGTTGCAAAGAGTGAATATGATATTGCACTCTATCCGTTTACAGCGGCAAGTCATAACACAGTTTCATTTTTAAGCGAGATTATCGGCGGCAACTATATTGGCGAAACGCAGTATGCCGAGGAAGCGCTTGCTAAGGCACAATCGGCAGGAGCGGATAATCTTATTCAGGAATGTATTAATACCGAAGAAGCAATTATTGACGAATACACGGTATTCCCCGTTTTATTTGAATCGTCATACTATGCACAGGCTGAGGGTGTAAGTTCCGTTCAGTTTCACCCCGGAAGCGGAAGGGTTTGCTTTGTCTATGCAACAAGAGAAGATTAAAAAAACTATATCTTGGATTTTGACGGCAGCGTGTATGGGGGTTATATTCTGGCTTTCATCCCGCACCGCTGACGAATCCTCTGCACAAAGCGGAGAGGTGCTTGAATGGCTATACAAAGTGTTCGGCGACAATTTTTTCACTATCTTTATTGTTAGAAAACTTGCGCACTGCCTTGAATTTACCGGACTCGGCTTTTTATTTGCCGTATCGCTTTATTTGACAAGGAGCAAAAGGTCAACGCTTTTCGCAATTCTTTTCACCTCGCTTTATGCAGTTACCGATGAGGTGCATCAGATCTTTGTAACAGGAAGGTCGTGTGAATTTCGCGACTGGGTTATTGACACCTTCGGAGCTTTGGTCGGAGCATTAGGATTTGTTATAATTCTTGCAATAGCCGATTCAATTAGTAATAAAAGAAATAATAAAGCATTGACAGGTTAATTATTTTGTTTATAATATAGTGGAAACTTTATTAAGGTGGTGCTGTTATGAATGTACTTGTATACGACAATGAAGAGCAGATAGGTATTGCAGCAGGATATTATATGTGCGGTCAGGTGCTTGCAAAGCCTGATTCAATACTCGGTCTTGCAACGGGTTCTACCCCGCTCAAGCCATACAGACATATGATTCAGCTTTATGAAAACGGCTCAGTTGATTTCAGCCGTGTCACTACCTTTAATCTTGATGAGTACTGTCATCTTGATGTAAACGATGAAAACTCATACCACTCATTTATGTATAAAAATCTTTTCGACCACATTAATATTCCCAAGGAAAACATCAACTTTCTCAACGGAAATGCTGACAACCTTGAAGAAGAATGTGAGCAGTATGAAAAGAAGATAAGAGCTATGGGAGGAATTGATATTCAGCTTCTCGGTATCGGCTCAAACGGTCACATAGCTTTTAACGAGCCATCCGACAGCTTTCAGAGATGGAGCCACGTAGTTAATCTTAAAGAAAGCACAATTAAGGATAACAGCAGGTTTTTTAATTCTGTAGAAGATGTTCCGACTCAGGCTGTTACAATGGGTATAGGCTCTATAATGCAGGCCAAAAGAATACTTATTATTGCTCTTGGCGAAAATAAAGCTAAGGCGATAAGACAATTAATTGACGGTAATGTAACGCCGCAATGTCCCGCGTCCGTGCTTCAGTTTCACACTGATGTTACACTTATGCTTGACAGAGGCGCTGCTTCACTTTTATAAAATTCGGAGGAAAAACAATGTCTGAAAAAGGAAAGTTTTATATCACAACCGCTATTGCATACACTTCAAGAAAGCCGCATATCGGCAACAGCTATGAGATAGTTCTCACTGACGCTATTGCAAGATATAAAAGGCTTCAGGGATACGATGTATTTATGCTTACAGGTACTGACGAGCACGGTCAGAAAATCGAAGAATATGCAAAAGCTGCAGGCGTTACGCCAAAGGAATACGTTGACAAAGTTGCAGGTGAAATCAGAGGTATTTGCGACCTTCTCAACACAAGCTATGACAAGTTTATCAGAACAACCGACGACTATCACGAAAAGGTTGTTCAGAAGATATTTAAGAAGCTTTATGATCAGGGTGATATTTACAAGGGCGAATATGAGGGTATGTACTGCACACCCTGTGAATCCTTCTGGACAGAGAGCCAGCTTGTGGATGGCAAGTGCCCCGACTGCGGCCGACCTGTTCAAAAGGCATCTGAGGAGGCATACTTTTTCAAAATGAGCAAATATGCCGACCGGCTGATCGAACATATCAATACACATCCCGAGTTTATACAGCCCGTATCCAGAAAGAACGAGATGATGAACAACTTCCTGCTTCCGG
>DLBD01000028.1 GCA_002494125.1 Ruminococcaceae bacterium UBA7030 | reverse complement strand
CCATAGGTCAAATACAGTTTTTTTATCATTGCCGATTTGCGAGACAATAAGTTCAACAAGCTCTTCTGTTTCAGGTCTTGGTATTAAAACACCTTCCCCTACTAAAAACTCGCTCTCGAAAAAGTCCCATTTGCCGATAACGTACTGAAGCGGCTCTCCCTCTTTTAGTTTCCATAGCATATCAGCAAGCTTTCTGTTTGGTACGAAATCATCCTTATGAAAAGTGTAATCACTATTTTTAATTCCGGCTAAATGACAACATATGCAAAGCGCCTTAAAGTCCGACTCGTCAACATTATTGTATTCAAGAAACTTTACGCTGTAACTGTAAGCCTGCATTAATGTCATTTGATTTCGTCGTCCTCCGGATTATCGGTAATAACAGCCTTTAGTGATTCAATACCACATTCGATTATTTCGTCGTCGGGCTCCCTTGTTGTAAGCCTTTGCATCCAAAGTCCCGGAGCTGAAAGTATCTTTACGAGAAGGTTGTTATGTCTTCCTGCATAGCGAATAAACTCATATCCGATACCCATAATAATCGGAATTAACGGAAGTTTGATAAGCATCCATAAAATTCTGTTTTGCTTAAGCTCAGGTGGAACAAACACAGATAATACAGATACAACAATTATGCTTAAAATAAGCATTACAAAGATAAATGAAGTTCCGCATCTCGGGTGAAAACGAGTGCATTTTTTTACATTTTCAACAGTAAGATCAAGTCCGGCTTCATAACAAGCAATGGACTTATGTTCGGCACCATGATACATAAACGTTCTTTTTATGTCATTCATTCTGCTTACAAGGGCAATATAAACAACAAATATTATTATTTTAAGAACTCCTTCAATAGTACCCTGCCAAGCGGTAAGTGTTTCACCACTCCAGGTATTAAGCCTGTTAAAAACAAGTACAGGAAGGTAGAAAAATATTGCAAAGGCAAGCGCAAAGCCGAGTATTGATGCAATAAACATAACGATATCCATTAGCTTATCGCCAAGCTTGTCAGTAAGCCATTTTTCAAATTTATTCATTTCGACATCTTCAAGGTCTTCCATTCCGGACGCCTCGGCTGAATACATCATCATTTTGTATCCAATAAGCATTGAATCAATAAATCCGATAATGCCCCTGATAAGCGGTATCCTGAAAAACTTTGATTTATCGGATATTCGTTTTACATCGTGATGTTCGACAAGTATTTCGCCATCCTGCTTTCTGACAGCAGTAGCAATTCCCTTAGGACCCTGCATCATTACGCCCTCAATCAGCGCTTGTCCGCCGACAGATGTTATATGGCATTTCTTTTCTTCCATAGTTATTCCGTTTCTACGCCTTACGGCATTAATTATTTGTCTGTTCCTGAGATGCGAGCTCTTCAGGTGAATTTTCGATAGGAAGGTAAATCGTTACAAGTGTGCCCTTACCCTCAACACTGTCAATTTCAAGCTTACCGTTATGAAGGGTTATTATTTCGTTGGTAACGGCAAGTCCTATACCTGAGCCCTTAACAGAAACATTTGCTTTATAAAACTTATCCTTTACATGAGGTAAATCCTCTTTACTGATACCGCATCCTTGATCAGCAATAGATATCTTAACAAAGTTTTCATCATCAAGCTTCGTAAATTCAGCCTTTACAAATATTGTACTTGCCGCTCTTGAATATTTAAGAGCGTTATCAAGAATATTTAAGAAAACCTGCCTGAGTCTATTTGCATCAGCCTCTGCGATAGCAGGAGCTTCCGGGATGCTGTATTTTACACCTATATCCTCTCTCAAAGCTCTTTCTCTGAAAGTGAACACAGTTTCGTCAAGTTCGGCAAAAATATCAGTCTGCGCAAGTCTGAGCTTCATTCTTCCGCTCTGAAGTCTTGAGAAATCGAGAAGCTCTTCTACAAAGCCTTCAAGCCTGCTTGCTTCCTTGACAATTACTTCAAGTCCCTTGCGGGTTATATCGTCAACAGAATCGTCCATACCGAAAGTAAGCGTTTCTCCCCAACCTTTTATAGATGTAAGAGGGGTCCTCAGCTCGTGAGAAATTGTTGAGATAAAGTCATTTTTCATTTTATCGGTAGTTGATATTTCCTCTGCCATATTGTTAATGGCATCACAAAGGTCACCGATTTCATCATTATATTTTTTTTCAATTCTTACCGAGTAATCACCTTCGGAAATCTTTTTGGTAGTTTCATTAACCTCTTTAACCGGTATAATAATCGACCTTATAAAGTATAGGTTTGACAAAATAATTATTGCAAAAACAGCAATGAGTGATATAAAAATCAGGAAAATAAGTGTTCTAATCTGATTATTGATCTGTTTCAAAGACGACATAACACGGATTGCTCCAATGGTGTTGCCATCATTATTTTTAAGCAGTCTGCATACAGCCATTGCTTTTTCGCCGTTATCAAGCTTTCCGACAAATTTTCCCGTGGAGTCATCGCTGTTAAGTGCCTCTTCAAAATCCGGCATATTAGTCTTTTCAATACTGAAACCTGTTGACGATAAAATGACATTACCCTCATTATCTATAATCCATATTGTCGTTTTATCCTTATAGCTATAGCTGTCAAAATAGTCAACCGCCGCTTCTTCAATAGACTTTCCGGAGTCAAAATTTGAAGAAAAATAGTTTACAGCAGAATTTGAAACACCTGAACTTAAAATACTTTCAACGTTTGAATAATAGTGGTTTTTAATGGCAAAAGAGGCAATAACAAAAACTATTATAAAGAATATGGCGATAACGCCGAGAATATTAAACACCCATCTGCGTGTAATACCCTCAGGCTTAAGCCTTTTAAGTTTATCAATAATTATCTTTGCCTTTTCCATTAATACTACCGTGCCTTTATTTTGCCGTTATACTACCCACTTGTAGCCAAGTCCCCATATAGTAACAAGTCTTGTAGGATTAGATGGGTTATCCTCAACCTTCATACGAAGTCGTCTAACATTAACGTCGACAATCTTTTCATCACCGAAATAATTTGCACCCCATACTGTTTTTAGAATATCAGTTCTTGAAAGAGCTGCATTCGGATTTTTGAAAAAGTACTCAATAATCTGAAATTCAACCTGAGTAAGCTCAATCGGTTCATCATTTTTTGTAAGCGTACGATTTCGAAGATTGAGAACAAATTCGTCCAGCACAATGCTGTCACCTGTTGTATCGTTTTTACGAAAGCCTCGTGTCATTTCAACACGACGGTATACAGCGTCTACTCTTGCCATAAGCTCACTTGGTGAAAACGGCTTTGTTACATAATCATCTGCGCCAAAGAGAAGGCCTGTTACTTTGTCCATTTCCTGTGTTTTGGCGCTAAGCATAATTATGCCAAGGTCTGATGAACGCTTTCTAAGCTCTTTACAAACAGTAAGTCCGTCAACCTCAGGCATCATAATGTCAAGAATTGCAACATCAAAACCATTTTCATCCTGAGAAAACTTTTCAAGCGCAACCGCACCGTTTTCTGCCTGTTCAACCTCGTAACCGCTTCTGGTGAGATTGATGACAATAAACTCTCTGATGGATTCCTCGTCCTCAGCGACTAATACCTTTTTCATAAATTTCAACCCTTCCTATGTAAGATTATAAATCTGTTTTAATAAGTGCGAATTGTATCAGCAAGATAATCCGTTGAATAAGATGTTTCCGAATTAACCCTTGCAAGATAAACATATCCTGAATTTTCATATATTTTCACATATGACAGAAAATCATCCGGATTAGAGTCATATGTTGATTTAAGAACTGCTTTGATGTTATAGCAAAGTGTATCTTCGTCAAAAGCACTGAGCTCTCTTCCCTCTTCATCATAAGTAAATGTAAGGTCTTCAAGCTCGTCGTCTGTTACAATAAGAACATAAGCGTCACGCTTGCATGAAACAGTATAGCACTTATGAACAAATATGGTGCTCTTATATGAAACCCAGTCTTGAGCGCTTAACTTGTCAGGCAGGCTTATATCGTCATAATCAGTTGGAATTTCTATAACCGAATCGCCGTCAATATCCGATGAATATATTAAATCGTCTCTTGTAGTTTCGGAAGTTCTGCCTGTTGAATAACTGTAAAGCGGTGAAACGATTGAGTCGTAATAGTTTGAATAGTAAATAAACTCAGTTACCATTGAACTGCCGTCAGCCCTTAGCGCATCGACATAAACACTTGTACCGGCATCAGTTTTACCGACAGATAACTTTTCAAATGAGGTTATAGTGCTGTCAAGCTTTGTATAGCCGATTTTATATTTTTCTTTACCTTCAAATGAATACAGCTCGGCATAGGGTGATTCATTTACAGAGCCGGTTGAGAAAATCAGCAGGTCATTTGCCGAGTCCTCATTTATATCGGCACACAAAAAATCGTTTCCTGTTACCGAATCAGAATAAGATTCGTATGTTAGCGAATCATCAAGCCTGAAATAAACATTTACATTAGAAACATCAGATTTGGATATAACACTCCATCCGACAACGATTTCATCAACTGAATCATTGTTAAGGTCTGAAAAGTCAACACGGTTTACTCCTGAGCCTTCGCCGACAATATTATTAACAACGTTCCATGATTTTTCGCCCTTTTGAATTACAGCCATATTGACTGACCCAAGGCTGTCGCTCGGCTCATAAAAAGCAAGCGCTTCATTTTGCCCGTCGCTGTCGAGGTCTGTAAATACAAAGGCTGTTGTGTAATTTCCGCCTGACGGAACTTTGAGTGAATAACCTGCCTCGCAATAATTATTGAGAGCTGAAAGCACCTCTTCATTTTCACCGCTTGGTGAAACGGGAGAAATTAAATCTTCAATAGACGTTGCAAAACGGAAGCTGTGGCATCCGTTCAACAAAAGAGCAAGACATAATACTACAACAGATATTCTGATTTTTTTCATATTATGTCACTCCTTTAATACATATTTAATACATTATAACAGAAAATTAAAACAAAATAAACAGTAAATGATAAAATAATTACAAAAATATTAAAACTTAATTTCATTTTAATTCATTTGTAATTATAGGTAACAAAAAGTAAAGGCATTCGTATCATAAAGAGTCGGTACGAATGCCCTATTTTATTTAAGAAGAGGTTTAAGATACTGGCCTGTATAGGACTTTTTGCATTTTGCTATTTCTTCGGGTGTTCCCTGTGCAACGATTGTTCCGCCGCCCTTGCCGCCTTCGGGACCGAGATCAATAATATGGTCCGCCGTCTTAATAATATCAAGATTATGTTCAATAATAAGAACTGTATTTCCTGAGTCAACAAGCATATTAAGGACGTTTATAAGGCGATGAACATCGGCAGTATGAAGTCCTGTTGTGGGCTCGTCCAGTATATAAATCGTCTTTCCCGTGCTTCTTTTTGAAAGCTCGGTTGCAAGCTTAACCCTCTGTGCCTCACCACCCGAAAGCGTTGTAGCGCTCTGACCGATTTTAATATAACCAAGTCCGACATCCGAAAGAGTTTTAAGCTTGCGGTAAATCTTCGGCTGTTGCGCAAAGAATTCAACACCTTCGTCAACAGTCATTTCAAGCACATCATATATTGACTTACCCTTATACTTAACCTCGAGCGTTTCACGGTTGTATCGCTTACCGGAGCAAACCTCACACGGTACATAAACATCAGCAAGAAAATGCATTTCAATTTTCACAATACCGTCGCCCTGACATGCCTCGCACCGTCCGCCCTTAACATTAAAGGAGAAACGATTGCTCTTATATCCCCTCGCCTTTGCATCCGGCGTTTGGGCATATAAATCTCTTATATCATTAAATACGCCTGTGTAGGTTGCAGGGTTTGAACGAGGCGTTCTTCCTATTGGAGACTGGTCAATGTTTATAACCTTGTCAAGTGCTTCCACACCGGTAATTTTATCAAATTTTCCAGCACGGCGCTTTGCACCGTTAAGAACATTCGAAAGATATTTATTAAGTATTTCATTTACAAGGCTTGATTTGCCGGAACCGGAAACACCGGTAACAGCAACGAATTTTCCAAGCGGTATTTCAACTTCAAGGTTTTTAAGATTGTTTTCCCTCGCACCGAACACCTTTAGTTTTTTGCCGTTGCCTTCCCTTCTTTTTTCAGGAAGAGGAATACTCCTTTTACCGCTTAAATACGCACCGGTAATCGAGCGTTCGCTGTTAATTATGTCATCAATTGTACCGCTTGCAATCAGCTCGCCTCCATGAACACCTGCACCCGGACCGATATCAACAATATAGTCCGCATTTCGCATAGTATCCTCATCGTGTTCAACCACGATAAGTGTATTTCCGAGGTCACGAAGATGCTTGAGCGTATCAAGAAGCTTATTGTTGTCCCTTTGGTGAAGTCCAATCGACGGCTCATCAAGAATGTATAAAACACCCATAAGGGAAGAGCCTATTTGGGTTGCAAGCCTGATACGCTGCGCCTCGCCACCCGAAAGTGTTGCAGCCTCCCTTGAAAGTGAGAGATAGTCAAGTCCGACAGAATTTAGAAAGTTAAGCCTTTCTTTAATCTCATTAATTACCAGATTCCCGATTATCTTCTGTCTTTCGGTAAGTTCAAGACTGTTGATAAACTCAAGCTCCTCTGAAATAGACATAGTACAGAATTCGTAAATGTTCTTTCCTCCTATTGTAACGGAAAGAATTTCGGGCGTCAGCCTTGAGCCGTGACAGTCAGGACACAGACATGTTGACATAACGCCTTCAATATCATTTCTTGCCCAGTCAGACGTTGTTTCGCTGTATCTTCTTTTAAGATTTGAAATAATACCTTCAAAGTCAGTTTTATAGGTTCCGGTGCCGTAGGAGGTCACTCTCTTCATAGTAAGCTTTTTACCGTCAGTTCCATAGAGAATTGCATGCATTGCTTCATCAGGAATCATTTCAATTGGAATATCGAGGGAAAAACCATACTCATTTGCAAGTCCCTCGTAGTACATCTTTGCTATCGAACCGTCATTAACATTCCAACCCGATGCTTTAATACCGCCCTGGTTAATAGAAAGCTTTTTATTAGGTATAATGAGATTCGGGTCAATTTCTTTATAAGATCCGATACCTCCGCATTTTTTACAAGCACCGAAAGGATTGTTAAACGAAAACATACGCGGGCTCATTTCCTCGATAACTGCACCGTGTTCAGGGCAAGCATAATTAAGCGAGAAGAGCTCCTCCCTTTGACCGATTATATCAACAAGAACGAGTCCGTCTGTTAGATGAGTTGCGGTTTCTATCGAATCCGAAAGTCTTGATTTGATAGTGTCGTTAATTACAAGACGATCAACGATTACCTCAATATTATGCTTTTTATTCTTTTCAAGTTTAATCTCTTCGGAAAGATCGTAAACAGAGCCGTCAATACGAACACGAACAAAACCCGACTTCCTTATGTTGTCAAGCTCTTTTACATATTCGCCCTTTCGTCCTCTGACAATCGGAGCCATAATCTGAATTTTTGTTTTCTCTTCAAGCGATAGAACTTTGTCGACTATCTGATCCACTGTCTGCTGTGAAATTTCTCTGCCGCAAACAGTACAATGAGGAGTACCAATTCTTGCATATAGAAGACGAAGATAATCATATATCTCGGTAACCGTTCCGACTGTTGAACGCGGGTTACGGCTTGTCGTTTTCTGGTCTATTGAAATAGCCGGTGAAAGTCCGTCAATATAATCAACATCGGGCTTTTCCATCTGCCCGAGAAACTGCCTTGCATAAGACGACAAAGACTCCACATAACGCCTTTGTCCTTCAGCAAATATTGTATCAAAGGCAAGGCTTGATTTACCCGAACCTGAAAGCCCCGTGAAAACAATAAGTTTATCCCTTGGTATTTCAATATCAATATTTTTAAGATTGTGCTCCCTTGCACCTTTTACTACTATATTTTTATTCATAATAATCCTTTACTTTTCAAGTTCTGCTATCTGATCTCGCAGGAATGCGGCATGCTCAAATTCAAGCATTCTGGCAGCCTCCTTCATTTCCTTCGTAAGCTGTCTGATAAGAATTGCCTTATCCTTTTTGGTGAGATGCTTACGCTTTCCTTCAAGCTTTTCTTTTGAGGTGATTTCAATAATCTGGTGAACGTCCTTTTTAATAGTTTCAGGCGTAATACCGTGTGCCTTATTATATTCTTCCTGTATGCCTCTGCGCCTTACCGTTTCGGAAATAGCACGTTCCATAGAAGGAGTAACGCTGTCGGCATACATTATTACCTCGCCGTTTTCATTTCTTGCCGCTCTGCCGATAGTCTGAACAAGAGATGTTTCCGAACGAAGAAAGCCTTCTTTGTCAGCATCAAGAATTGCGACAAGTGAAACCTCGGGGATATCAAGTCCTTCACGAAGAAGGTTGATTCCGACAAGGACGTCGAATTCGCCAAGCCTCAGGTCACGGATAATCTCCATTCTCTCGATAGTATCAATATCGTGGTGCATATATCTGACCTTTACTCCAAAGCCTTCAAGGTATGCTGTAAGATCCTCAGCCATTGCTTTTGTAAGTGTCGTTACAAGGATTCTTTCCTTTCGCTGTGATCTTACGTTAATTTCTGATAAAAGATCATCCATCTGGTCGTCTGTAGGCTTTACGGTAATCACAGGATCAAGAAGTCCGGTAGGTCTGATAACCTGCTCAACAATTTGTGCGCTTCTTTCTTTTTCAAAAGCACCCGGTGTTGCAGAAGTGAAAATGACCTGATTTATTTTGTTATAAAACTCATCAAACTGAAGCGGTCTGTTATCAAGCGCCGAAGGTAAACGAAAGCCGTATTCAACAAGGCTTTCCTTTCTTGCTCTGTCACCTGCATACATACCTCTGACCTGCGGCAGCATTACATGGCTTTCATCACAAAACAGAAGAAAATCGTCAGGCATATAGTCTATGAGAGTGAATGGTGCTTCACCCGGTTTTCTGCCACTCATTACAGCAGAATAGTTTTCAATGCCCTTGCAAAAGCCTGTTTCACGAAGCATTTCAATATCGTTCATTGTGCGTTCTTTGATTCGCTGTGCTTCAAGAAGCTTGCCTTTTTCTTCAAAATAAGCAACACGCTCAACCATTTCGTCATATATCTTTTCAATTGCTCTTTCCATTTTTTCCGGGCCAACAACATAGTGCGACGCAGGATAGATTGCAACATGGGATAAAACGCCTTCAACTTTACCCGTAAGCGGTTGTATTTCGCAGATACGGTCAATTTCATCGCCGAAAAATTCAATCCTTATTGCATTGCCCGAAGAGCCGGCAGGAAAAATCTCAAGCGTATCTCCTCTGACTCTGAACTTATTTCTAACAAAGTTTATGTCATTTCGCTCATACTGAATTGATACAAGCTTTTCAATAAGCTTATCCCTACCGTATTCCATTCCCGAACGAAGAGAAATAACCATACTCTTATAATCTATCGGGTCACCTATAGAATAGATACAGGAAACTGACGCTACAATAATAACATCTCTTCTTTCAAACAAAGCGGAAGTTGCAGAATGGCGAAGCTTGTCTATCTCGTCATTAATTGATGAATCCTTTTCTATATATGTATCTGTTGTAGGCACATAAGCTTCGGGCTGATAATAGTCATAGTAAGACACAAAATACTC
>DLBD01000040.1 GCA_002494125.1 Ruminococcaceae bacterium UBA7030 | reverse complement strand
CGTATTTACGGCTTTTTATGAAGTGCGCCGGAAGGGACTCGAACCCCCGACCTACTGGTTCGTAGCCGGTCACTCTATCCAGCTGAGCTACCGGCGCAAATTTTTTTGCTCACATAATATAACACATTAATGTTGAAAATGCAATACTTTTTTTATTTTTTATTGGCTTTCAGATAAGCGTCAAGTGCGTTTGCTGCGTCATGCACAATTAATGGGCAAGGGCGCTTTTTATAATACTCAGGGGTGCGCGCCTCGGCGTTTGGAGAATCGTTTCCCTTTGATGAAAGACCGAGAAGCTCCCTGCATATTATTGAGCCGTTTTGCTTCTTAAATGTATCTGCAAGCTCCTGAACTCGTTTATAAATACTGCTTTTATCCTCGTTAAAAGCAGCGCCGAGAACAAATACAGACGCATTCATTGCGCCGCAGACCTCTCTCATTCTGCCTATACCGCCTCCGAAACCGATTGTAAGGCGCTCGGTTGTCTTTTCGTCAAGCCCTGTTTCATCACAAAAGGCAAGGGCAACTGCCTGTGAGCAGTTATACCCTTGTCTGAAATAGCATTCCGCAAGCTCGCCTTTAGTCATTGCCGCCGTCTCCCTGGTTTATATCACCGTCATCAGGTGAGAAAAGAGCAGTATAATTTCCGTTAGCACTTGCTGTGAATCTGTATGTTGACGAAGTGCTCTTGAGTTCTCCGTCTGAATACCAACCTGAGAATACATATCCGCTGTCAGCACTTGCGGTAAGTACTACCGTATCGCCCTCGGTATATGTTCCGCTTCCGCTGACTGAGCCGCCAACTGCAGTTGAAGCATTTATCGTAAATGTCTTCTTTGCCTTGGTTGTTGATTCGGTAGTGGTTTCTGTTGTCTTTTCGGTTGTTGATTCTTCCTCTGTTGTAGACTCTTCCTTCTTTTCCTTTGTGGTGGAGTTTTTGTCTATCGTAGTTGAAACGGACGTGCTGCTTTTTGTTGTCGTGGGATTATTGGATTTACCCTTAACCGCAACAACAATTGAAATGATTATGGCGATAAGAATTACAGCAAGCACAGCAATAATGATTATATTTTTCTTGTTCTGGTCATCATCCTTTTGATTATTATTCGGCTGAGGAGCAGGTGTATTGCTTTGCTGCATTGGCTGTGTTTCCTCAAATTCTTGCGTGGGCTCGCTTTCGTCATATAGAGGCGAACCGCAGTTTTCACAGATATATCTGTTGTCATCATTTTCGCTTCCGCAATTTTTACATCTCATAATTAAATCTCCGTTTTTATTTATTTTCTGACCTTTCGGTCTTTTTGTTTGTTAACATCGGGTGAATTTGAAGTTTGTATATATCGTAAAGAACAGACACAAACGGCACTGCGCAGATAAGACCGATAAAGCCAAACTGCTTGCCGCCGATGATTATAGCAAGGAAGGTGAGAAGTCCCGGCATATCAAGCTCCTTACCCATAAGATGAGGATTAATAAGCTTTTCAACAATCTGCTGAACAAGTGTGCAAAGCACAACGAATATTATTGCCTTGACGGGACTGACAGGCAGAATCAGTATTGCGCTTATTACAGTTCCTACAACTGCACCGATAACAGGTATGAGCTGCGTAACCGTGATAAGAAGCGGTATTGAAGCTTTATAAGGCATTCCGGAAACAAGCATAACAAGAAATGTGCCTGCGCCTGTTATAACTGCCTGGACAATGTTGTATTTGAAAAAAATCTGGAATTTCTTATTCGCAAGTTTTAAGACGTAAGTAGTCCTTCTGTAATGCTTGCTTGGTAAAAGCTTCTGAAGTATGAGGCGGAATTCCTTAATAACAAACTCTTTTTTAGCGATAACTCCGATTGCAATAATCGCGCCGACAAAAAAGTTGAACAGTACATTTGATAAGCTTTTGACTTTGGATAATACAGTTCCGGCAATGTCGGAGAAATTGGTTTTCACCTTATTGACAATCTTATCAAACAGATTGTCAAGACTCGTCTCAGCCGTTGTGATTATCCCTGCAAGCTTCGGCTGTTTAATCTTGAATTTGTCAATCGCATCAAGAAACTTGTCCCAAAGGGCGGGCGCGCTCTTGTAAAGGTTTGAAACAGTGCTGCTCAGATTAGGAATGATCATTCCTACAGCAAGTGCGATAAAGGCAATAAAAATAAGAAATGCGAGAATAATTGAAATTGTTCTGTACTGTCTTGGCCGGATTTCCTTGTTCTTCTTTTTTGCCCGAGTTATGAACGCTTTTTCAATCGGCTTTACAAGAAGATTAACTATAAATGCTATTGCAGCGGCATATATAATCGGGTTAACAATATTGATTATATATCCGACAAGCTTTTTTGCCTCAGCGGTATTTATTGAAATAAAAAGAATGATTCCGCCGAGAACGATGAAGGACGCGATTTCAAGTATTCGTTCTTTATCGTATTTTTTCATATCTGCTCCTTGTTCGTTGTTTGTAAACTATAGATAATTATATCATAAGGTGTAAAAAATCTCAATGTTTTTATAAATGATATACAAATTATTAACTTATTTTTCAAATATCTATTGACTTTTTGCCGAAATTAATATAAATTTAATATGTAATGTTTTCTGCATAAGTATTTTTCTTATGCCGGACGGACAAATGAAAGGGGTATCTCTAAATGAATAAGTATGTTAAAAAGTTCTTATGCATTGGTATGGCAGCAGGTCTTATTGCGACAAGCTTTTCAGGATGTGCTAAAATCAACTATGTATTCCAGGAAGGTGCAATAAGAGCTATTCACGAAATTAAGGACGGCAGCTGGCAGAACCAAGGCGGCGAAGACGGCGTCGGCGACGACGATCCTATCGTTATCGACGAGCTTAAGCCGGGCACATACGGCGGCGTTGACTTCCAGACACTTGATGACGTAGCAAATTATTATAAAGAGGCTTATAACTATACAAAGAGCCTTACAGCTGAATATGTTGACGACCAGGGTAATACAGTAAACTTCTACAAGCTTCTCGGCGACGAAACAATGGAGCTTGGCGACGTTATGATTGACGGTTCGGCTAACGCAGTTGTTAACAAGCTTGTCCCTGGTATTATGGGCAGTATGTTCAAGCCTACACCATATGGCCTTCCGCCTTGTAACAACAGAAATCCTGACCTCGATAACAACAGCGAGGATGTTAAGAAGGTTAACGACCACGACTTCAGAACTACTGACGTAACAGGTGAGGATATTCTTGCAGCTAACGTTACCGACAACGGCGACGGCACAATCACACTTGAAATTCAGCCAAAGGGCGTTAAGATGGCTCTCAGAGGCGATGACGCTCAGGGACGTTTCTTCCAGGTACTTGGTGATATCGGAGGCGTTGTATCTGATATCGACGCAGTTTCATTCACACAGGGTACAGCTGACGAGAACGTTACGGTATTCTATAAGGGCGGTACTGCAAAGGTTAAGATTGATACTGCAACCAAAGAGGTTGTTGAGGCTGATTACACAATGATTTCAAACATTTCAGTTACTCACGCAAGCATCGCAGTTATCAAGGATAAGAGTGCATCACTCATTATCACTTATAAGAACCACTACCCTGCATCTGATGAATTCCTTCAGACCTCAAAGGGTATCACAAGAAAATAATTAAATTTGTTTATTAACGGAGAGGTCATCCTCTCCGTTATTTTTTTGTTGTAAAAAGAAATAATATATTGTATAATTTATTTACTAATGTTATAGGAGAATTAATATGAGCGAAAAAATGCCCAATATGGATTATGATGCCGACGAGGTTATCAATGAATTCAAGGAAAAGATAAAGTGGCCGAAGAAAAACGAGGTGGAGGCAGTCGTTGCGCCTGCCAAGGTGCCGCTGAGAATACTCATCGCTTTTCTGATTACAATAATCGGCGGCGCTATACTTTACTATATCATGCTTCCTGCAATCAATTTTAAGGACAGCCAGATGTATATCTATCTTATTGCGCTTGTTGCCCTTTTTGTTTTCGGGTTTTATATTGCCTGCAAGGCAAATAAAATGGTGGAGAGAAGGGAATACGTTAAGAAAAAGTCGTTTGTTCCGCTTATTATCATCGGCGTAATTGTTGTTGTTATGGCAGTTGGCTATGTTGCGGGCGCAACTCTTTTCAGAGCACATTCCTACAGTCAGCTTATGAGCGTTGAGGAAAGTGATTTTTCCACAGACTTTTCCGAGATAAGCTATGACGAGGTCCCAAGACTTGACAGACTTACAGCAAACTATCTTGCCGACCAGCAGCTCGGTAAGCTCGACGAATATAAAAGCCAGTATGTTGTAACCGATAATTCAACCCAGATCAACTATAAGGGCACTCCTGTAAGAGTTGCTTATCTTGAATACGCAAGCATTCTTAAGTGGTGGAACAATACCAAAAACGGTCTTCCTGCTTATATGATTGTTGACCTTGTAAGCCAGAAGGTGCAGGTTGTAAACTGTGTTGAGCAGTTTGGTGAGGGCATAAAGTATTCACCGACAGAACTTTTTAATGAAAAGCTCATCCGCCATATCCGTTTTCAGTATCCGACTTTCCTTCTCGATACTCCTAATTTTGAGATTGACGACAATGCACATCCTTACTGGATTACCCCCGTGCTTGACCATACTATCGGGCTTTTCGGCGGTATTGATGTTAAGGGTGCGGTTATCACGGACGCACTCACCGGCGAAAGCAATTATTATGATATTGAAACGATAAGAAGCGACTCAAGCCTCAACTGGATTGACGTTGTTTACAGCGAATCACTTATTATCTCGCAGTATAATTATTACGGTAAGCTTCAAAACGGTTTCTGGAACTCAATCTTTTTCCAAAACGACGTTAACGTTGCTTCATCAGGCAGCGGTAATATTGCGCTTGACGATGACGTTTGGGTATATACCGGCGTAACTTCCATTGAAGCCGACTCTTCAAACTTCGGATTTATTCTCTGCAATCAGCGCACCAAGGAAACAAGGTATTATAAAAACGGAGGTGCAACCGAGTATTCGGCTGTAAAGTCTGCGGAAGATACCGTGCAAAACTATGAGTACAGCGCAACATTCCCAATCCTTCTTGATATCGAGGGACAGCCGACATACTTTATGTCCTTCTACGGCGACGGATATACCATTAGAGGCTTTGCGCTTGTAAACCTTGAGGATAAAACTATTGTAGGTCGTGGCGTTTATGATGAGGAAAAGAGTATGGCAAACGCTCTTAACGCTGCAGTTGAAAACTATATAAACGCTCTTAAAGACGAGGGTTTGGTAGATTCTGACGCTAATGCTGACGACTATATGGTTGATGAGGACAGCGTAAGCGATACCGACAGCGCAGATCAGTCGCAGACGCTTGCCGTAACAGGTGAGGTTACCGATATCAAATCATCAGTAAATAACGGTAACACCGTATATTATCTTCAGATTGACGGCGTATATTATTATATCAGCGTCGTTGATTCTATGGAGGTGCTTTTAATCAATACGGGAGATACCGTAACGGTTGAATACGATTCTGCTTCGGGAAGCTTTATCCCCGCAAAATCAGTTAAACTCGGATAAGTATAATAAGCTGAAAATAAGCACCGCAGTTACTAAACGGTAACTGCGGTGTTCTTTTATTCGTTCCAATCGTATTTTGTAAGCTTTCCTTTTTGTGAGAGCGCGGGATATCCCCACTGTCTTAACACCTCGTAGGTTCCGACGCACACGGCGTTTGAAAGGTTAAGACTTCGTATAATTCCTCTCATCGGCAGTCTTACGCAGGTGTCGTGATTTTTTTTCAAAAGCTCCTCGGGCAGTCCCTTTGTTTCCTTACCGAAAACAAGAAACGCACCGTTTTCATACTCCATATCTGAGTGAGCAATTTCGCCCTTAGTCGTAAAATAGTAGAATTTTGCGTCTTTGTTCTTTTCAAAAAACTCCTGCATTGAATCATAATAGGTTATATCGAGCTTGTCCCAGTAATCAAGACCTGCACGCTTTACCTGCTTGTCAGTGATGTGAAAGCCCATAGGACCGACAAGGTGAAGCCTTGCGCCCGTTGCCGCACAGGTTCTGGCTATGTTGCCCGTGTTTTGCGGTATTTCAGGCTCAATTAATGCTATATTAAGCGAGTATTCCATTTATATAAACCTCTTTAATATCTAAATTTTCATTAAGGAAGACAAGGTCGGCGCATTTTCCGATTGCTATCGAGCCGATGCTTTTTTCTTCGCCGATTGCTCTTGCAGGATTTATAGTACAGGCTTTAAGCGCTGTTTTGAAATCAATACCGATATTCACAAGATTTACAAACTCCTCGTGAATATTGGTGATTGACGCTGCGAGTGTACCGTCTGAAAGTGCAGCATATTTTCTGCCGTTATTTACAAATACCTTCTGACCTCCGAGGTCGTATTCGCCCTCTCCGAGTCCTGCGCCTCGCATTGAGTCGCTGACGACTACTGCTCTGTCCTGCGAGAGAATACGAAATGTGTTTCTCAAAACAGCGGGGCATATGTGCTCGAGGTCGCAAATAAGCTCGCACATAACCCTGCCGTCGTCAAGCGCAGTGCCGACAATTCCTGCATTTCTGTGGTGCATAGGAGTCATTGCGTTATAAAGGTGGGTGATGTGTCTTGCGCCGAATTCAATTGCCCTTTTGCACGCCTTTTCATCTGCGTTTGAATGGCCTATTGAAACAGTGCATTTTTTGCTTACAGCTTTTATAAAATCTTCACTTTCAAACGCTTCGGGCGCAATGGTAATAAGCTTGATTTTTCCACCGCTTATTGAATAAAGCTTTTCAAATTCTTCGACGCTTCCCGCCCTTATGTTTTCAGGTTTCTGCGAACCGGCTTTCTCTTTTGAAATAAATGGTCCTTCAAGGTTAATGCCTGCTATCTTTGCTTTTGGCGCTTCGCACTCTGAAATTGCTTTTACCGCTTTTTCAAGTCCTTCTCTTGAAAGCGTCATCGTCGTCGGGCAAAACGAGGTTACTCCGTGGCGTGAAAGAGTGTTCGACATCGTTTCAAGAGCGCTTTTATCGCCGTCGGAGGCGTCGCCGCCCAAAAAGCCGTGTATATGAATGTCAACAAAACCGGGTACTAAAAGCATACCGCTCATATCTCTGCCTTCGCCGAGGATACCTATTTGCTTTATCTTACCGTTTTCTATTTCTATGTCACCGAATTCTTTTTCAAAGTCCTCGCCCCAAAAGGTGCAGTTTTTGAAAATCATTATTCATTCTCCTTCGCAATTCTGAAAGCAAGCTCTTCAAGCTGTTCAAAATGCTCAAAGGCACTTATCTCTCGTCTGTATGAAGCGCCGTTTCGTATTCCCTTTGTGTAGTATCCGGCGTGGTGTCTTGCCTCTCTCATTGCTGTGTATTCGCCTTTGTATTCAATTATTTTCTGAATATGGCGAAGCATAACAACCATTTTTTCATTTATGCTTACATCAGGCAGTACACGGCACTCGTCAAGATATGCGTTAAGTCGTTTGAAAATCCACGGATTACCAAGTGCGCCTCTGCCAATCATAACGGCATCGCAGCCTGTTTTTTCAAGCATTAATGCGCAGCTTTGTTCATCGGTTATATCGCCGTTTCCGATAACCGGTACCGATACCTCTTCCTTAACGTGTCTGATTATATCATAGTCAACCTTGCCCGAATACATCTGCTTTCTTGTTCTTCCGTGGATGAAGATAGCGGCTGCTCCGTTTTTTTCGCAGATTTTTGCAATCTCAACAGCATTAACTGAGTCATCGTCCCAGCCCTTGCGGATTTTAACTGTTACGGGAATATTGACTGCCTGTGAAACAGACCTTACAATTTCACCTGCAAGCTCAGGCTTTTTCATAAGGCTTGAACCGCCGCCGTTCATAGCAACCTTTGGCGCAGGGCAACCCATATTAATGTCGATAATCTGCGGGTGATACTCAAGGCATTTTACCGCTGCTTGTGCCATAATATCAGGCTCGTCGCCGAAAATCTGCGCCCCTGCGGGATATTCGCCCTCGCCGAGAGTTAAAAGCTCGCCGCTTTTTTTGTCGCCCATAGTAAGACCTTTTGACGACACCATCTCGGTTACTGAATATCCTGCGCCGTACTGCCTGCAAAGCTCACGGAAGGCTTTGTCGGCAATTCCTGCCATCGGCGCTAAAAATATATTATTTTCAAATTCAACATCTTTAATTCTCATAATGTAAATACTATATCACAGAACCTTTGTTTTATCAAATATATTCTTTAATATCTTGCTTTTTTATGTTATAATAAATTATTAAATATTATGAGGTGTAATATGAGACTCTTAATACTTGACGGAAACAGTATAGTAAACCGTGCTTTTTACGGTATAAGACTGCTTACAAATAAACAGGGTGAATATACAAATGCAATATACGGCTTTCTCAATATTCTTCTCAAGCTTGAGGATGCTTGTAAGCCCGACTGCGTTGCGGTTGCGTTTGACGTTCACGCACCTACCTTTCGACATAAGATGTATGACGAATACAAGGCAGGAAGGCACGCTATGCCGGAAGAGCTTAAGGAGCAGATGCCGGTGCTTAAAGAGATACTCAAAAGTCTTGGCATAAAGTGCCTTGAGTGCGAAGGCTGGGAGGCTGACGACATCCTCGGCACCTTTGCCGCATCATGCAGAAACGACGGCGACGAGTGTTATATCGCAACAGGTGACCGCGACTCACTTCAGCTTGCACACGGCGGTGTAAAGGTTATGCTTGCAAGAACGAAGATGGGGCAGGCGCAGACCGATATCTATGACGAAAAAGCAATAATGGACGAATACGGCGTTACACCTGATGAGCTAATTCAGGTAAAGGCGCTTCAGGGCGATTCAAGCGACAATATCCCGGGCGTTGCAGGCGTCGGAGCAAAAACCGCACTCGAGCTTATCAGCCGTTTTCACACTATTGATTATATTTATGAAAATCTTGAAGAGCTTGATATAAAAGCCGGCGTAAAGGCAAAGCTTGCAAATGACAAGGACAAGGCGTATCTTTCGCTGAAGCTTGGAACCATCAGTACCGATGCGCCTGTCGACACATCGCTTGAAGAGTATAAGCTCGGCGGCGTTGATATGAAAAAGGCAGTTTCTCTTTTCGTAAGATATGAACTTTTCAGCCTTATTCCACGTTTTGAACTTGACCCTAATGCGGCGGCTGATATTTCACGGGATGAAGAAGAAGCGCCTTGCGACAGAAATATTACACGGTTAACCTGTGTTGACGCAGACTACCTTCTTGAAAGGCTTAAGGGTAGCGAAGCGTATTTTTATCCGAACATTATTGATTCAACCGTAACTGATCTCTATTTTGCTTTTGGCGATGAGATTATTGTTATGCCTTCACAAACCCCTGAGTTTTCCTACTTTGTAAGAAACTTCTTTGAGGATGAGAAGATTAAAAAGTATTCATATAATGTCAAGGAGCTTTATCGTCTTGCATGTAAACTTGGAGTGGAACTTAAAGGCGTTGAGAATGATATTATGCTTTGCGCGTATCTTTTAAGACCCAGCGACTCAAATTATTCAATAGAGCATCTTTGTGTTGAATACTCGGTCAAGGTGCCCGAATTTCTCAACACTCTCGGCGAGGCCGATATGACAGTTTCGCTTGCAGCAGTTATTAAACCGCTGTCGGAAAAACTTCTCTCGCTTGTCGACAGCGCGCAGGAAACGAAGCTTCTTAAGGATATTGAGCTTCCGCTTTCAAGGGTGCTTGCAAAGATGGAATATGCCGGCTTTGAGGTCGACAGGGAGGGTATCGAGGCGTTTGGAAAAATGCTTGGCGAAAGAATAAACGAGCTTACCTCATCAATCTATGAAAGCGTTGGATATGAGTTTAATATCAATTCACCGAAACAGCTTGGCGTTGCGCTTTTTGAGGATTTGCACCTTCCGTGTAAGAAAAAAACGAAGACGGGTTATTCAACAAATGCAGATGTGCTTGAAGGGCTCGTGGACCTTCATCCCGCCATTTCGCAGATACTTGAATACCGCTCGCTTTCAAAGCTTAAATCAACTTACTGTGACGGACTTCTCAAGGTTATTGAACCCGACGGAAGAATTCATACACGCTTCAATCAGGTTGAAACAAGAACGGGACGAATATCCTCACTTGAACCTAATCTTCAGAACATCCCGATAAGAACAGAACTTGGACGGGAAATGCGAAAGTTTTTTATTGCGGGTGTCGGCAAAAAGCTTGTCGATGTCGATTACAGCCAGATTGAGCTTCGTGTGCTTTCGGATTTATCAGGAGATGAAAATATGATTAACGCCTTCAACAGCGGCGACGATATTCATTCAATAACCGCTTCACAGGTGTTTAATCTACCGCTTGAAATGGTGACGCCTCAGATGAGAAGCAGGGCGAAGGCAGTTAATTTCGGTATCGTTTACGGTATCGGTGCGTTTTCGCTTGCAAAGGACATCGGCGTTTCAAACAAAGAGGCAAAGCAGTATATCGACAACTATCTTGCGCATTACAGCGGTGTTGACGATTATATGAAAAGAATGATTGAGCTTGCCAAGGACAAGGGATACAGCGAAACTCTTTTTCACAGAAAACGCTATCTGCCGGAGCTTGCATCGAAAAACCATATGCTTCGTGCGTTCGGCGAGCGTGTTGCAAGAAATATGCCTATTCAGGGTACTGCAGCTGACATTATTAAAATTGCAATGGTAAAGGTTGACAAACGGCTCAGCGAGGAGAATATGAAATCCCGCCTTATCCTTCAGGTACACGATGAGCTTATCGTTGAAGCGCCTGACGATGAGGCGCAAAAGGCGCTTGAAATAGTGACCGAGGAAATGGAAAACGCCTGCAAAATGAAGGTGCTTCTTCGTGCTGACGGAAATATAGGTAACAGCTGGTATGATTCTCATTAAGGATTTTGAAGAAAAGTATATAGACGATGTGTGGGAGATTGAAAAGACATGCTTTTCAAGTCCGTGGAGCAGGGAGGATTTGTCCGCCCAGCTTGAAAACGAAACATCTCATTTTTACGTCGCTGTTTGTGACGGCAAAGTTTCGGGATATATGGGGCTGCAGATTTTTTCAAAGGAAGGGTACGTGACAAATGTTGCCGTTCTTCCCGAATTCAGACGAAAGGGTGTTGCAAAAGCACTTCTTCAAAGGGCTATGCAAAATGAAATGGATTTCATAACCCTCGAGGTCAGAAAAAGTAATTCTCCCGCAATAAGCCTTTATAAAAATGCAGGGTTTATTGACGTCGGAATACGCCCGCATTTTTATTCAAATCCAAACGAGGATGCAGTTATTATGACAAGGTTTAAGGAAAAGATATGAAGATATTGGGAATAGAATCCTCCTGCGACGAAACTGCTGCGGCGGTTGTCGAGGACGGAAGAAACGTTTTATCAAATGTGATAGCAACGTCGCTTGAAGAGCATAAGCTTTATGGCGGCGTGGTGCCTGAGATTGCGTCCCGCCGGCACGCAGAAGCGATAAGCACAGTTGCCGAACAGGCGCTCAAGGATGCAGGCTGCACTATGGATGATATTGACGCACTTGCCGTTACATATGCGCCCGGCCTTATCGGTGCGCTTCTTGTCGGCGTGAACTTTGCGAAGGGACTTTCACTTTCAACAAACACACCGCTTGTACCCGTTCATCACATAAGAGGGCATATTGCTTCAAATTACATTTCAAACGACGCAAATCCGCCGTTTCTCTGTCTTATAGTCAGCGGGGGACATTCGCATATAGTTGCTGTAAAGTCATATACTGATTTTGAAATCATCGGCAAAACGAGAGATGATGCGGCAGGTGAAGCGCTTGACAAAGCAGGAAGGACAATGGGACTTGAATATCCCGGTGGCGTAAGTATAGATAGAATAAGTCCTCAGGGCGATGAGAATGCATATCAGTTTCCGAAGCCGAAGGTTACGGGAAGCCCTTATGATTTTTCTTTCAGCGGGCTTAAAACAAGTGTTATCAATACTATTCACAATGCTAATCAGAAAGGCGAGAAGATCAATATACCTGACCTTGCGGCGTCGTTTCAGAAAAGCGTTGTGGAATGTCTTATCAATAATCTTGAGGCGGTTGCGCTTGAAAGAAAATATAAAAATATCGTTATAGCGGGCGGCGTTTCGGCAAATTCAAAGCTTAGAGCTGAGGCTGAAAAAATGTGTAAAAAGCATGGTTTTAATCTATTTTTACCACAGCTTAAATATTGCGGCGACAATGCGGCAATGATTGCCTCACAGGGATATTTTGAATTTCTTGACGGCAAAACGGCAGACGAAAGCCTGAACGCCTACGCCACAATGCCGATTGACAGCTTGTCATTTTAACGCACGACTTAAATAAAATAGACAGATTTTTTTATCTGTAAATTTGATTGATAAATTTTTCACAAAAATTAAGCTTCATTTTTATATGAATGTTACATTTTAATGAATTTTTATATATTTTATTGAATTTTCTTTTTATATAAATTATAATCTTACCATATAGAAATAATCTATAAAACCATATTCATAGGAGGATATATTAATGGATACTAATTTGACAAAAAATCCTTCACTCCTTGCGTGGCTTGACGAAAAAGTTGCTTTCTTAAAGCCTGCTGAGATTGTTTGGATTGACGGCTCAAAGGAGCAGATTGATGCTCTTAAGGCTGAAGCAGTTAAAACAGGCGAAATGGTAAAGCTTAACGACGAGCTTCTTCCTGACTGCTATCTCCACAGAACAGCTGAAAACGACGTTGCTCGTGTTGAGGACAGAACACTTATCTGTACAACTCTTGAAAAGGATGCCGGTCCTACTAACCACTGGATGGACCCTGCTGAGTGTCATAAAATGCTCGACGAAATCGCAGCAGGCTCATATGAGGGAAGAACTATGTATATCATCCCTTATTCAATGGGACCTGTAGGTTCAAAGTTCTCAAAGATCGGTATTGAAATTACAGACTCAATCTATGTTGTTCTTAATATGAACATTATGACAAGAGTAGGCAAGGCTGTACTTGATTGTCTTGGCGATTCTGATGACTGGGTACGCGGTATGCACTGCAAGTGCGACGTTGACCCTGAAAAGAGATGGATTGTTCAGTTCCCTGAAGAGAACTCAATTGTATCAGTTAACTCAGCATACGGCGGTAACGTACTTCTTGGTAAGAAGTGTTTTGCTCTTCGTATTGCATCATATCTTGGTAAGAACGAAGGCTGGCAGGCAGAGCATATGCTCATCCTCGGTTTAACAAAGCCGGGCGAGGAAACAAAGTACATCTGTGCTGCTTTCCCGTCAGCTTGCGGTAAGACGAACCTTGCAATGCTTATTCCGCCTGAGGGATATCTTCGTAAGGGCTACAAGGTTGAGTGCGTAGGCGATGATATTTCATGGATCAGAAAAGGTCCCGACGGAAGACTTTATGCTATCAACCCTGAAAACGGTTTCTTCGGCGTAGCACCCGGTACCAACGAAAAGTCAAATCCGAATGCACTTGCTGCTACAAAGAAGGGCACAATCTTCACAAACGTTTGCCACAACCTTGATAACAACACAGTTTGGTGGGAAGGACTTGACAAGAATCCTCCTACAAACGCAATCGATTGGAAGGGCAATCCTTGGAACGGCGCTGTTGACGAGTCAAAGGGCGCACATCCAAACTCAAGATTTACTGCTCCTGCAGTTAACTGTCCTTGCCTTTCACCTGAATTTGAAAATCCGGACGGCGTTCCGATTTCTGCTATTGTATTCGGCGGAAGAAGAGCAAAGCTTACTCCGCTTGTATATCAGTCAAAGGACTGGAATCACGGCGTATTCGTTGGCTCAATTATGGGCTCTGAAACAACTGCCGCTGCAACAGGTGCAGTAGGTGTCGTTCGTCGTGACCCGATGGCTATGCTTCCTTTCTGCGGTTACAATATGGGTGACTACTGGAAGCATTGGATTGAAATCGGTGAAACTCTTGATCCTGAAAAGGCTCCAAAGATTTTCAACGTTAACTGGTTCCGTAAGGACGACGAGGGTAACTTCCTCTGGCCAGGTTTCGGCGATAACCTTCGTGTACTCGATTGGATTATTGACCGTTGCGAAGGCAAGGTTGACGCACAGGATACTGCAATCGGTTATATTCCTTATGCTAAGGACATCAACCTTGAAGGCCTTGATATGACTGTAGAGCAGCTTGACGCTATCCTTGACGTTGACAAGGCTGCATGGGAAGAGGAGCTTAAGGGTGTTGACGAGCTTTATGCTAAGTTTGGCGACACGCTTCCTGAAGAGCTTGCAGGCAAGCTTGCACAGGTTAGAGCTGACCTTGAAAAATAATTAAATAGATCATCGGAGAATATGCAGTCGTAACTGCAATATTGATAAGATGTCGAGTGCGCTCGGTAATGTGAGTTACCGAGCGCATTTTTCTTGTAATAATAATTTACGGAGTTTTTATGAGAGTAAAGCTTTCTGACCATTTCACAGTTAAAAAGTTAATACGCTTTGTACTGCCGTCAATAGTTATGATGATGTTCACCTCAGTTTACGGTGTTGTCGACGGCTTTTTTGTTTCAAACTATGCGGGTAAAACACCGTTTGCTGCAGTAAACCTCATCCTGCCGTTTATTATGTTTGTGTCAACAATCGGATTTATGGTGGGACAGGGCGGTAGCGCAATAGTTTCAAAAACGCTTGGAGAAAAGGACAATGAAAAAGCAAACCGCATTTTTTCAATGCTTGTTTATTTTGTTATAGCCTTCGGTATTATCATATCCGTCGTTTCGCAGATTTTTATCAAACGAATTGCGATACTGCTTGGTGCTGATGATTCAATGCTTACATACTGCGTTTTGTATGGAAGAATATCACTCATTTCACTTTTCGCATTTATGCTTCAAAATGTTTTTCAAAGCTTTTTTGTAACAGCAGGTAAACCGCAGCTCGGGCTTTATGTGACAATTCTTGCAGGCGTTAATAATATGGTGCTGGACTTTCTTTTTGTCGGCGTGCTTAAATGGGGAGTTGTCGGCGCAGCCTCTGCCACAGCGATAAGCGAATTTATCGGCGGACTGTTACCGCTTGTCTATTTTGCCTCAAAAAACAAGAGCCTGCTACGGCTTACAAAGCCGGAGTTTGATATAAAAGCACTTGTTAAAACCTTTACAAACGGCTCGTCTGAGCTTCTGACAACGGCGTCTATGTCGCTTGTCAATATGCTTTATAATTTCCAACTTATGCGATATATAGGTGAAAACGGAGTTTCTGCATACGGTTTTATAATGTATGTGAATTTTGGATTTCTTTCTGTATTTATCGGCTACTCCGTCGGCGTTGCGCCGATTGTAGGCTATAATTTCGGCGCTGAAAACGAGAGAGAGCTTAAAAACATTTTTTCAAAAAGTATTGCTTTTATTTCAACATTTGCTTTTTTACTTTTTGGCTTTGCGTATATCGTTTCAGGTAAGCTTGTCGGGATATACGTAGGCTATGACGAGGAGCTTTTGAGCCTTACGCTAAATGCTTTTCGTATTTATTCGCTTTCGTATCTTATTGCCGGCTTTAATATCTTTGCTTCGTCCTTCTTTACTGCGCTCAATAACGGCGCCGTGTCGGCGGCAATATCCTTTTTCAGAACGCTTGTTTTCCAGGTTGTTGCTGTCTTTCTGTTGCCGATGCTTTTCGGCGTTGACGGAATTTGGTGGTCAATCTGTTTTGCGGAGGCTTGCTCGCTTTTGATAAGTATTTTCTTTATACTGACTCAAAATAAAAAGTATCATTATATAAACAAAAACGCTTGATAGTAAATCAAGCGTTTTTTCACATTTTTTATTAAAACTACTCTAAATAATATAGGGAATATTATTTGTAAAAAACGAAAACTGAATTTATTATATATTACTGATTAGACGTCTGATTCTGCTGTTCGTTCGCTAATGCCGCATATCTTTCGCTTGCGGTCATAAAATCAAATTTTGTAACTCTTCCTTCTTGAATTGCACGAATACGGAAATTTTCGTAATAAAGTGCGTCAACCGTGCATTTGTAAGGCGTAACGTAAATGCCGATAATTCCGAAAGAAAGCACGGCAAGAAGAAGCCAGCCGATAAAGCTTAAGTTCATAACAAAAAGCTCCGTTCTGTTTCCTTTGGTAATCTTCTTTGACAGAGCAAGCGCCTCGCTCGGTTTAAGGCTCGGATAGTCGCATAAAAGCTGATACGAGAAGTAGGTGCTGTATTTATACACAATACCCGGAACTATAAACAGTATGCATAATAGTCCCATAATAATACCTCGCAGATAGACGATAATCAGTTTTCTGAAATAAGAAGAATTAAAGGTTGTTTTGAATACTGTTCCCATCTCCTTATTTACCTCAAACGCTTCATCATATGAACGACGTATCAGCATTACATACATTGCGGTAAGCGTTACGTTAAGAGGGGAGAAGATGATTGTCATTATCGCAAGAAGTCCTGATACGCTGCCCGCAATAATCTTACCGGGTGTTGGTATAAGCGATTCAAAATCATCTATATCACCGTCGGGGCCGGTAAAGTCGTAGTAGTCGGCAATGCTTACACCCGACCTTAAATCATCAATATCATTAATACCCGAATAAATTGTGCTTGCGCTTACAAGCAGGTAAACCACAAGAGTGATTATAAAAAGCGGCAAAACTTTTTTTGAAATATACTTTCTCGCCTGCTCTTTAACAAGCTTTCTGTTTATATTGTTATCCATAATATCACCAAGATTAAGTATATCATATGTTCTTCAAAATATAAAGATACTTTTTACTGTATTAATTACACTGTTGTTTACACCTTAACACCGCATTACGTTGCTGTTTATAAGTGTTAATTATCAAATCGAAAAAAATAAAAAAATTTTTTTCGAATAGTTAAGTGACATATTTTCAAATTTGCGCAATAAAATTGTTGCGCATTTTTAGTCATTTTTTTATCTTCGATAAAAGTTTGTTTATAAAAAATCCCCATTTCATCGGCGATGCACAAGGTGTAATTTTCAAGTTTTTTTCAAAGAATTTAGTGTGCTTTTTTACAAAGTAAATAACGATTAAAAATAAGAAAAAACGCCTATTTTACAGGCCTTGACAAAGATTTGAACTTGCTATAAGATGAATGCGAAAGAGGCAATGAGATCTCGTTATTCTTTCAAACAAAAATATTATCAAAAGAAAAGGAGATCATAATGATTATAAAATTTAATATTCCGGGCTGGAACTATTTTGTTTCAGACAAGGTCAAGTCAGAAGACATTAATATTGGCGAATGGGTGGTGCCGGTTAAAAACTTCAGTGAAAGCAGACTTGATGAGCTTTGCACTGCTGCGATTGAGCAAGGTATAACCGGCTGCTGTAAACACACGGAAGGCTTATATGAGCTGTTTAACGGCTCTGATAATGGCAGCTTAACAATATGCTTTTATACCAGCTTCGGTGATGTTTCGGCTCACAAAAGGCTTTTTCAATTTCTTATTGATAACGGTTTAATTGAAAAAGACGGTAAAGGATTCAGGGATATAGATTATATTATGTATCCTCAAAAAGAAAAGGAATGTAATTTATATCCGCCAATACAAAAACTCAGTGACTTTATTGAGCTTGAAACGGGAAAAGGGTAATCCGACAATGCAGAAAAAATTTGCCGAGCTTAAAGAATAAGCAACGGCAAGAAATAATAAAAAGGCATTCTCTACTGAGAATGCCTTTTACTATTGTTAAAATGCAAGCTTTTCCTCAAAGAAGGAGTCGAGCTCGCTTATCGGGATTCTTACCTGGTCCATTGTGTCACGGTCACGTACTGTTACGCAGCCGTCCTCGACGGAATCAAAGTCGTAGGTGATGCAGTAAGGTGTTCCGATTTCGTCCTGACGGCGATATCTTTTACCGATTGAGCCTGCGTCGTCATAGTCAACGTTGAACTTCTTTGAAAGCATATCAAACACTTCCTCAGCCTGTTCGTTAAGCTTTTTGGAAAGCGGAAGAACAGCAGCCTTGAAAGGAGCAATTACCGGGCTGAAATGCATAACAACTCTTGTGTCGTTCTTTTCAGCGTCGATAACCTCCTCGTCATAAGCCTCGGAAAGAAGAGCGAGGAAAAGACGCTCAACACCGAGTGAAGGCTCGATAACATATGGAATGTATTTTTCGTTTGTAGTCTGGTCGAAATATTCAAGATTTTTACCGCTTGTGTTGATGTGCTGGGTAAGGTCATAGTCAGTTCTGTCTGCGATACCCCAAAGCTCGCCCCAGCCAAACGGGAAGAGGTATTCAAAGTCGGTAGTTGCCTTTGAGTAGAAGGAAAGCTCCTCGGGGTCGTGGTCACGGAGTCTGAGGTTTTCCTCTTTAATACCGAGAGAGTAAAGCCAGTCGCGGCAGAAGCCTCTCCAGTAAGCGAACCACTCAAGGTCGGTATCGGGCTCACAGAAGAATTCAAGCTCCATCTGTTCAAATTCACGCACACGGAAGATGAACTTACCGGGAGTAATTTCGTTTCTGAAGGATTTACCTATCTGGGCAACGCCGAAGGGAATTTTTTTTCTTGTTGTTCTTTGAATATTTGCAAAGTTAACAAAAATGCCCTGCGCGGTTTCGGGGCGAAGGTAAATTTCGTCCTTCGTATCCTCGGTTACGCCCTGGAAGGTTTTA
>DLBD01000039.1 GCA_002494125.1 Ruminococcaceae bacterium UBA7030 | reverse complement strand
GGCGTACCAAACACACATAATACCCATTCGGGTATTATGTGTGTTTTTTATTATTAGGAATGGACTCGGACACTGAGAGGGTCTGAGCGTTAATGAAACAGTCCGGCGGACTGTTTTTAGCGAAGAGCGGCGCAGGCGGGTACCGAAGGCATAGCCTTGGGTCGCCAAGCCATGCAGATTGCGAAGCAATATGCCGTCCCTTCCGGCGTATCAAAAGCCTTCAAAGCAATTATAACTTTGAAGGCTTTTTATTTTGCATCCGGGCTTGGAGTAAAGCCGAACTCTTCAGCTCTTTCTTTACTCATCAATTTTACCGAACGCCATTTTTGCAAATGCGAATTTGACAAACCCGCCCATAATTCCGTATTTCTTTTTTCCTCCTAAAACAGCATAGAGATTCCCGACGCTGCAAGAGCAACAAAGGGAAAAATAATAATTTTTGCAATTTGAGATTTCTTATTAAAGCCGTAGCTATGAAAACCCTTACAGCCTTCCGTTTCCGGATAGTAATGCTGGAAAAATGTGACTTTGTGAGCAAATAATAATCAATGAAAGTCATATCAAACGCCTTATAGAGATACAGCATGATAAGAAATCTTGCAAAAAACTGCCAAAAGGTAAAGCCGTTTTTGATGCCGTCGACAGCTCCAAAGAGAAACGCACCGACAATACATAAAGCGCTAACAATCATCAGAAAATATCCGAGAAAGTGTGCACCTTTGAAACGCTCGGGTTTGTCCTCAATTACCTCCTGAATATCCTTTGGAGCCGAAGTGAAGTATTTTTTGTTTTGCACAAGCGCCACTCCCGCAGTCAAGCGCCGTGTCATTTTTTTCGACGGTAAGAAAACCGAAGCCCCATTCGGCAAGAGCTGCGTGGCTGTTACCGTTCATACCGTTTACCATCATTTTTCCGAGAAATCCTTCGGGCTTTCTTGTATTCCCGAAAATCTTACCCATTAAACTCATAACCAAGCCTCCATATATTTACAGATTATATAAGTTAGTTAAAACTAACTTGTGTGTTAAAAATACGGTTAGCCTCTGCTAACCGTAAATATATTATCATATTAAATAATAAAAGTCAAGAATATGAGATACCTGCCGTTATTTTATAGGAAACTCTATAGCACAGCTTTCAAAATCCGGTCAATTTGACTGCAAAAATCCAAATAGTTTATTTCAGTGTTTGTTTTAACGACCCTTATATGATATAATATTACGGATAACATAGTTTTAATGCAAATAATAAAAGTATAACTTGGAGGGCATTATGATTAAAGTAGCATTTTATGACACAAAGGCTTATGACAAGCCATCATTCGAAGAGCTTGCAGAGAAAAACAATATAGAATTCAGATTTCTTGAAACGAAGCTTAATGCTGATACCGTATCGCTTGCAAAAGGCTGCGACGCAGTATGTGTTTTTGTAAATGACGATGTTAACAAAGAGGTTATTGACAGGCTTTATTACTACGGCGTAAAGCTTATTGCTCTTCGCTCTGCAGGTTATAACAATGTTGATGTGCGCTCTGCTTTCGGTAAGGTGCATGTCGTTCACGTGCCGGCGTACTCGCCCTATTCCGTTGCAGAGCATGCAATAGCTCTTCTTCTCACGTCGGTAAGACGAATTCACAAGGCGTATAACAGAACAAGGGATTTCAACTTTTCGCTCAACGGACTTACAGGCTTTAACCTTAACGGTAAAACTGTAGGCGTTATTGGTACGGGAAGAATAGGAAGAATATTTATCGATATATGCAAAGGCTTTGGTATGAGAGTTATTGCATATGATAAATTCCCTGCAAAAAATTCTGAAATAGAATACGTTTCAACAGAAAAGATTTTTGAAGAAAGTGATATTATTTCTCTTCACTGCCCGCTAACCGACGAAACAAAGCATATAATTGATGAAGCGGCAATAGCCAAAATGAAAAAAGGCGTTGTCATTATTAACACTTCGAGGGGTGCGCTTATTGACGCAGAAGCACTTCTTAAGGGTATTAAGGACAGAAAGGTAGGCGCTGCATGCCTTGACGTATACGAGGAGGAAGCAGATATTTTCTTTGAAGACAGATCGGGCCACATTCTTAATGACGAGCTTCTTTCAAGACTAATCTCCATGCCCAATGTTATTGTAACATCACACCAGGCATTTCTTACTGAGGAAGCTCTTTCAAACATAGCCGAAACTACGGTAAAGAATATTACGTCCTGCTTTGAAAACGACGGAATTTGCGACAACGAGCTTTGCTACCGCTGCGGTAATATTGAGCACTGTATGAAGGAAAGAAAAGAAAGATGCTTTTAAGATGAAAATGGAGAAATCATATATTACCTCACGTGAGCAGTTTAGAAAATGGCTTGATGAAAACGGTAAAAAGGAAGCGCAATGCTGGGTTTGCGTTAAACGCGGAAAGCCTATTGATAATGAAACCTTTTGGTATCTTGACGCAGTTGAGGAGGCACTTTGCTTTGGCTGGATTGACAGCACGCAAAAGTGTATAGACGGTGTAATGCTTCAAAAATTTACGCCGAGAAAAAGAAAAAGTCCATGGACAGAGCTTAACAAGGAAAGGGTAAGACGACTTGAAAAGCTTGGTCTGATGACTGACGCCGGACGAGCAGTTCTTCCGCCAATGGGTAAGAGGAGCTTTCAAGTTGACAAGGATATCGAAGCAGCATTAAAAAAAGCAAGGGTGTGGACAAAATTCAAAGCCTTCCACCCTCTTTATCAGCGTGTTCGAGCATACAATGTTGCGTTTTACAAAAGCCGAGATTATGAGCAGTATCAAAAAGCACTCGACCGTCTTATCAGAGAAACTAAAAACGGCAGGATGTACGGACAATGGAACGATTACGGAAGACTGCTTGACTACGGAGGAGATAATACGGAAACACTCAAGCTATATCACACCGGAGCAAAAGAAATAAAAGAGCCCGACGTAAACTATGGAAGAAGGAACACCGACTTCGGCGGCGGCTTTTACCTTTCTGACAGTCTTGAATTTGCGAGCAAATGGGCAGGCACTAATGCAAAATACATAAACTATTACACACTCGACCTTGACGAACTCAATGTAAAGCGCTTCGACCACAGCGAAGAATGGTTTGAATACATTTCTAAAAACCGCGCAGGTATTAAGGATTCAATGGCACAGTATGATGTAATAATCGGTCCTATTGCAAACGATACGCTTTACGACACTTACGGCATTATAACAAGCGGGCTTCTTAAAAGCGAGGATGCAATAAAGCTTCTCAAGGTAGGAAAAAAATATTATCAGATAAATGTAAAAACAGAAAAGGCGGCGTCAAAACTCAAATGGGAAAAATCCGTAATACTTAACGATGACGAGATAAAAAAGTCTAAAGAAGCGGTAAGAAAAGAATCCGAAGAGTTTACCGAGGCTTTCTCAAAGGCGCTTTCAGAGCTTGACGATTTCAAGGAAATTGATGAAATATTAAGTTGAAAAACGGAGGTATTTAATTGATTTATACAGTTACAATAAATCCCGCTCTTGATTATACATTGAAAGTAAAGTCGCTTGATGGCAGCGACATAAACCGTTCTTTTGACGAAGTGATTTATTACGGCGGCAAGGGTATAAATGTTT
>DLBD01000149.1 GCA_002494125.1 Ruminococcaceae bacterium UBA7030 | reverse complement strand
CCGATTTCAAAGAAGTCGTCGGTTGCGCCGACTCTTTCTAGATTAAGAGCCTTTTTGAAGGATTCGCAGAAAAATTCTTCTGTTTTATTGGCAGGTGCGACAAACTCACTGAGTGATACAGGTACCGGGTCGGGAAGATGGCGAACATCTGTCTTACCGTTAGCAGTCATCGGCATTTCAAGCATCTGAAGATATGCGGTAGGCACCATATAATGGGTAAGGTGTTTTTTAAGCTCTTCACGAAGCTCGTCAATATCGATTTTACAGTCGGCTGTAAAATAAGCGCAGAGGTTATCCTGACCGTTAAGCTTACGGATAACGACGGCAACTTTCTTTATGTGCGGCTGTGAAGCAATAAGACCTTCTATCTCGCCAAGCTCAATTCTCAGACCGCGAAGCTTAACCTGGTTGTCTATTCTGCCGAAGATGAGTATGTCAAAGTCTTTATTATATTTTGTATAGTCGCCCGAGCGATACATACGCTGACCGCGGTAGGTAATAAATGACTGTGCCGTCTTTTCGGGCAGGTTGCGGTAACCGTTTCCGACGCCGACGCCGCCGATATAAAGCTCGCCTATTACTCCGTAAGGAGCAATGTCGCCGAACTTGTCGACAATGAATTCCGTATAGTTTGTAAGCGGCTTTCCAATATGTATTGCCTCGACATCATTAAGGACGGTTGCATTTGACGATACCGTTATTTCGGTAGGTCCATAAGTATTAATAATAACAGCGTCGGGTGCACATTCTTTAATAGAGTTGCGAAGCGACATCGGATAAGCCTCGCCTCCGGACATAACAACCTTACAGTTTTTAAGCGCATCTCTGAACGGAGGATAATCCATATATTGAACAATACGGGACGGTGTTGCATTTATAAAGTCAACATCGTTTTTATCCATAAGCTGTGCAAGAGCACGCGGGTCGTTCATTTCGTCGTCACCGGCAAAGATAAGAGTCTTGCCGTTGCACAGAGCTCCGCAATGCTCCTTAAAGGACATATCAAATGAAACCGTAGTTACCGAAATACAGTTATTTGTACGGTTCTTTATGTTATACATAATAGTATTGCAGGGATATGGCATAAGATAACTGCATATTCCGATATGGCGAAGCATAACGCCCTTGGGCTTTCCGGTTGAACCGGAGGTGTAAATCATATAGCAAAGCTCTTCGCCGGTCATAGGAATGTCGGGATTTCCCTCGGATTCGCCTTTGAGAATATCATCAACGCATATTACCTTTTCAGCAGGATAATCGCCAAGCTTATCCTCTGTTGTGATGATATAACTTGCCTCAGAATCGGCGACAATATGATTAATACGGTCAGCCGGATACTGTGGGTCGCACGGGATAAACGTTGCTCCAGCCTTGTTTACGCCGAACATACAACAGAAATAAACCGACTTACGCGGAAGTAGAAGCGCAATACTGTCCCCTATCGTTACGCCTCGTCTGAGAAGATTAGCGGCAACGATATTCGCCTTTTCATTAAGCTCGTTAAAGGTAAGAGTCGCATCCTGCGCAATCAAAGCGGTTTTGTCGCCGTTTTCCGCAACTGCTTTTTCAAAGAGCTTATGAAGAAGAACAATCGGAATATCCGCCGTTTCGGTAGTGCTTCTCTCCTCCATCTCAGCCATCTGGTTGTCCGGAAGAGCAAGAGCGTCGCGAACGGTTTTTATACCGCTGTCAGTCATAAGATCGAGGGTGTGCATTATCTGCTCTATAAAGTATTCTATGACCTTATCCTCAAAGAGCTCTGACGAATACTGGAACATGAAGCGAAGTCCGCTTTCGCTTTTACGGATAAAGATACCGATATCACGGCTCATCTTCTGGAGCGGTGAATACATCTTGACAGAAAGTCCGTCCTTTTCAAATACAGGAGGTTCCCACATATAGTTTACACTGACATCAAAGATGGGATTACGGCTTTCGTCACGCTGCTTTACAAATTCTTTGACAACATCCTCAAACGGCAGGGACGAGCCATAGGTTACGCCTCGCACCGCTTCGCTTACTGACGCAATATAGTCGGTTAAAGCAGCAGTTCTCTGAGGTTTAACACGAACCGGAGCGGTATTGACAAACATACCTATAACATCGTCGGCTCCGTTTGGTCGGATATTTGTCGGTATACCGAGAACAACATCCTCGGAGGTTGAATACTTTCCGAGAGCCATTGCAACTGCAGAAAGAATAAGCTCAAATTCCGTAACAGTATAGCGTCGCGCAACAGAGTCAAGAACCTTAAGCTTTTCGCCGGCGTAGTCAACAGCAATCTCTTTGTCGGAAAGCGGATGAACCTTCGGGCGCTTGCCTTTAAGAGGCATATCGTTAACCGGTACGCCGTCCTCAAACAGTTTACGGTAAAACGCAAGTCCGCTATCATACTTATTGTTAACACTGTCAAAGTAAAGGTCTGAAAGGTCGATTTCGGCCGCTTCAGCCTTTTCGCCGTTAATACCGTCAAATATTTCTTTAAGGAAAGTCTTTGCAGAGCCGCCGTCAAAAGCAATATGATGAATCGCCATATGAAGAATTATGCTGCCGTCGGCAACCTCATAAAGCGTAGGAATAACGGGAATCTGTGCCGTGAGGTCGAAAGGAGTTGAGTATGAGTCTACCTTTTCGATAACTTCATCATATGATGAAGCCTTTTTTACAGTTATATCGGGGAGTTTTTCTGTTAGGACACGAACCGGAAGTCCGTTTTCTTCACCGTAGAAGGAATGGAACGCTTCGTGCGCACTGAACACGGCGTTAAGGGAGTCCTTTACACATTCAATATCAGAACCGTTGATAACAGCGGCGATATTAAGATTGTAAACGACCGAATCGGGATTGAGCTTTTGCTCAAGATACATACCGCGCTCAAAAGGCGTTAACGGATACGATTTAGTCTTTTCCTTGATTCTGTTTTTACCAATCTGCTTCTTTGAAGCGTTCTGTATAATACGGCGCTCAATCATACGCGGAGTTTTTCCGGCGAAGATGTCGGCGGAAAATATATTATATACCGCACATTCCGAAGCAACCATTACGCATTTTATTGAGTCGCCTCCAAGAGCAAAGAAATCGTCGTCGATACCTACCTGCTCAACGGAAAGCACCTTTTCGAAGGCATTGCAAAGCGCCTTTTGCATATCGGTTTCAGGTGCGGAATATTCGCTTTTGAAAGCGCCTGCCTCGGGAGGTACAAGCGCACCGCGGTCAAGCTTTCCGTTAGCGTTGACCGGCAATTTATCGAGCTTTACAAAGAAAGACGGAATCATATATGAAGGAAGCTTTTTGGCTATTGCATCTCTGATTTCGTCGGTGTCGATAGGCTCATTTTCAACATAATAAGCGACAAGATAAACCTGACCGTACTGATTTTTAAAGTCCTTAATAACAGCGTCAAAGACACCGTCGGTATTCTTTATAATTGTTTCAATTTCACCGGGCTCAACTCGTTGACCGTTGATTTTTACCATCCAGTCCATACGGTTGAGGAAAATTATATTTCCGTCCTCGCCGAGCTTTACAATATCACCGGTACGAAGCATTTTCTCAAAGCCGTCCTGTGCTGAAAACGGATTTTTCACAAAGGTTTTTTCGCTCTGTTCCGGAAGATTGAGATATTCGACAGCAAAGCGCCCTGTAAGACAGAGCTCACCCTCCTCAACCTGATTACCGTTTTCGTCAAGGACATATGCGTTAACCTCTCCGATAGGCTTTCCGATTGGGGTGTTGCTGTACTTTTTATCCACCTTGAAGGCGAGCACTCCGGCGCACTCTGACTGACCGTACATTACAACAAGACTGTAATCCTCGCTGTAAGTGTCGGAAACTCTTTCGCTTCCCGTATAAACCGATTTAAGCGAATCGCCCTTGGGGGTGAACACCTTGAGCATCTTTGGACTGATGAAAAGGTGATTAATGCTGTTATCATCAATGAAATCAGCAAGAAGCACCGGGTCGCGCATAACTTCGGGCTGCATTATATATCCGGTATGACAGTCTGCAAGCGGAAGGAAGATATCGTGAACCGAAACTACAAATGAAAACGGAGCAGCGAGTGCCGTACGGCTCTCCTTCGGAAGGCTGAAGTATTCGTTATATCTGAAAACCGCGTCGCTTATGCTTGCGTGGGGATGCAAAACGCCCTTGGGCTTTCCTGTTGAACCTGAGGTGTAAATCAAAAGAGCCGGATCATTATCCGAAATTTCGACTTCACCTTCAAACGGCTTCTCATCTGTGATTCTCCTCAGAAACTTTTCGTTTATAACAGCCTTTGCATTACAGTTTGAACGGATATACTCAAGTCGCTGCTCAGGGTAATCCGAGGACAAGGGAGCATATGCAGCGCCGATAAGCCAAACCGCATAAATTGACGCAATATACTCCTTATTTCGAGGCAATTCGATTGTTACAAAATCGCCGTGTCCCACGCCGTTACGAACAAGCTTTGCTGCGATTCTTTTTGCGCACTCGTCAAGCTGAGCATATGTAAAGCTATCGTTTTCCCCCTTGTCAACAATAACCTTAAAGTCAGGCATATTTTTTATGTTCTCTTTAATTCGCTTTATTAATTCAGTCATAAATCACTATCCCCTTAACAATCGATTTATAATAAGATTATTCTTCGATATTTAAAAAGTTCGTAAAACCGGTAAGACGGAAAATTTCGTAAACATTCTGTGCCATACCGCGCAGGATAAGATTTTCCTTGCCGATAGTGTGGTTTGCGCCGATAATAACTCTGAGTCCGCCCGAAGAAATATAGGTAACCTGTGAAAAATCAATTATCATTTTTTCACAATTCGGAACAGCGTCATTAATTGCCTGCTCAAGCTCGGGAGCGGTAAGCGTATCAATCTCCCCTTCGATTGATAATGTGCATACCTTTTCTTCAAATACTGTATTGAGTTTCATAAAGCACCTCCTAAATATGCTTTTAATTTATGTTTTTAGTAATTCTGAGTATGTTTTTATTATCCCTGTATTCATATGAATACTCGTCTGCCATCTCGAAAACGATGAAACGTCCGAGACCGCCGATACGCTTTTCGTGGTCGTAATCATTAATATCAACCACATCAAGAGTCGGGTCAAACGGAGTACCGTTATCGATAAAGGTCAGAGTTGCGCTATCGTTGGTGACATCAAGCTCAACCGTTATTTCGCCCTGATTTTTTTCATACGCATAGTAGCATATATTAACAAATATCTCTTCAGCGATAAGATTAAGCTGGGCTTTTGAATCAACGGTAAGACAAGGCATATCGTTTATCATCTTTTTGAGGTCAACAAGATTCTTCGTTTCTGCGAAGGTTGTTAACGATCTGCTTTCGGGCTTTTGCTTTACCTGCATAGAAATAACGGTTATGTCGTCATTCTGCAAAGCACCGTCCGTGTATTCCCTGACCGTTGCAATAACATCATCAGTAATACCACCCTTCGCTTTTCCGATATGCTTTTCAAGCACCTCTTCAAGCGCCGCAACGCCGAACAGTTCGCCCGATACGCATTCAGCCTCGTTAACGCCGTCGGTATAAAGGAATACCGTATCGCCGGGGTTGAGACGAACAGTTTCTTCTTCATATTCATTATTGCTGAATATGCCTGCTGCAACACCTGCTGCGCCGTCGAGCATAATAAGCCTGTCCGATACAATGTACGGACGGTTATGCCCTGCGTTTGAATAGGTCAGAAGTCCTGTCTTCGGGTCGTATATTGCGGCGAACGTTGTGATAAAGAGACCTTTCGGATTCTGTTCCGCAAGCGTGTTGTTGAATTCAAAAAGCATCTTCGACGGTGAATGGCCGAGAAGCGCATACTGATGAAGAAGCGTAATTGCGCGCGACATAAACAGAGCCGCTATTATACCCTTTCCGGACACATCCGCTATGATAATATATACTCTGCCGTCATCAAGAACCTGATATTCATACATATCACCGCCGACATTTTTCGCCGGTTTCATATAGGCGTTTATGCTTACGGTTTCGTCTTCATAGCGAGGCGGTTTTAAAAGACCGGCCTGTATATTTTTAGCAATATCAAGCTCCGCCTCCTGCATATTTCTTTCTTTATTAACTTTATTAATGTAATCAATATAGCTGTCAATTTCATCAGCCATATCATTAAAGGATTTTGACATTTCGGCCAGCTCGTCACAACCCTTTACATCTAATTTTTCAAAATCCTTTTCTCTGTCGACGACAAAGTTTTTCATTCTTGAACTGATTTTTTTGAGCGGGTCGCTGATTTTTAAATACAGCACGATAAAGATTACTGACGTTGAGATAAATGCAAAGGCTATTTCGTACGCACCGATTCGTTTAATCCTTGCTTCCACACTGGCAATAACTCTTGAAAATGAAATCTCCGCCGCTACCAGAACGGGAGTCTCGCGAAGCTTCATTTCGCCGGTTTCATAATCATAATACTCGTTAACCGAGTAATAGCAGAGTAAAGTATCGTCAAAACGATTAACCTCGTGCACGACGGCATATCTTTCTTCGCCGTTATAAACCTTGATTTCTTCATCGGAAAGCGTGCCTTCAACCACTACTCCATGGTAACGCGTTTCTTTTGCGTCATCAGAGGCGCCTTCTCCGAAGCCTATTGAAATATATTTTTCGTTACGGTTTTCGACATCGGGTTCAATTGCGAAAATATAGGTAACTCCGTACTGAAAGCAATACTCGCTGAACTTGTTACTGCACTCATAACAATCTCTTACATCATCGGCGTTATAATACTTGAACTCGTCAGCCGCTTCGGCAGCAACGGTCACTACGGTTTTTTCGCTCGCTTCAAACGTTTCGTCATAAATCGAGCGATATGAAAAATACATTTCCGCAACCTCAAATATAAGAACAATGGGTATTATTATCAGCGCAAATTTAAAGAATATTGATCTTCGCATTGTATACCTCATATGGAAAAAAAGCCTAATTTTAAATATTTATATATTAATAGTATCACGATATAATAAACCTTGTCAATATTAAAACAATATTATGTTGACGCGGAGTAAAAGAAACAAAAATAAAACCCATGACATTAATCGTCACGGGAAATTTTATGATGATATTTTTTTGCAGAAAATCATTTTCTTTTCAAGGAGTTTTCATTAATGTACTGACTGATATGACAATGAGTAGAATAAATGGTCGTACATCTCGAGAAACAAAAGAAAAATAGCAAGCATCCAAATGGATACTTGCTATTTTTGGTGCGAGAGGCAAATATAATCATTTCACAAACCCCTATAAATACTGGCTTTTTACATATTTTTATACAGTTAAGTCTCTATTTTAGTCGCTATTTTTTAAACAGCCTTTTTAGATGAATTTTATATTAAAAAAGCTATGGAGGAAGCAACCACTTCTGGAGCATTATTCAGAACTTATAACGGCCAGTTGGTTTCAACTTCAAGCGTCACTGACGAGTACAAAACATTAGCAAAACAGAATAATTTAACATATTACGGAGGGCATAGTCTTCGTCACACATACATTACAAACTGCTGCAATGCTGGAATTCCAGCACAGGTTTTAGTAAGATGGGTCGGACATACTGATATTGGATTTATGATTAAAACCTATTATGATTTAATTGCAGAACAAGAGAATATGGAAAAATATAGAATTGAAGAGTATATTGACAAATGTTATCAAGCAACAAAGACCACTATATAATCATAGTGGTCTTTGTTTTCGTTATTATGCGGCAACAATACTATTATGCATAATGCTTACAATGTTTTTGACAATTGGAATATTCTCATCAAACAGAGTCATAATATCATAACTATCAAATGGTGATTTATCAATCAAATCATCCGCAATAATATCTCCGTTTTCACGAACATAGTCGATAATCGCCTTCACAAATTCCTGCTGCTGTGCGTTAAGTATGTTACCACTGAGGAACTGACCGAACTTTTCATTTATTACACTCTGTTCAATTCCTACGATTGAGCGAATGAATACAGCAAGATTATCAATATCGGTCGAACCCTTGTATTCATCAACCGTGCCGAGCTCGTGCCAGAGAATGCGTTCAAGCTCTTTAACATCATCAGCGTCGATAGGAACAAGGTTCTGAATTTTCTTAACAGTAGGATTGTCAGTATGCTCAGCAAGATAATCAATTACCTTTTCTTTGTATGTCCTGATGTCAATTAATCCTTCGCCTTCATAGTCAGTCGAGATGATAACATCGGGAGTGTCAACATCAACAGGCGGAAGCTTTTGCGGAAGATATTGGATTAAATCCCTGATTTCTTTTCTGTATTTTTCAAGCTCATCAACCGCAGGCTTTTCCCAAAACTCAGTTGACATTAATGTTTTGAGTGTTTCAGCCTTGTTAACAACCGCTGGTATAGATGCACTGTCGAGAAGTATTCTTGATAAGAGTCTTACCTTGTTGACATTGCGTTCTGCCTCGCTGATGTTGCCGTTTGCAAGCACCGAGAGTTCAATCAAAAGCATCTGATAATCAAATGATAATGCGCCTTTATACTGCTTCAAGTCATTGTCAACAAGCCTTGACAAATGAAGTTGAATTTCCTTCTTTTCCAGTAAAGAAAGAGCATTCCACTTGTCCTCGTCGACATACTTGTCAACATACATCATCTTATCTCTTACCGAGATTCGTGACGAATTTGCTTTTATTTCAACAATTTTATTATAGAGTTGTGGTCTGAGCTTGTCATAGTACGCCTTATGCAACGGGTCAGACTGATGCTCATATTTTTGCAGTTCTACAAGAATATCAAGCTTTACGTCAAAAAGTTTCTGCGATAGCGATTTTCCGTTATTGTTAGTTGTTCCGTCGGGGTTCTCATCAAAATACTCAAAGTTACCGCAGTAGTCAAAAATAAGGAAAAACTCCTTGTCCCTTCCGTCAATGAGGCCTGGACACAGCCTTGTTCCTCTGCCTATCATCTGAATGAATTTGATTTTCGATTTTACAGGCTTGAAGAAAACGAGGTTAAGAACCGACGGAACATCAATGCCAGTATCAAGCATATCAACCGAAACTGCGATTCTGAAATCGTCATCTTCTTCAAACTTAACTATAAGGTCGCCTGCATACTTAACATAGTTGTCGATAAGCTGGCAATAGTTGTCACCGTATTGAGGATATAACTCCTTGAAGGTTTCAACAATAAGCTCTGCGTGCTTGTGGTTATATGCAAAAATTATGCTCTTTCCGACCTTCTGACCTGCGTCAACACGAAGTCCGTTTTCCATCAAGTCTTCAAGCACACGCTTGCAAGTGTCTTTGTTGTAAAACAGCTTAAACAGCGATTCTTTCGGTATTACAAAATCGTCTTCAACCTCTTCTTCAAGAATGCTATCAGCCTTTTGTTTGTCCTCGTCGCTGAGGTCACCGTACTTAATACCCCTTGAAAGCAGCTTTGTAGTTCTTGATTCAACCTTGTAATTAACAAGATAACGGTCCTTAACTGCTTCTTCAAGCGAGTAGACAAAGTTCGGCTCGTCCTGTTCGCAGTTGAAAAGCTGATATGTGCTTGCGTCAACCTCATTCTTCGGCGTTGCAGTCAGACCGACGAGCAGACAGTCAAAATACTGAAAGATTGAGCCGTATTTGTTAAATACACTGCGGTGTGCCTCGTCAATAATAATCAGGTCAAACCTTGCCGAAGTGAACTCCTTGTCTTCAGCGTCAATGTACCCAATCATTGTCTGATGGGTTGAAAATGTTATTCTCGCATTCGGCTCGTCAGCAAGCGACCTTTCGTTAAGAACGCAGTAGCTCATATCTGGCAGAAGCTTTTTGAAATTGATAAACGCCTGCCTTACAAGGCTCGTTCTGTCAGCGAGGAAAAGGACATTTTTAATCCACTTGTTACGCAGCAGAACATCAACGAGCGAGATTGATACTCTCGTTTTGCCCGTACCCGTTGCCATAACGATTAATCCTCTGCGTTGCTTTTCGTTAAAGCGTTCGCAGATTTTTGTTATAGCCATCTTTTGATAAGGTCTGTTTGTGATGTCGTCGTTTATAGTAAGGTCGGTTATGTCGTGTCTGTTTCGCTTCTGGAGCATATACTCGAGTTCGTCAAGGGAATGGAACGCCATAACACGCCTTGCGGGATATGTACCGTCAACTATGTAAATCTCATAGCCGTTTGTGTAGTAAAGCACGGGAACATAACCGTATTTCTTTTTCATACAGTCACCGTAGAGCTTTACCTGATGCGAGCCAACAACGGGGTCAACGCTCGTCTTTTTCGCTTCAATTATTGCAAGCGGCTTGCCGTCCCTGCCATAGAGAACGTAATCGCAGAAGCCTATGCCCGAAGCATTGGGCATACCCTCAACGGGGATTTCACAGCATGCCTTTGCAGGGAATACCGTTCCTGATTTTACGACTGTACCGTCGGGTAAAGCGGTCTCACCGTTTGGCTCAAAGACCTCCCAACCCGCTTCTTTAAGATATTCGTCAATGTAAATCCGTCTTGTGTCAGCCTCGCTGAGATAGCGGGGCAAAACGATTTCGTCTATCTTTTCGGGTGTTTCGTATTTCTGAACAACAAACTGAACAAAAAATAAAAGGTTTTCAAAAGCGACCTTTGCTTCTCTCTTTTTGACGGGCATACCGTGCTGGGCGTTCATACCGACCTTGCGGATGAAATGCAGCGATTCAAGAATAACCGAATTGTCAACAAAAGGTGCAATGACGCAGCCGTCAAGAAGCTCGAGCATTGTAGCCTTTTCGGGCACACGAACGCTCTCCCTGCGGTAAACGAAACGGATAACAGCGTCCAACGCCTCACGACACGCTATCGCAATATCGGAAGGCTTGTCCGCTTTCTCCGCTTCAACGCAAAGATTCTGAATTTCAGCATATTCACTTTTACCTTCCAAAAAATCGAATTTGGTCATAGTATCACCTAACAAATAGACAATTACTTATTCACTTTCTTCAGCATCATTTTCTTTTAAAAAGTACAAGAAAATGGTATTAAGTATATCTGTATAAATATATAATAAATGTTCAACTAATGATACATTCATATTGTTTTTGCTTAATCCACTCCAATGTGCAAGTGAATTACGAAGATTATGTCCAACATCATTTGGCTTATCTTTTAATAAGTAATAAGCCAAAATTTTTATATGCTTTTCTCCAAAAACCTTTTTTAAAGGTTCATTGTTTATTGTTAGCAAATCTCCTAATGTAGCTTTTTCAACAGGTATATAACGTACATCTTTCTCTAAGTACTTATAAAAGACTCTTAGCAATTTTTCTGACAAAGAACAAATATACATTGAAGCAGAGTAACACAACACCTGAATTGTTTCCTCGTCAGGATTTGTAATATTACTTGCCAATAGATTTATATTATAGAATAAAAACTCAGTATCTTCTAATATGTTTTCTCCATAAATATTCTTTTCCATATATTTTGTTACTGATAAAACTGATGCGATATATTCTTCAAGTAGAACATTATCAAAAAGAAATCCATGAAAAATAGCAGAATTACAATCCATGTGTATTTTCAACTCTTCCTGAAAACTTATTGTAAAATATTTGTTATGTCTCACATTGGAAGAACCAAAATCTACAAAATGCCCATTCCTATGTTTAATTAAAGAAAATTTGCTAACGATATCCTTATTGTTATTTTCTTCAACAGGCTCATGAGTTATATACAACAATCTCGTTTGCCAATCTGGAATTTTTTTCCAATGTTCAATTATTTCTTTTACTGGTACTTCATACTTAAAAATGTGACCGTTTTTCTTAATATAATCTGATAATAGTGCTTTTGAAGTGTTAACATAATCAGAAAAGCTATTCGCTAAGGGAGATCTTATGGATATTAAAAACAAATTAAATATACGAATTATTGTTTCATCCCTCATAATGGACTCGCTTGTTGAACTTTTTGCAAGCTGTTCAACATCGTCATACATTTCTTTTATGTTTTTATTTAAGAATCTTTTCAAATTAGACTTTTCTTTGTTATAAATATGTTTCCATATATCCAATACAACATCTAAGTGAATCATATCATAATGCTTTATTTTCCCTGTCGGAAAAAGTTTATTAAAACATTCTGGATTCTTCTCAAACCATTTTTCAAATTTGTCAAAATTATTAATAATCATATAGTTATGATTATCAATTAAGAACTCAATAACGCTATTGTCAATGCCTTTTATATACTTAACAATAATTTCAAGTGTAAGAAAAGGCACATCATATGTATATAAGTTTTCATCAAATAATTTATAATAATTTGAATTAATGAATCTAATCAAATCTCCCGTGCTGATTTTTTCTAATATAGACTTCGCATCGAAAACAAGTTTTCTGATTATCTCTTGATTATTCTCATCATTAATATTAGGAATTATTTCTTCTAATTTAGTGAATTTATTAGTTAATAAGTACAATAAGTACTCTTCAATACTTTTCACTTCACATAGCGGAAAAGCATTATAAAAATTCTCAAAAACTTCCTTATTATCTAATATTGTTTTAATATCAAATCCTGTACCGAAATCATTAATACCATAGTATTCAAATGAGATAAAAATTTTATTTTTTTCAAAATAATCAATTATGTTCGTCATATTGTTATTACCCAAAATATTCTTGCATTAAGCTGTCGAATAATAATTGTGCTTCGTCAAGCGCCTTCTGCACGACAACTTTTGATTTGTCGA
>DLBD01000086.1 GCA_002494125.1 Ruminococcaceae bacterium UBA7030 | reverse complement strand
TCAAGTGCTCTGCCATCTGAGCTAATGGATCGTATCACCCTGAGATCAGGGTGTTGGCTGGGGAGGCGGGATTCGAACCCACGCATGACGGAGTCAAAGTCCGTTGCCTTACCGCTTGGCTACACCCCAATGTACTGGGATAAAAAAAGACAGGTGGACGGCAAATCCAAGCCTGCCGATGTTATTGATGATGGGGTGGGATATCGGATTCGAACCGATGACCTCCAGTGCCACAAACTGGCGCTCTAACCAACTGAACTAATCCCACCATATATGTAAAAGCACCGTAGTGCTGTTACTGCTATATATAAAAGCACCGAGGTGCTGTTTTGCAGTATTGGCGCGCTGAGAGGGACTCGAACCCCCGACCCTCTGCTTAGAAGGCAGATGCTCTATCCAGCTGAGCTATCAGCGCATAAAATGGAGCGGGTGATGGGAATCGAACCCACACGACCAGCTTGGAAGGCTGGGATTCTACCATTGAACTACACCCGCATTGCGACGGTCATTATTATACATAATGACCGCCAAAGTGTCAAGTACTTTTTATAAAATTAGTTAATTTTTATGTTAATTTTTTCATCTGCAGTAAGTGTAATAGTTTTAATCTCTTCATCCTGATTAAATACTATTGCATTTGCAATCTTTTCTTCAACCTCGCGCCTAACCGAATCACGAAGTCCTCTTGCATTCTTCTTTGAGCCGTAGGCAAGCTTTGCAAGATATACAGGAACTGAATCCTCATAAACAAGATCGATTGCCTTATCCTTAAGTCCGTCAACAAGCTCATCAAGCATAAGCCTTGCGATACTTTCAAAGTTTGAGTGGGTAAGCTCGTTAAATATAACAATCTCGTCAACTCGTCCTAAAAATTCAGGTCTTAAGAATCTTTCAAGAGCTTTCATCGTGACCTCTTTATTGATATCCCCTGCCGACTTATTGAAACCGAGTGAACCGCTGTCGGTAGAGCCGGCGTTTGACGTCATAATGATAACCGTATTTTCAAAGTTTACTGTTCTGCCCTGGGCATCGGTTATTCTGCCTTCGTCAAGAATCTGAAGGAGAATGTTGAGAACGTCTTTATGCGCCTTTTCAATCTCATCAAAAAGGATAACGCTATACGGTTTCCTTCTTACCTTTTCAGTAAGCTGTCCGGCGTCATCATAGCCGACATAACCGGGAGGAGAACCGATAATTCTTGATACCGAGAACTTTTCCATAAACTCACTCATATCAAGTCTGATTAAGTTGTCGGGGCTGTCAAAAAGTGCGTCGGCAAGCCTTTTAACAAGCTCTGTTTTGCCAACACCTGTAGGACCTACGAAAATAAAGGACTGCGGCCTTTTCTTCGGGCTAATCTGAATTCTGCCTCGTCTTACTGCGTTTGCAACTTTCTCAATCGCCTCATCCTGTCCTATGATATGAGCCTTAAGCTCATTTTCAAGTGAAGCAAGCTTCTTCACGTCGTTTTGTTCAATCTTTGCGGTAGGAATACCTGTCCACAGAGAAATAACCTTTGCAAGATCAGCCTCGAGCACCTGGTTATCCTTCGCCTGTTCCTCAAGCTCTTCCATTTCCTTTTGGAGATGAAATTCCTCTGTCTTGAGTTTTGAGATAAGCTCATAATCAATATCCTCATTTTCTGCCGGGTCAGAGAGGTTAAGGATATTTTCTTCAAGATTTTTCTTTTTCTCGCTTGCAATCTGATACTTACTGATTGCGGGATTACGAAGATTTGCGCAGGTACAGCTTTCGTCGAGAAGGTCGATTGCCTTATCAGGAAGATACCTGTCAGTTACAAAGCGTTCTGACATTGTTACTGCCTTATAAACAAGGGAATCGGAAATCTTTACTCTGTGGTAATCCTCGTAATAGCTCTTGATACCGAGAAGCATTTTATATGCGTCGTCAATTGAAGGCTCCTCAATTTTAATCGGCTGAAATCTTCTTTCAAGCGCTGCGTCCTTTTCAATATACTTTCTGTACTCATTAAAGGTAGTAGCACCAATTACCTGAATCTCTCCTCTCGAAAGCGCAGGCTTGAGAATATTTGCTGCGTTCATCGTGCCTTCTGAGTCGCCTGTTCCGACAAGGTTATGCACCTCATCTATAAAGAGAATGATATTACCCTCGTGCTTTACCTCGTCAACAAGTCCCTTAATTCTGCCTTCAAACTGACCTCTGAATTGGGTGCCCGCAACAAGTGCGGTAAGGTCGAGAAGATATATTTCTTTATCGGCAAGTCTTGCCGGAACCTGACCCTTGGCAATTCTTATTGCAAGACCTTCTGCGATAGCGGTTTTACCAACGCCCGGTTCACCTATCAGACAGGGATTATTCTTTGTTCTTCTGCACAAAATCTGAATTGCACGTGAAATCTCGCTTTCTCTTCCGATAATGCTGTCAAGCTTTCCGTTTTTTGCCCTGTCGGTAAGGTTAGTACAATAGGTGTTAAGAAATTTTCTTGCGTCGTCCTGAGAATTCTTTTTGCCCCTCTTTGACTTTTTCTTGTTTTTGCCGTCTGACTTTATATCCTCTTCGCTCGGGTTGAGAGAACCGCCGAACAGGTCTGCAAAAGGCATAGTCTGGGCGCCGTCCATATTGTCGGGGTTAAACATTTCACCGAGCGAGTCGAAATTGAAATCCTGCATATTTTCCATAAATGCGGACATCTGCTCGGATGCCATTTCAAGCTCCTCGTCGCTTATACCCATTTTGTCAATCATCTGATTAATCGAGCCGATATTAAGCTCTCTCGCACATTTGATGCAAAGTCCCTCAGGCTTGACCTCGTCACCCTCCATCTTCTGAACATAGATGACAGCAGGTCTTTCACCACAACGGGAACACATTTGTTGTTTCATATATTATCTCCTTAGTTTGTAAGTGTTATCAGTCGATATCCTTTTTATTCTCCTTAATCTGTTTGAAAAATCCCGGTACATAACCGAAAAGAGAAACAAAAGCACATACAATTGTAATTATTACCATAGCTGTTACTACAGCTGACGGAAGCTCACCGAAGGGTCCTACTCCTACAAGCGCGCCGTTTGGTCCGATTGCAATAATAGTAATCATTGCAATATAGAATACGGTTGTAGCAACCTTACCCCACATTTCCGCAGCGGTCGGACGCATACCCTTTGAAAGAAGGAGAAGTCCGCCGATAATCATAACAAGCTCTTTTGCAATGAAGAGGAAGAAAAGATATTTTGTAATTCCCTCCATTGACCAGAATTTGATAATAAGAATTATTACTATCGCCATTTGTGAAAGCTTATCAGCAACGGGGTCAAGTATTTTTCCGAGGTTTGAAACCTGATTAAACTTTCTTGCAATTTTGCCGTCAATAAGATCGGTAAGAGCTGATAAAATCATTATGACAAAAGCTGCTATGTACTTTTCCTTAATAAAAAGTACACTAAAAACAGGAATTGATGCAATTCTTGCAAAGCAAAGCCAATTTGGAATTGTGTTCCAGCCTTCAAATAAATCCTTTATATTCTTATTAAAGTCACTCATCTTTTCATACCTCCGGATAATTTATAAGTGAAACCGTATTATTTATATAATCAATAATCAGGCTGTTATCAAGCACCTTGACAATCTTGTAGCCGGAAAGAAAGTCGACTGACAAAAGTGCCTTTGCGACAAGCGAAAACGCCACCGCAAGCATCAGCGCTTTTACTGCACCGAATACAGCGCCGAAAAAGCGGTTTGCAGTTTTAAGAGGCGTTTTATCTTTTTTTGAAAAGTGCCTGATTATTAAAATTATAAGTGATGTTATAAGATAAAACGCAAGCATGGTCAAAACGAAAAGGCAAACCTTAATAACTGTTATCAGCGCCGACTCAAGAAGATTGTCAACAATCATTGCCGCAGCCTTTTCATTAGTAAGACTTTCAAGTGAGAGCGAACCAAGTCCCTGCTTAATAAAAGCGGAAACAATGCTCGACGACTCGCTGAGCTTGTTTGTATATTCGTCAATACTGCCAAAGGAGGATATCCTCTCTCCTACTCTTTCAACTGCGTAGGAACGGACAAATCCGTCATAAACGCCTTGTGAAAAATTGTCGCTTACAAAAAAGGAAAGCGGTACTGCAAAAACAAATCTCATTATCCCGACAATAGAGAGGAAAAGTCCTTTGAAATACCCTGCTACAACAAGCAGCAGCGACAAGGCAATTATAATTATATCAATAATATTAATCTGCATTTATATCACATCTGTCAATAAGGGACTGCTTTTGAACGTATACCGTCGAGCCAATACGGAGAACAGATTTTACACTGTCGTCAGTTTCAATATTCTCCTTTACCTCACCGCTTGAAAATACAATTCCCGAAATACCGTTTCCGGTAAGAACGCTTACAATATTTGACGAGGCTGAAATATCCTTAATTATTCCGTTAAAGGTAAGCTCGCTTTTAACTCTGCCGTTAGGCTTTACAAGTGCAATTGTATTCTCAGTAGAATTACTGTAAGAGCCAAAGGCAACAACAAGCTCGCCTGCAGGAGTATAACAATAAGTTGTTGCGGATATTGTTCCCTGCTCATAAACGCTCTTATATTCGCCGCCTTTAATCACTCCGAGATAGGTGTCTCCGAGAGTGATAATGTTGCTTCCGGAATATTTCAGGTCGGCAATTGAACCTTGCGGAAGCTCAACCGTTTTTATACATTCGCCTTTACTTACATCGTATATATAAACGCTTGTGATAAGGTTTGCGTTTTCGCTGTTTACTATCGCACAGGCAACTTTTTTAGCATCGTCGCTAATAGCAATGTCGATAATATAACCCTCTGAAATTTCGATTGTAGATATATTTTTAAGAGAACGCGTAAACACATTTATCTCGCAAAGCTTTTTCTCCGACGTTGAAGCTACGGCAACAGTTCCTCCCTTGGTAAGCGAACAGCATAAAATTGAATTGTCTATAGTTTCTGAATAAACGCTGTCGCTTGTTGTATCAAGACGATACTTACTCTGTCCTCTGTCATAAATCACCGTATAAATACCCTCTGATTCGAGCACGGGGTTTGAATAACCATGGTCGAAAGAGTATTCGGCGCTTGCATCAGCACTATTGATAACAGTAAACGTTGTGGGGGTTAATATACCGATTTTATTGTTAATATTCTTTATTACAACATTCTCGCTTGAGTCAAGGTTATAAGGGAAATTTGAACCCTCAACGCCCTCGCTAATGCTGAAGTTACCGTCGTCGTCAGTAAAACGCTCTTTAACCGAATTGACGTTAAACTCAAATATTTTCATTATTGCGAGTATGACAATAAGCGATATGAGAATAATCCAGATTATTCTTTTTGTTTTTCTTTCCTTTTGCGCACGCCTGTCGCTGCGCTGGATTTCTCTTTGATTTGAACTCATAAGCTACCTTTAATAATTAACCTTGTTAAGATAAAGCCCTTGCGGCTGTGCGGTTTTACCTGCCTTTGAACGGTCTTTTGAAAGAATTACGGATTTAAGCTCACCTGATTTAATCTTCCCTTCGGAAACAAAAAGGAGCGTTCCAACCATAATTCGCACCATATTGTAAAGAAAGCCGTCAGCCTCCACCTTAAAAAAGACCATATCACCCTCACGCCAAACAGAAAAGGATTTAACTGTTCTTACAGTATCTTCAATATCTGTCTTTGACGAGCAAAAAGCCTGATAGTCGTATGTGCCGACAAACGCCTGCGCCTCTTCATTAAGATAATCAGCATCAATTTCACGATGATAGTGAAGGGCATATTTTGAATAAAACGGATTAGGTCTTTTACCGTTATAAAGCTTATAAACATATTCCTTTGATTTGCAGGAATAGCGGGGGTGAAAGTCCTTATCAACCTCGATACAGTCAATTACTGCGATGTCATCGGGAAGATGCGTGTTAAGCGCCATAATAACTCCCTCGTCGGATATTTTCATATCCGTCATAAGAGTAAGGCAGTACATATTTGCGTGAACGCCCGTGTCAGTCCTGCTGCAGCCCTTTACATCAAGGCGTTTGAGAAAAACCTTTTCAACTGCATTTTGAAAAACCTCCTGCACAGAAAGTGCGTTTTTCTGCACCTGCCAGCCGTGGTAACGGGTTCCGTCATATTGAATTGTTATAAGCAGATTTCTCATAATTCTATATTACATTTTTAAGATAAATATTCATCAATATTATTCCTGCAATAATCACACAGGTTGAGATTAAAGCGGCAACATCCCTTGCGCCAAGGCGCATTACCTTCATCTTTGTTCTTCCCTCGCCGCCGCGATAGCATCTGCACTCCATAGCATATGCAAGGTCATTAGCTCTTCTGAAGGCGGAAACGAATAGCGGAATAAGAACCGGAACAAGCGCTTTCAGCTTTTTTACAAGCCCGCCTGTATCTATGTCAGCTCCTCTTGATTTCTGAGCTGACATAATCTTATCCACCTCTTCAAGAAGAGTTGGTATAAATCTCAACGCAATAGTCATAGTCATTGATATTGCATGGGTATCAATCTTCATTATTTTGAGCGGCTTCATCAACCTTTCAAGCGCGTCGGTAAGCTGGGTTGGGGACGTTGTATAAGTCAAAAGTGAGCTTACTACAACAAGAAGAATAATACGGAACGCCATAAATACGGCAGTTTTAATTCCGTCAGCTGTGATTGAAAACCTTCCGAGGCTTACAAGCGCTTCACCCTTACCGTAAAAGATGTTGAGCAGTGCTGTGATAGTAATTATTATTGCAAGCGGCTTTATACTCTTGAGAATAGTTTTTACGGGAATACCGGATATCGCAACAAGAAGAATTGTCACAAGGACGAAAAAGCCGAGTGAAAAGAAGTTGCTGCATATAAATATTGCAACAACAAGTGCAATTGTCAGAACAATTTTCATTCTCGCATCAAGGTTATGAAGAAAAGAATTTCCGGGAAAAAACTGACCGATAGTGATGTCTTTAATCATAAGAAGTTTCCCCCAAAAGTTTTTTTAGCTGCTCCACTCCCTGCTCAACTGTATAAATATCAGTACTGCAGTCAACACCATTTTCCTTAAGTTTAAGAAAAATCTCTGTTACCTGAGGAACATTAAGCCCCATTTCCTTAAGCTCTTTTGAGTGGGAATAGACTTCAGAAACGCTGCCGCTGTAGGCAATCTCACCCTTATTCATAACAATTACTCTTGAGCAGATTTTGGCAACGTCCTCCATGGAATGTGAAACGAGAACAACGCTGTTCCCCTTACTTTTCTGATAGTTTTTTATCAGGGATAAAACTCTTTCTCTTCCCTTAGGGTCAAGACCTGCACAAGGCTCATCAAGCACAAGAACCTCGGGCTCCATAGCAATAATTGACGCAATGGCAACTCTTCGTTTTTGACCGCCGGACATATCAAACGGTGAACGCTTTGAATAAGCTTCAAAATCCATTCCTACAAAGTCCATACTCTCACGAACACGTCTGTCAATTTCATTTTCGTCAAGTCCCATCTGCTTGGGACCGTAGGCAATTTCGCTGTAAACGGTTTCTTCAAATATCTGGTATTCGGGATATTGAAAACAGAGTCCCACCAAAAAGCGAACATTTCTGATATTCTTTTTATTTTCCTTTGCCCAGATATCGTTACCGTCAACTATAACCTTGCCTTTATTCGGTTCAAGCAGAGCGTTAAAATGCTGAATAAGCGTTGACTTACCCGAACCGGTATGACCGATTATTCCGACAAGCTCATTTTTGTCAAGCTGAGCTGACACACCCTTTATTGCAAAGGTTTCAAACGGAGTTCCTGCGCCGTAAAGATATTCAATATTGTCACAGACAAGATACGCCATTATCTGCTATCCTCCAAGCCTTGACATAATAAGCTCAACACATTCGTCGGTATTGAGCACTGCTGAGCTTCCAAGCCCTGCGTTTTTTGCAAGCTGAGTTGCCTGAGGAACGTCAAGTCCGAGCTCTTTAAGCCTTTGTATTTGTGAAAAGACCTCTCTCGGTGTGCCGTCCATTTCTATTTTACCTTCGTCGATAACAACAACCCTGTCAGCCTCAACCGCTTCGTCCATATAATGAGTGATAAGGATAATTGTTATTCCCTCTTCACGATTAAGCTTTTTTATTGTTCTTATAACCTCTTCTCTGCCGCTTGGATCAAGCATGGCAGTTGGCTCATCAAGGACGATACACATAGGCTTCATTGCGATAATTCCGGCAACTGCAACCCTCTGCTTTTGCCCGCCTGAAAGCTTGTTTGGAGCAGAAAGGCGCTTTTCGTACATACCGACGGTTTTGAGAGCTTCGTCAACTCTTTTTCTGCACTCGTCTGAGGGTATGCCGAGATTTTCAACTCCGAAGGCAACGTCCTCCTCAACTATTGAGGAAACAATCTGATTGTCAGGGTTTTGAAAGACCATTCCAACCTTCCGCCTTATATCGAAAATGCTGTCGTCTTCAGTTGCAGTCTGTCCGTCTACAACAACGCTTCCGCTCTTGGCAAAAAGTATTCCGTTTGTAAGCTTTGCGATTGTTGACTTACCTGAGCCGTTATGTCCGAGCACAGCAACAAAACTGCCTTTTTCTATATTAAGATTTAAGTTTTCAATAACCTTCTTTTCCTCCTGTCTGTCGCCGTAAGCGTCAGCATCAACATAGTAGGAAAAGCAGACGTCCTTAAACTCTATAATATTTTCCATTATTTAGTCCATATTGCCGAGCTGCCGCAAGGTAATACTCTGCCGTTTGATGAAACGGGAATACCAATTTCATCACACTCCACCTTACCGCCGTATTTCTTGACAATAATATCTTCCATAATATATTTCATAACAGACGCAGAAAGACCTGTTGTGTATGAATTGAGAAGCACCATAATCGGTTTATCGGATATAAGCTGTGAAACAAGGCTTACAAAATCATAAATACTCTCCTCAAGGTGCCATATCTCGCCCTTCGGACCCCTGCCGTAGCTTGGAGGGTCAAGTATAATTATGTCATACTTGTTTTCCCGTCTTATCTCACGCTGAACAAACTTCATACAGTCGTCGACAATCCAGCGCACATCGGCGTCTTTAACACCGGACGCCTCAGCGTTTTCCTTTGCCCACTGCACCATACCTTTTGATGCATCGACATGGACAACGCTTGCACGTTCCTTAAGGCAAGCAACCGTTGCACCGCCTGTGTAAGCAAAGAGGTTTAATACCTTGACCTTACTCCTGCCGGATTCCCTGATGAGCTTTCTTGTCAAATCCCAGTTGACAGCCTGTTCGGGAAAAAGGCCGGTATGCTTGAATCCCATTGTCTTAACATTAAAGGTGAGATCCTTATATCTTACCTGCCATGCAGGAGGAAGATGCTTGTATTCCTGCCATCTTCCGCCGCCTGTTCTTGAACGCATATATCTTGCGTCAGGCTGGTACCAGAGCTTATGCTCTCTTTCACTTCGCCAGATGACCTGCGGGTCAGGTCGAATCAGTATTTCATTTTTCCATCTTTCGAGTTTCTCACCCGACGAGCAGTCAATAAGCTCGTAATCAACCCAGTCTGTAGAATATCTCATTATGCTAATCTTTCCTTAACTACGTCTGCAATTTCGTTTCCGAGTCTTTTTATCATATCAATGTCGCTGCCCTCGAGCATTACTCGGATAAGCGGCTCCGTACCGCTTACGCGGACAAGCACTCTTCCTTCGCCATTGAGCTCCATTTCAGCCTGCTGAACGGCAGAAATTATATATTCGTCATTATTATACTTTTTCTTGCCCTCGTCGCTGACTCTTACGTTAATGAGCACCTGAGGATATACTCTCATAATTTTTGCAAGCTCCGAAAGCTTTTTACCTGACTTTACAACTGTTTCCACAAGCTGTACGCCCGAAAGCTCGCCGTCGCCCGTGCTTGCATAATCAAGGAAGATAACATGACCGCTCTGCTCACCGCCGATATTGTATCCGTCCTTGAGCATTCTTTCAAGCACGTACCTGTCGCCGACTGCAGTCTTTGCGCAGTTGATATCCTTCTCCTTACAGAACTTAAAGAAGCCCATATTACTCATTACCGTAACTACTGCGGTATTTTTATTAAGTCTGCCTTCACTTTTCATTCTGTCTGCACAGATTGCGATAACCTTGTCACCGTCAACAAGCTCGCCGTTTTCATCAACCGCAAGCATTCTGTCCGCATCGCCATCAAATGCAAGTCCAAGATCAAGACCTGCATCCTTAACAAAGTTCATAAGCTCTTCGGGGTGGGTTGAACCGCAGTTGTCGTTAATATTTACGCCGTCGGGAGTGTCTGAAAGCATAAGACATTTAGCACCGAGCTTTGTGAATATTTCCTTAGCGCATACTGCAGAGCTGCCGTTAGCGCAGTCAAGTGCGATTTTAAGCCCGTCAAAGCGAACAGACGCTGTTGAAACAACGTGGTCAACATAATCCTTAACAGCAGTTTTGCAGTAAAGGCTGTTGCCGACATCACCGCCGAGCATTACGGGGATTTCCTCTGCGTTATCAAGTATGATTGCTTCAATCTCTTCTTCAATAGCGTCGTCAAGCTTATAACCTGTTTTCTGGAAAATCTTAATACCGTTATATTCACAAGGGTTGTGAGAAGCGGAAATCATAACGCCTGCCTCACATCCGTATTCAACAGTAAGATACGCAACTGCAGGAGTCGGCACAACTCCGACCGAAAGCACGTTGCAACCAACCGACGTAAAGCCGGCTGTAAGCGCTGCCTCAAGCATATCGCCGGAAGCTCTTGTATCCTTACCGATTAAAACTGTCGGCTTTTTAGAATTGCTTTCTTTAATCAGCACCATTGCCGCCGCTCTTCCTATTTGAAGTGCAAGTTCAGGTGTGAGGTCCTTGTTTGCAACGCCTCTTACACCGTCTGTTCCGAATAATCTACCCATATTATATCTCCTTAAATCATATTATCTTTATAGTAATGTCTGCTGTCCGTCCTGCTCAAAGCCAAGATGCTTATACGCAAGAGCGGTTGCCATTCTTCCCCTCGGCGTGCGGGAAAGGAAACCTATCTGCATAAGATATGGTTCATACACGTCCTCTATTGTAACCGCTTCTTCGCCGATTGCGGCTGCAATGGTTTCAAGTCCGACAGGTCCGCCGTTATAATTTTTTATCATAGTTTCAAGCAAAACTCTGTCAATATTATCAAGGCCGAGGAAATCAATTTCCATTCTGTCAAGAGCATCTATTGACGCTTCACGGCTGATTACTCCGTCATACTTAACCTGCGCAAAGTCACGGCTTCTTTTAAGAAGCCTGTTTGCTATACGGGGAGTACCCCTTGAACGAGAAGCAATTTCCGCAGCGCCATCAGCGTCAATCGGTATTTCAAGAATACCTGCACTTCTCGTTACAATCTCGGCAAGCTCTTTTTTTGTATACATCTCAAGCCTGAAGATTACGCCGAAACGGTCACGAAGCGGAGCCGAAAGCTGTCCTGCTCTCGTGGTTGCACCGATAAGTGTAAAATGAGGCAGGTCAAGCCTTATCGACCTCGCAGACGGTCCCTTGCCGATAATTATATCAAGAGCGCCGTCCTCCATAGCGGGATAGAGCACCTCCTCAACCTGACGGTTGAGCCTGTGAATTTCATCGATAAAGAGGACATCGCCCTCCTGAAGATTTGTCAGAAGAGCCGCAAGGTCGCCCTGCTTTTCAATAGCAGGACCGCTTGTAACCCTTATATTAACGCCCATCTCGTTTGCGATAATTCCCGCAAGGGTGGTTTTACCAAGTCCGGGAGGACCGTAAAGAAGCACGTGGTCAAGCGCTTCTCCCCTGCCTCTTGCAGCCTCAATATAAACCTTTAGGTTTTCCTTGACCTTTTCCTGTCCTATATAATCCTCGAGGAATTTCGGGCGAAGCGAATTTTCAATATCGTTGTCTTCGGGTGTGAAATCAGAGGTAACTATTCTGTTTTCAAAATCCATTTCAGTTTCCTGCATATGCTCTTACCTCCTAAAGATTTCTTGCAAGCTGCTTTAAGCCGAGCCTTATCATTTCGTCAACCGAGAGTGATTTATCCATAGCGCCGACTGCAACGGCAGCGTCTGACTGGGAATAGCCGAGAGCAACAAGAGCCTCAACAGCCTCAGCAGTATTTGAGCTTTCGGCAACAGAAGCGGCGCCGGATATTACGGAAGCCGTATCGCCCGCAGCGATAGAGCCCATCTTGTCCTTAAGCTCAAGCACAACCCTTTCTGCTGTTTTTTTGCCGACTCCCTGTGCCCTTGTTATAGACTTTGAATCGCCTGAAGCAATACAAAGAGCAAGCTTGTCAGGCGTAAGCTCAGAAAGAATAGCAACCGCCGCCTTTGGACCGATTCCCGAAACGGTTATAAGAAGTTTGAAGGCTTCAAGCTCCGCAAGGCTTGCAAAACCGTATAAATCCATTGCGTCTTCGCGAACTGCAAGATATGTATAGACGTTAACCTCGCTGCCGGTTTTGCCGATGGTTTTAATTGTGTTAAGCGTTGAATAGCACTTAAAGCCGACTCCGCCACATTCAACAACAATGAAATTTACGTCTGTGACTGTTAACGTTCCTTTTATGTTATATAGCATTATCTGATACCTCTCATAAGCGAGCCCGAGCTGTGACCGTGGCAGATAGCCATAGCAAGAGCGTCGGCTGTGTCGTCGGGCTTTGGTATTTTATCAAGACCGAGCATAACTCTCGTCATTTCCTGTACCTGCTTTTTTTCAGCCCTGCCGTAGCCGACAACGGACTGCTTTACCTGAAGCGGTGTGTATTCAAAAATATCAACGCCGTAGTTCTGCGCCGAAAGGGTTATAACTCCCCTCGCCTGCGCTACGTCAATAACTGTTTTCGCATTGTTATTATAAAACAACTTTTCCATACTCATAACCTCAGGCTTATACTTTTCAAAAAGATAGCACATATCGTTATAAATCGTCTGAAGGCGAAGAGGAAACGGCGTGTGCGCATCAGTCGTAATAGCGCCGTAGCCGAGAACACGAAACTTATTTGCCTTATATTCAAGAACTCCCCAGCCGACTATTGCGTAGCCCGGGTCAATACCGAGAATAATCATTTACACTACTCCATAATATTTTCGGTTCATTATACCATAAATATATTAAATATGCAATATAATATAATATATAAATTAAGAACCGCCGGCGACTTTACATCGCAGGCGGTTTGTGCGTTTAATACTTATTATGCAGTTTTATCTGAAACTATACTGTATATCTGATATACGTTTTCTAAATCCTCATCAGGATTGATTGCATTGTTATCGGTAATTATTTTATAGCTTTCGTAGTAAAAAATATTGTCGCCGTCCTCAATCATATAAAGATACGTTTCGCTTGTGCTGTCAATTTCAACGTCATACGTTGCGTTCAAATCGTCAAAATTGCTTTTATAATAGTGCTTTTTGATTGTTAAGTCTTTATACGTTACCTCTTCAAAATTGTCGGCGTGGAAAAATTTATATTGCATTATGTACTGCTTAAGTATCAAGCCGCTGTTTGAGGAAATGAAATCCGCAACGCCTATCGGGCCCTCCTGATTATCAATCCTTAAGGATACGGTTTTGTTGCTAAATAACGACTTTCCCGTTTCGCTGACGCTTGTGCCGTCGTGAACATAGGTAACTTCTTCGCTGCTTTTCAGCTTTTGCGCAATATCGTCGCCATAGTCTTTGTAATTAATCTGAACTACTGCAGGTGATATAACGCAGACTGCGATAATCACGCACAAAACGGACAAAAGCAATTTCTTTTCAAAACGCTGCAAATTAAGCTCTTTCTTCACTTTTGATACAATAATATATATCAATAAAACAGCAAAGGACAAAAAGAGCACAATGCTTATTGCTCTTAATATCACAGCGATATTAAGATTACTGCTTGATGTAAAATGATATACGTACGCAGTAACGTTTGCAAGCTGCGACAACGTGTCAACAATAATCGCCGTTATTAATAATACAACGTCTGTTATAATAGATTTTTTCATAGCATGCCACCTCTTTTATATGAATCCTAATGAAAAAACGAACTCGTTAGTTGAATAATCCTCATCTGTTAATTCACATTGTACCGGTTGTCTGTAAAAATAATAATCCATTAATTTATTGGAGTCGCTCTCTTTGTCGGCGCTTATGTCAACAGATTTCGGAAGCTCTTCAGGAATTGATTTGAGCCCCTCCTCGCTAATCGTTTTGTCAACCGAAACCGGCAGGGTTATAACAGCCGATTATTGCTATTATTAATAATACATTGATTATTTCAACAATAGCAATTTTAGCAATTTTTTTCATATTAAAATCACCTACATAACAGTATTTGTTTGGGCGCTAAAGTAATGGGCATGACCGTATCCGCTTTCCGGAACATCACAACATGAAAATGTAAAAGTTGTGTTTTTTAATTCTTCTGATATTTCTTCATCAGTCATGCTTTCATCGACGAAACAATACAAATTACAACTAATTGTTTCCCCTGATGAAATCGGACATGTTGGCTCCCATTCCAAGCAACTATCAGACGTTATTTCAAAATTTTGATTACTAACATTATCGATGTTCAATATATTGATTGTATAGTTTTCATTATTTGTAAATTCACATAAAAAAGTAATCATTTTTTTTCCTTCCGGTACTTCACGCCCATAAAAATCATAGTG
>DLBD01000124.1 GCA_002494125.1 Ruminococcaceae bacterium UBA7030 | reverse complement strand
GATTTTCGTAAGGAGGTTAAGTGCGCCGTTTTGAGTCTTGACGCAACGCTTGATGCAGTTAACTATGCAAAATCCGTTAACGCTGATTTGCTTATAACTCATCATCCTGTAATTTTCGGCGGCATTGACTGTGTTCAAAAAGGAAGTGCCGTGTATGAACTTGTAAAAAATAATATTGCACAAATCAGTACCCACACCTGCTTTGATAAAGCGAACGAAGGCATAGCCGAAAAAATGGCTGAAATCCTTTTGCTTGAAGATGTTGAGCTCATTGACGGAGGCAATATCGCTGTGGGAAATCTGAACTGCGAAATGTCCATTGACGACCTTGCCGAGCTTGCTTCAACGCTTTTTGACAGCGATAAAACGACTTTTACTAACACTGATAAAATAATTAAAAGAGTTGCAACTGCGGGAGGTGCAAGCGGCGATTTCACCACTCTTGCGTTTGAAAACGCAGATTGCTTTGTGCTTGGCGAAATGAAATACCACGAAATGCTTGACTGCGCCGAAAGGGGAGAAGCGGTTTTATGTCTCGGGCATTTTGAAAGCGAGAACAAACCGTTTCTTAAACTTAAAGATAAGCTTGAACAGCTTTTTACAGATGTTGAATTTCTGACACCTCCCGAAAGGAAATATATAATAGGATTATAATTTATGGCACTTGACGGAATATTTCTTTACCATCTGAAAAATGAAATAGCCGAAAGGGCAGTTGACAGCCGTGTTGATAAAATCTATCAGCCGTCAAAGGATGAGCTTGTGTTCAACCTACGTTCAAGAGAGGGTAGCGGCAGGCTTCTTTTGTCATGCAATGCTGACAGCGCCAGAATTCATTTTACCGACTATCCGCCGGAAAATCCGTCAAAGCCTCCTATGCTTTGCCTTCTTCTTCGCAAAAGGCTTACGGGCACATGGATAACCGGCATTACACAAGATAACCTTGAAAGAATTGTAAGAATTAATTTTACGGGCACCGATGAGCTTGGCGACAAGCGCTCATATTCTCTTATTATAGAAATAATGGGCAGATACTCGAATATCATATTCGTTGATGAAAATGATAAGATTATTGACTCACTAAAGCGTGTTGATGAGAGCAAGTCGCAGGTGAGAACTGTTCTGCCCGGTGTAACTTATCAGACGCCGCCGCAACAGGACAAGCTGAATATTTTTACTGACGATTTTGACGAAATAAAAAGAAGAATCAGCACATCACAGAAGGGTATTTATAAAGCTTCTATGGATACGCTCAAAGGCGTTTCGCCGATTATTTGCCGTGAGATTGAAAATGGGTTGAGTCTTGACAATTTCAAAACGGCTTGCGAAAATCCGGTACCCTGCGCCGTGATTGTTGATATACCAAAGGACTTTGCCTTTATTGACATTAAACAGTATGGCGATATGGCTAAACTTAAATACTTTGACACATTTTCCGAGCTTCTTGACTATTTCTATTATGAAAAGGTACGTCTAATGCGTATCAGAGCGAGGAGCGCCGACCTGTTCAAAACTCTGACAACACTACAGGAAAGAGCGGTACGAAAAGCCGAAACGAGAAGACTTGAGCTTGAAGAATGTAAGGACAAAAAGCTTTATAAAATATTCGGCGACCTAATAAGCTCTAATCAGTACCGACTCGAAAAAGGCTCGCCGTTTTATGAGCTTGAAAATTTTTATGATAATAATTCTGTTGTTCGGATTCCTGCTGATGTCACACTGACTCCGTCACAAAACGCACAGAAGTATTACAAGGAATATCGTAAAAAGCAAATCGCTGAAAGTAAGCTATCTGATTTTATTTCCATGGCAGAGGCTGAGGCTCAATACTTTGAATCCGTGCTTGACTCCTTGTCCCGTGCAGAAACTGACGGCGAAATAACTGCAATTAAAGAGGAGCTTGCCGAACAGGGATATATTAAAAATAACAGAAATACAAGGCAGAAAGCGCAAAAGCTTAAGCCGATGCATTTTGTTACACGGGATGGGTTTAACGTATATGTCGGACGAAACAACGTTATGAACGACCGCCTTACTATGAAAACAGCGAAAAACTATGATACCTGGTTTCATACTCAGGACTGTGCAGGAAGTCACGTTATCTGCGAAACCTCAGGCAAGGAGATTACCGACACTGCTATTCACGACTGCGCTGTTATTGCTTCGTATTACAGCAAGGCAAGGGAATCTTCAAACGTAGCGGTTGACTATACTCTTGTGAAAAATATAAAAAAACCAAACGGCGCAAAGCCCGGATTTGTAATTTACGAAACATATAATACTGAATTTGCAACTCCGGTTCGTGAGGAGGTTGAACTACTTAAAGATGAATAATGTAGCAGTAATTCTTGCCGCAGGCGACGGTACAAGAATGAAAAGCAAAAAAAGTAAATTGCTTTTGGAAATTAATGGCATGACTGTTATTGAAAGAACGGTAAGAGCTTTTATTTCAGTCCCTCGTGTTGATGAGGTAATGGTGGTGTGCCGCAAGACGGATTTAGAAAGCTTTGAGGAAGTTTTGAATAAATACAACATCTCATACTGCTTTGGCGGTAAAACTCGTCAGGAAAGCGTTTCAAACGCTGTTGAGGTTATTGACGACTGCAATCTCATAATCATTCATGACGGTGCAAGACCTCTTGTTTCAAGGCAGGAGATAGAAGAAACACTTGATATGGCAATAAAAAAAGACGCAGCCGCTGTAGGCGTCGGCGTAAAGGATACAATTAAGGTCATAGATAAGGGGTTGAAAATTGTCAGCACTCCCGACAGGAGAACTCTTGTTGCAATAAGAACGCCGCAGATATTTAATTTTGAACTTTACAGGCAGGCGCTTGAAACTGCAAATAATAACAATCTTGATTTTACGGATGACTGCGCACTTGTTGAAAACATCGGCAAGGATGTTTACGTTATCCCGGGAAGCTTTGACAATATAAAAATCACAACACCGGAGGATATCGCGGTTGCCGAGTCGATTTTGAGAACAAAGGGGGAAGCTTAATGCGAATAGGTCACGGGTACGACGTTCATAAGCTCGTCGAAGGAAGAAAGTGTATAATAGGCGGCGTCGATATTCCGAGCAAGCTCGGACTACTCGGTCACAGCGACGCAGACGTTCTTCTTCATGCTGTCAGCGATGCGCTTCTCGGAGCGGCAGCGCTCGGAGATATAGGAAAGCATTTTCCCGATACCGATGAAAAGTGGAGCGGTGCAGACAGTCTTGAGCTTCTTAAAGCGGTGGTAAAGCTTGTTGAAAACAAGGGACACAGAATTTCAAATATTGACGCTACTATTCTCGCTCAGACGCCGAAAATGGCACCATATATTGAAGAAATGAGAAGGAATATTGCCGATGCTTGCGGCATAAGTATAGACTGTGTATCTGTTAAAGCAACAACCGAAGAAGGTCTTGGCTTTACAGGTGAAAAGAAGGGCATAGCTGCACATGCAGTTTGCCTGATAGACTGATTAAAACTATCGGGATGTTATCATTCCGATAATTTTATGCATAGTTATATGCATATTTTATAAACATTTTGTTAATATGCTTGACAAATGGAAAAAAGTTGCTAAAATAGTATTTGTTAGCACTCGTAAGCGAAGAGTGCTAATTACAAAAAGTAATCAATATTCAGAGGTGATATTTATGACTATTAAACCACTTGCAGACAGAGTTTTACTTAAATCTGTCGAGGCAGAGGAAACAACAAAAAGCGGACTTATTCTTGCTGCTTCTGCACAGGAAAAGCCGGAAATCAGCGAAGTTATCGCTGTCGGCAACGGCACAGAGGAAAATCCAATGACCGTTAAAGCGGGCGACAAGGTTATCGTAAGTAAGTATTCGGGTACTCAGGTTAAGCTTGACGGAGTTGAATACACAATCATTTCGGTAAAAGATGTTCTCGCAATTGTTGAATAAGAATTGAAAGGGTGACTAATTATGGCAAAGGATATTATTTACGGCGAGGAGGCACGCAAGGCTCTCCAGTCGGGTATTGACCAGCTTGCGAACACTGTTAAGATTACACTTGGTCCTAAGGGCAGAAATGTAGTTCTTGATAAAAAATACGGTTCACCGCTTATCACTAACGACGGTGTTACCATTGCAAAGGAAATCGAGCTTGAAAACGCTTTTGAAAATATGGGCGCTCAGCTTGTTAAAGAGGTTTCGTCAAAAACAAACGACGATGCCGGTGATGGCACAACAACAGCAACTCTTCTTGCTCAGGCTCTTGTAAGAGAGGGTATGAAGAAC
>DLBD01000001.1 GCA_002494125.1 Ruminococcaceae bacterium UBA7030 | reverse complement strand
CTGGAACAACGACTATTTCGGCGGCGACCTTAAGGGTATTGAGCAAAAGCTTGACTATCTCTCACAGCTTAACGTAAGCTGTATTTATATAAACCCGATATTTGAAGCCCATTCAAACCATAGGTACGATACGGCGGACTATGAAAAAATAGATCCGCTTCTCGGCACGCAGGAGGATTTGAAGCACCTTTGCAAAAAGGCAGGGGAATACGGCATTTCAGTTATACTTGACGGCGTTTTCAGCCATACGGGCTGCGACAGTAAATATTTTAATATGTATAACAGATATGACACTATCGGTGCGTATAACAGTAAGGACAGCGAATATTTCAGCTGGTATAAATTCATCGACTGGCCCGACGATTACCATGCGTGGTGGGGAATCAAGCTTCTTCCCGAGGTCAAAGAGGAGGATGAAAGCTACCGCGAATATATCTGCGGTGAAGACGGAATTCTTCGCAAATGGCTTCGATGCGGAATTGCAGGCTGGAGGCTTGATGTTGCAGACGAGCTTCCCGACATCTTCCTTGATGACGTGAGAAGGGCTGTAAAAGCTGAAAACAGCGAGGCGCTTATTCTCGGCGAGGTTTGGGAGGATGCAACAAATAAATTTGCTTACGGGCAGAGGAGAAGGTACCTTCTCGGCGATGAGCTTGACTGCGTTATGAATTATCCGTTTGCCGACGCCATTCTTAATTTCGTGCGCTTCGGTTCGGGTGAGGGTTTTGAAAATGCGGTTATGAGCATTGTTGAAAACTACCCGCCTCAGTCGCTTAACGTGCTTATGAATCATATAGGCACCCATGACACCGAAAGAGCAATTACACGACTTGCAGGCCCCGACTGCGAGGGTAGAAGCAGACAGTGGCAGCACCTTCATAATAAGCTTGACGATTTCGATTATCTCAAGGGTGTATCAATGCTTAAAATGGCGTCGCTTCTTCAGTTTACACTCCCCGGCGTGCCGTCAATTTATTACGGAGATGAAATCGGTATGCAGGGTATGAAGGACCCTTTCAACCGTGCTTGTATGGAGTGGGATAATATTAACGACGAGCTTCTTCGCTGGTACAGACGACTTGGCGAAATAAGGCACGGCTGCCGTGTTTTCAAGGACGGCGAGATAAACTTCGTTTTCTGCGAAAAATCCGCTGTTGCGTACACAAGAACAAATGATAACGAAAGCGTGCTTGTTGCCGTAAATAACAACGACGAGGAGTCAAAACTTGTTGTCGGACAGGAGTGGGATAACTCATATCCCTACTTTGATTGTAAAAGTGAAAACGGAGTAATTACATTACCTCCTCACCGCTATGCAATGCTTTCAAGATGATAAAAGCCACAGGGTTATTAACGAACTCTGCGGCTTTTTTTGTACTATTGACTGCTGTTGTATAAAAATGTTATAATGAATTACCATAATAATACAAGAGGAGAGATATTATGAATTGTAAAAAATGTAACGCACCTTTGCTTGACGGCGCAGGCTTTTGTCAAAACTGCGGCGCTCCCGTAGAACCTGAAGCAAAGGTAACACAGCCTATGCAGCAGCCACCCGTGCCGCAACCGACTGTTGAGCATATACCGGCGCAGCAGCCACCCGTGTCGCAGCCGATGTATAATCAGACTATGCCGCAGCAGGGCTATGTGCCTGTGATGACGCCGCCTGCTCCCGAAAAGAAAAAATCAAAGGCTTGGATTGCAATACCGATTGCAGCAGCGGTAATTCTTCTTGTGGTAATTATTGCCGCCGTTGCAGGAAAGTCCTCACCCGAGGAAAAGTTTGTAGGCGAGTGGTCTGCTACGATAGATTATACCCAGTACCTTCTCGATGATGTTGCAAACGATGAAACAACGGCTGACGTAGCGGCTTATGCGGATAATTCGCTTCTTGACGCAACCTTTGATTACACCTTTGTTTTTGAAGAGGACGGCACCTGCTACGCAGAGCTTTCGCAGGAGTCTTACGACGAATTTATGGACAGCTATATGGAATACCTTAAAAGTGCGCTTATAAATTATTTTAAGGCTGAGTATTCCCAGTATGCAGCTTATTACACTGACGCAGAAATTCTTGAGCTGTCCGATTTTGCAAGTCTTGAAGCAGAACTTCGTGCAGACCCTGAATTTGCAAAGGAAGCTATTGATGATTTTGATGAGATTGTAAGGTTTACAGCCGACAAGGAAACTGTAACCTTCTACGAAGAATACGGCGACACAACCGAGTATTATGTTGCAGATTATACCGCTGTAAGCGACGACCTTATTTCAATTTCATTTAATGAGGTTGACGATGAAAATATGTTTGACCTTTTCCAGAACATCACACTTGAAAAGATAGGTTAACTTAAATAACTTAAATGATAAAATCAAAGGGGGAATTATAATGAATAAAACATCAGATGTTGTTTTCAGCTCAATGCCGAAAACACTCGACGAGTTCAAGGCGTTGCCTCAGGCGAGCTTGTCCGACCCGTTTGATACCGCCGCAATGACAGTGCTTGCGCTTTGCGTTTATCCTGACGACAAAGAACTTTCACTTTCAATGCTTGAGTATTTAAGAGGGCCGAGACCAATGAGTCCGATGGATAAGCAGTTTATCCGTGATCGTTTTATGGATAACGACTACGTTGCACGCTCTTATTTTGAAGGCGCAACACCGGATAATGACTATACGCCGAACACACCTTATACCGTAAGAGTAAGCGATAACCCTTATTCTTACGAGAGCGAGGGCTACGCAAAGCTGTTTCTTACCTCGGGCGGCGCTGATTCGCCGAGAGCAGTACAGCTTCGTCTTGCAAAGGACGGCAAGTGGTATCTTTGGGAACAGTTTTTGCTTGCAGGCATAAGACAGCCTGAAAGCTCAAATCCATGGGCATAAGGAAGAATAATATGAAAAAGCATTTATCAGTTATTTTAGCGCTTATTATGATAATCGGCGTTGTTGCAATTTCTGGCTGTTCAAAAGGGAGTGACGGCGAAACCTCAGCTGTTGCAGAAGATATACCCGAAAACTACGAAGAGGTATCATTTACAAATGATTTTTACGGAATAACCTTCTCGTCGGCGCTTCCGAAATTTCAGGAGTTTGAAGCAGTTGAAAACGGTGATAACGGCTACCGTTACAGCGGCTTTACAAATAAGGAAAGCTACCAGAAATATTCTGTTTCGGTTTATACAAACGTTTGCCTTGAATCGACAAAGGAAACAGCCTTCAATCAGTCAAGCGGTACTGTTGAAACGATAGAACTCGGCGGTCAGGAAACTGCGAAGAACACAAGGGATAACAATTCGTCAGGTCAGGAAATTGACTACGATGTATTCATTCCTTTCTTAAACGGCTATGCCCACGCTGATATTTCCGTTTCATACATAAACGACGATATGACCGATGAGCAGTGGAACGAGCTTATTACAGCATTTGAAAAGTACACCGTTGTTACTCTTAATGACACTAACGGGCTTAAAACCTCAAGCGGCAAGCTTTATGATTCTTCACGAATTCTCGCTTATCCCGAAACCGTAAAGGTTAATGGCGAAAGCGGTACGGCTGAACAGAAAATCGGCGGTGCAGATATTTATGTTAAAGCTTGCGTTGATATTGACTCAATCACTCACGAATTCTATTCCTACGGCGACGTTACCGACTCGGTATTCAACGCAAGAAAGGACAATACCGACGAGTATACGGCAGTTGATATCGGTTCAACCACCTATTACTGCCATATGATTAACCGCTTTCCTAACGTTGAGTGCGACATTTATGCGGAAATTGACGGCGTTTACTACAACTTCTATATAAACAGGAAGCACAATCTTGACGTTGATTCAAATAAGGAATTTGCGGCTGATACGTCAAATTATCAGCTCTTTGCACAGATGATTGACGACTTTATTTCAAATGCAGACAGAATGTAAAATTATTAGAATATTAATAATTAATATGTTGAAATTGAATATAGAGTTAATATATAATAAAGTTATGCAGGTGACTGCAGGATAAAAACTAAAAGGAGAGATTTACTATGGGATTAATTAAAGCAGGCGTCGGCGCATTAGGCGGCGTTACCGCTGACCAGTGGAGAGAATACTTCTACTGCGAAGCGCTTGACAAGGATGTCCTTGTAACAAAAGGACAAAAGAGAACATCAGGCAGAAGCTCTAACACAAAAGCAAGTGACAACATCATTTCAAACGGTTCTATTATTGCTGTTGCAGACGGACAGTGTATGATTATCGTTGAGCAGGGTAAGGTTGTCGAGGTTTGCGCAGAGCCCGGTGAATTTACATATGACACATCAACTGAGCCTTCAATCTTTTACGGCAGTCTTGGCGAAAACATCAAAAAGAGCTTTATGACAATCGGTAAGAGATTTACCTTCGGTGGTGACACCGCAAAGGATCAGCGTGTTTACTACTTTAACACAAAGGAAATTCTTGACAACAAGTTCGGTACACCGAATCCTGTGCTTTTCCGTATAGTTGATTCAAAAATCGGTCTTGATATGGAAACCGACCTTCGTTGCAGCGGCGTATATTCATACAAGGTTACTGACCCGCTTCTTTTCTACACTAATGTTTGCGGTAACGTTGAGCAGGAATACAGAAGAGAAGAGATTGACGGCCAGCTCAAGACGGAATTCGTCGACGCTCTTCAGCAGGGCTTAGGTGCTCTTTCGGGCTTAGAGCTTCGTCCGAGCCAGATTCCTTCACATGCAAAGGAATTAAAGGACGCAATGAACGATGCACTTCGCGGCGACTGGGCTGATAACAGAGGTCTTGAGGTTGTCAAGATTGCTCTTAACCCAATCGTAATGAACGAAGAGGATGCAGAATATCTCAAGAGATATCAGCGCGGTGCTGCATCAGCTAACAATCCCGGTATGGCAGGCGGCGTATTCCTTGAGTCACAGGGCGAGGCTATGAGAAGCGCAGGCGCAAACCCGAATGGTGCAATGGGTGGCTTTATCGGTATGGGTATGACTATGAATGCAGGCGGAAATACCGCATCAAACCTCTTTGCTATGGGACAGCAACAGCAGGCTCAGCAGGCACAGCAGCCTGTGCAGCAGCAGCCTGTGCAGCAGCAGCCTGTCGCAGCAGGAGCTTGGCAGTGCCCTCAGTGCGGCACACAGGCACAGGGTAAGTTCTGCCCTAACTGCGGAACACCGCAGCCCGCACCTCAGAACGCTCAGGGATGGCAGTGTCCTCAGTGCGGCTCTACAAATCAGGGTAAGTTCTGTATGAACTGCGGCGCACCTAAGCCGGCAGGCGCACCTCTTTATAAGTGCGACAAGTGCGGCTTCCAGCCGGAGGACCCGACAAATCCTCCTAAGTTCTGCCCGCAGTGCGGCGACCCGTTTGACGCAAACGATATCGCATAAACTTATCCAGAAGAGAGGAGAAGCGTGACATGCCGGGGGAGAATACGATTCGAAAACGGTTTTTACCCGGAATGCTTATGCTTCTCCTTATGGTTTTCGCTCTTTCAGGCTGCGGCCGGATGACGGATACCAGCGGACTTTCCGGACGATGGGTTCTTGTCCNNGGGACTTTTTGATAAAAAAGAATGTGCTATCTGCGGCGACAAGGTTGGTCTGCTCGGAAGCCGTAAGGTAGAGGACGGTACAATCTGTTCAAACTGCGCTAAAAAGCTTTCACCGTTTTTTAACGAACGCAAGAGGTCGACGGTTGCTGAAATTCAACAGCAGCTCCAGTACAGAGAGCAGAACAAGCAGAATCTTAACTACTTCAATCCTTCAAGAGTGCTCGGTACAACTACAAAGGTTTATATCGACGATTCACAGAGAAAGTTTGTCGTAAGCAGAAAATCGGATTTCAGAGCTGAAAACGCTGATATCATCGACATTTCACAGGTTTCTAACGTGCGCTATGAGGTGGACGAGGATAAAAATGAAATTTACGATGAGGACGCTAACGGTAACACAAGGTCATATAGCCCTCCTCGTTATGAGTACGAGTACAGCATTGAGGTTTATATCACAGTTAATTCTCCGTATTTCAGCGAGATTAATTTTGAAATTACCGACAGACATCCTGACAGCAGATATACCGATGAGTTCAGAAGATATGAGCAGATGGCAAATGAAATCGTTATGGCTCTCGGCGGTAATGCAGGTATGGCAGGCGGTATGCCGATGAATAACAATATGGGTTATCAGCAGCAGCCACCTGTT
>DLBD01000148.1 GCA_002494125.1 Ruminococcaceae bacterium UBA7030 | reverse complement strand
CTTTGTAATCTGGACAACCACCACATGGACGCTTCCGGCAAACGTCGCAATTTGCGTAGGTCCCCGTTATGAGTATTCCGTCATCAAATCCGGCGACGAATATTATGTAATGGCTACCGAGCTTTACAAATCCGCTATGGAAGAAGCCGGTATTTCAGATTATGAGGTAGTAGCTACGGTCAAGGGCAGTGAGCTTGAATACATGAAGACTCAGCACCCCTTCCTTAACCGTGAATCGCTTATTATTGTCGGCGACCACGTCACTCTTGAAAGCGGTACAGGCTGCGTTCATACGGCGCCCGGTCACGGTGTTGACGACTACAATGTCTGCCGCAATTATCCCGAAATTCCCGTAATTTGCCCTGTTAACGGCGACGGTGTTCTCACTGAAGAGGCAGGCGAATTCGCAGGCCTTACTACTGATGAAGCAAACAAAAAGATTGCGATTAACCTTGACGCTTCCGGAGCGTTGTTTGCTCTTAAAAAGATTATTCACCAATATCCGCATTGCTGGAGATGTAAGTCACCGATTCTGTTCAGAGCAACCGACCAGTGGTTCTGCTCTGTTGATGACTTCAAGGATGAGGCGGTTGACGCGATTAATACCGTGGAGTGGATTCCTGCTTGGGGTAAGGACAGAATCACCTCGATGGTTCGCGACAGAAAAGACTGGTGTATTTCACGTCAGAGAAAATGGGGCGTTCCTATTCCTATCTTCTACTGCCGTGACTGCGGCGAGCCTTATATCAATAAGGAAGCTATGCTTGCTGTTGCCGATTTATTCGGTAAGGAAGGCTCAAACGCGTGGTTTGACCATGACGCCGGCGAAATTTTGCCTGAAAATACTAAATGTCCAAAATGCGGATGTCAGTCATTTGATAAAGAAAAAGATATTATGGACGTGTGGTTTGACAGCGGTTCATCACATACAGCTGTCTGCAAACGCCGTGATTATCTTAAATTCCCTGCCGATTTGTATCTTGAGGGTAACGACCAGTACAGAGGCTGGTTCCAGTCCTCACTTTTAACTGCTGTTGCAGCAGGACAGAGAGCTCCTTACGAGCAGATTATTACTCACGGCTGGACAGTTGACGGCGAGGGCAAGAAGATGTCAAAGTCACTCGGCAACGGTATTGCTCCTCAGGATATAATCAAAAAGTACGGTGCAGATATCCTTCGCCTTTGGGTTGCAAGCGCTGACTACCACGCCGATATCCGAATCAGCCCTGAAATTCTTAAGCAGATTTCAGATAACTACCGTAAGCTCAGAAATACTGCAAGATACTGTATCGGTAACCTTTATGACTTTAATCCCGATACCGATATGGTTGAAAACGACAAGCTTGAGGAGCTTGACAAGTATGCTCTTATGAAGCTTGACGAGGTTATCAAGACCGCAAGAAACGCTTACGATGAGTATGATTATCATACTGCTGCGTATGCTCTTCACAACTTCTGTGTTGTAGAAATGAGTAATTTCTATTTTGACGTGCTCAAGGACAGACTTTATACATCTGCTCCTGCAAGCACAACAAGAAGAGCAGCACAGACAGTTCTTTATAAAGTGCTTGACGCACTCACACTTCTTCTCACACCTATCCTTGCTTTTACTGCCGACGAAATCTGGCTTGCAATGCCGCACGATGAAAGCAGAAGTAAGCAGTCGCCTCTTTTCAACGAAATTCCTGACGGGAACTATATTGAGGCTGACGAGGACTTCATTGCAAAGTGGGAGAGAATTCACGAGGTAAGAACCGACGTTCAGAAAGCTCTCGAGCTTGCAAGAAATGAGAAGATTATCGGTAAACCGCTTGAAGCAAAGGTTACTCTTTTTGCACAGGGCGAGCTTTACGACTTCTTAAAGAGCGTTGAGGCTTCACTTCCCGAAATATTCATCACATCAGCTGTTAATGTTGAAAGCGGTGAAGGTAGTGTTAAGGGCGATGTTGAAGGCTTAAGCGTTACTGTTGACAAGGCAGAGGGCGAGAAGTGCGAGCGCTGCTGGAAGTATTCCGACACAGTCGGCTCCGACTCTGAGCATCCTACACTTTGTAAGTGTTGTGCCGACGTTATGAAAGAAATTTTATAAGTTAATAAGGGAGGGTTTATCGCCCTCCCGAATTTCTATATTTAATGTAATAAATATAAGGTGATTTATTGAAACTTAAAAATAAAAATATCTGGTGCGTTGTGATGATTGTCTTGATAGTCCTTTTCGACCAGGTAACAAAGTATTTTGCAAGGCTTTACCTTTACGGCAAGCCTGCGGTAAATTTCATAAAGGGCGTTGCCGAATTTACCTACGCCCAGAACACAGGCGTTGCGTTTTCAATGCTTTCGGGCGGCAGATGGTTTTTTATCGCCCTTACAGGCGTTGTTGCTATCGGCTGCACCGTCTATATGTTCAAAAGCAAAACGGCACAGAAAAACCTATGGCTTTTTTGGACTCTCGGTGTTCTTGTTTCCGGTGCTTTAGGTAATCTTATCGACCGTATAAGGCTTGGCTATGTTATTGATTTTATTAACCCTACCTTTGTGAATTTTGCAGTTTTCAATATCGCCGACTGTGCCGTAACTCTCGGCACAATCAGTCTTGTTGCATATCTTGTTTACGATATGTTCAGGGAGAAAAGAAGCGACAGGGAGAAGGATAATGAGCCGTGATATTAACATTACTGTCACACCCGAAGAGGCGGGGCAGCGAATTGACAGGCTCCTGTCCGAAAAATTGCCTGATTTCACCCGAAGCGCGATTACAAAGCTTATATCTGAAGGCAATGTGAAAATCGACGGCAGGCTTGTCGCAAAGAATTATAAATGCAGGGAAGCTGATGAAATATCTCTTTTCGTTCCGGATGCCAAGCCCCTTGAAATAAAGGCTGAAAACATTCCTCTCGACATTGTGTATGAGGACGACGACCTCCTTGTTGTAAATAAGGCAAAGGGAATGGTTGTCCACCCCGCAAACGGCAATTATGAAGGCACTCTTGTCAATGCGCTTTTGTATCACTGCGGCGACAGCTTAAGCGGTATTAACGGAGTTATAAGACCGGGCATTGTCCATAGAATTGATAAGGACACCTCGGGACTTCTGATTGTTGCAAAAAATGATATGGCACATTTAGGGCTTGCCGAGCAGATTAAGGAACATTCCTTTCACAGAGCTTATCAGGCTGTGGCATACGGAAATTTCAAAGAGGACAGCGCAACTGTTAACGCCCCGATAGGCAGAAGCCCGAAGGACAGAAAAAAGATGGCTGTCACTGATAAAAACAGTAAAAACGCCACAACTCATTATGAGGTGCTCAAGCGCTACGGCGATTTTACCCATATAAGATGCGTTCTTGAAACAGGCAGAACACACCAGATAAGAGTTCATATGGCATATATCGGCCACCCGCTTGCAGGTGATAGTGTATATGGACCGAAAAAGGTTATTACCTCTCTTAACGGCCAGTGCCTTCACGCAGGTGAGCTTGGCTTTGTCCACCCGAGAACGCAGGAATATATGCAGTTCAAAACAGACCTTCCCGACTATTTTACCGCCTTTCTTAAAAGGCTTGAACGGTGATGACTATGGAAAAAACATTTGAAAACTGGCTTGTTGTATCCGATATTGACGGTACGCTCAACAACAAATTAAGAAAGCTTCCGAGCCGTAACTATGACGCTATAAAGAGGTTTACGGACCTCGGCGGAAACTTCACTCTCGCTTCAGGCAGACTTCAGTCAAGCCTTGAGAGAAACTATAACCGCATTACCGCAAACCAGCCTGCCGTTGTTCTTAACGGTGCGGGCCTTTACGACTATCGCAAAAGGGAAATGATGTGGCGAAACACTATCGGCGAAAAGGGAAGAGAATTTGTAAAATACATCTCAAAGGAATTCGACGACATCTTCAAACGCGTCGACATCGGCGTGTATTTTGACGATTATGTTTATATCGTAAAAAGCGGACTTCTTTCAAAAAGCACAATGCATTTTGACAAGGCGAGATACGAGTATGTCAATTCGGTTGACGATATACCGTCAGACGGTTGGATGAAGGTTATCTTCTGGTCAAATCCGTTTACAATTATTAAACTTGAAAATCTGATTAACAAGATGGAAAACCCGGATGCTAACTTTATGCGTTCCTCTGTTCTTACGCTTGAAATGCTTCAAAAGGATACGCACAAGGGCGTCGGTATTATGAAGCTTGCAGATATGCTCGGCGTTGAAAAAAGTCACGTTGCTGCAATCGGCGATTACTATAATGACTGGGATATGCTCAAAACCGTCGGACTTCCCGCCTGCGCCGGTCAGGCTCCGTCTGCAATACATAAAATATGCAAGTTTGAGGCATGCCATTGCAATCAGGGTTGTGTAGCCGATTTGCTTGAATATATTATGTCGGGCAAAGCTGAAGAGGATATGATTAAAGAAAAAAATTCAGAGGCAGTTTAACTGCCTCTTCTTATTAAGGAGATATTTATGTTTATAATAGGCGCACATCTTTCCGCCTCTAAGGGTTACACCGCAATGCTTAATCAGGCAGTTGAAATCGGTGCGAATACCTTTCAGTTTTTCACGAGAAATCCCAGGGGAGGAAAGGCAAAGGATATTGATGAAAATGATGTTTCCGCGTTTCTTTCGCTGATGAAGGAAAACGGTTTTAACACAATCCTTGCTCATGCTCCGTATACGCTTAATCTCTGCAGCGCAAATCCTGATACAAGGCAGTTTGCAATCGACACTTTTAAGGACGATTTAATGCGTATGGAGTACACGCCGAATCAGCTTTATAACTTCCACCCGGGTTCGCATACAGGTCAGGGTGCCGATGTCGGAATTAAGCTCATAAGCGATGCACTCAATACAATTCTTACGCCGAATATGACAACAACCGTTTTGCTTGAAACAATGGCGGGGAAAGGCTCCGAGGTCGGACGAAGCTTTGAAGAGCTTAGTGAAATTATCGACAGGGTGGAGCTTAAAGATAAAATCGGCGTCTGCCTCGACACCTGCCATGTTAACGATGCCGGTTATGATATTGTAAACAATCTTGACGCAGTACTTGACTCTTTTGATAAAGTCATAGGTCTTGACCGCCTTAAAGCTATTCACTTAAATGACAGCAAAAACCCGCTTGCTTCGCATAAGGACAGACATGAAAAAATAGGCGAGGGATTTATAGGCGTAGCTGCTTTTGAAAGAATAATTAATCATCCTGCGCTTAAGGACCTGCCGTTTTTCCTCGAAACTCCAAACGAGCTTGACGGCTGGGCGAAAGAAATATCTCTACTTAAATCATTCAGAAAATAAAAGCAAAGGTGACTTGTGGGCCACCTTTGCTTTTTTTCAGTTATTCTATAGTGTTTTTCTGTTTTGAACTTTTATGCTTAAAACAATTAGCAATAAGCTGATAATAAACATTGGAATGCATTGTTCAAAAAGCATTTCGCCGTTAATAAGTGTTGGATAATAGTATATTAACGGATTATATCCTTCGCTTCTTTGTAGGGTAAGGTTTATGATTAAATACAGTATTTGTATTGCAGTTGCTGTGATAGAAGAATTGGTAATTACTATCGTAAGAAATGCCATTGAAAAAAAGAAGAGTGATGCTATCGTTATTCTTATTGCTTCATATATCATTAAGGTATTAATACTTTCATATAGGATATACTGATGCATAAGAATTAGTGAGTTAACTAAGTAAAGAATCACCATATCCAAAGGAATTTTGCTGTGATTTCTTACGAATAAAGCTTCTTTCCCATTGCTTTCAAAACAATCTTTTATCAAAAAAGGAATAGATATTGACGAGCAAATTGGAATTAAAAGTAAAGTGCTTTCAGTAACCTTTTCAACAAACGATTCATTGCTTACGCCTTTTTCAAAGTATAATATGTTGAAAAAAGGCAAGACCAACCCGCTTATTACCAAGGGAAGAAAAAAGACGGCCTTTTGAGCTTTTATATATATCAGTATTCTTTCGTAGTTAAGTGTTAAAATCTTTTTAATATGCATAAATAGCCATCCTCGACACTTGGTTCGGCTTTATCATATGCAAGATTTTCTGACGATAAAACTCGTGCATATTTTTTGCCGTTTGCTTCAAAATATCTTTGGATTGAAAATGGGACATTTAACTTTGCAATATCTTCCTTTGGTATAACATATAACTTTCCCTTTGCGCAATTTGCTATTTTGTCACAACTTCCGCTTATAAGTACGTTTCCGTCCTTCAATATCAAAATATTATCGCATAAAGACTCGACATCCTCAACAATATGTGTTGAAATTATTATTATTTTTTCGCTTCCAAGTTGGAAAATAATATTTTTGAATCTCAATCTCTCCTCGGGGTCAAGACCGGCAGTAGGTTCGTCGAATATTAATATATCAGGGTTTCCAAGTAGTGCCTGAGCTATACCGATTCGTCTTATCATTCCGCCGGATAATTCCGAAACTTTTTTGTTTTTTTCTCCCTCGAGGTTAACTTTTTCCAAAACATCATTAATCAACGGCATTGCTTCTTTTTTACTTATTCCCTTTAAGTTTGCGCAAAGCTCAAGCATATCATTAACTGTGAATTCCTTAAACATACCGAAGTTTTGCGGCAGATATCCTATCTTTATTGAGTTGGTATTTAGTTTTTCAATAGGCGTACCGTTAAAAAATATTGTTTTAGATTTAATGTTGTATAAACCGCATATACATCTAATAAGCGTTGTTTTGCCTTCTCCGTTAGGTGCAAGCAATCCGTAAATACCGTTTTCGAAATCATATGACAGGTTTTGAAGAACCTTTTTATTGCCAAATGATTTGTTAAGACTTTTTATACTCAAAACCATACTGCTAACTCCTGTTTTTATCAAAATACTCGTCTAGTATCCTGTTTTCATCTTCTCCGATTAGTTTTATAAGTTCAATTTCCTTTGTCGAATTAAACAGTCCGTAGTTACCTGCACATAAGTTTATAATGTCAGTGTAAACCTTATCAGCTGAGTAGGTGTGTATTTTTTCAGCAAGTAAATAATCAGGATCGTTTTGAAGATGAATTCTATCTTCTTCAGACAAAGAGTTTTGCTCTATTTGATATAGATACTGTCTAATTTGACTGTTTTCTTTGTAGTAGGTTAAAAAACGATAAAATACATCCATAGCCGGATAGGAATATGACTTATCATAATATGGCACACTGCCTATTTCATAAGAATTCTTTATGGTCATATGATCTGAAAAAATCGATTTTTTTACGTCAACACCATTGTCATATACAAAAACGCATATTACGCTTTTGCCTTTACAAACATCAATGTTATCGAGTACAAAATCAGTCATATACTCAAGCTCATTTTTGCCTTCGTAGTAAACAATTCTGCAACCGTCTATGTTAGCTTCTTTTAGGGCGTAGCTGCTGATAATTGTAAGCGCGTTTGCCTTTGAGCTGAAAGAATTTGTTGCTCCGTTTTTTTCAAGATTTGTATATACGACCTCCTTAGCGCCGCTTATTTCAACGTTGAATTGTGTTTCGTAATCTAAAGCGGCATTCAATCTGCCTTGTCTGCCTATGTCATAAGTGTAGTGAAAACCGCTGATCGGATAATATGCAAATCCTCCGGGAAGACAAATACTTTCATAATTTGAATGATACAAGCTTGAACTACCGCTATAAGTAAAATGCAGACTCTCAATTGTTTTTGATGGTGTTACTGTTATATAATCCCCGTCTTGAATAAAGCTGATGCTTTCACCGTTTTCGTTAAGAACTTCTTTTACTTTATAACCCCTATATAATGTGAATCTATATTCATTGGTTTGAGAATCGGTTATTCCTATTTCTACATCCGCATTAAGCTCATTTAGCACTCGGAATTTGATGTTATAATAGGCAATTTTGAATTTTGCCGGTTCATTTATTTGAATCGGCGTTTTATCTTTTTCATTTGGAAGATAATAATGGTATTCACTATTCCATCCGATTTTTGGATCGTTGATTATATATGGCGCTTCAGAATAAGTCAGAGTTGCAAGAAAAAGAAATGTAACAAATAAGCAAGAGAATGCCGGGAGTGCAAAACATTTCATCCATTTTTTTAATTGTTTTATATGACATATGGCAATAATATTGATGCATAATAATATCCATATGCTTGGTATAAACAGATGATTTATTAAAGATGGATATCCGAATTGATGGTTTATGTAGCTGAACTCCCACGGATATAGCATTAAGAGCTTTGCAAAATCGCCGATGTATATGTTGGTTGATTCATATATGAAGTTCGAAAAATAAATAATTAGCGGTGAGGTTAAAAGCGCAAATAACGTTAACATTATATATGCAAAAGAATACTTCTTCATACAAGCGCAAAGCGCTCCAAATAATATTGCCGCTGTGTCAGCCATGAAATAATAGTATAATACTAATTTCAAAATATAGTAATTATATGCGCCGTTTAAGCCTTTTGAGGAAAATATATAAAAAATAAAAAATGCAAACATGCTTGTTAAAAAAACAATAATAAGCATTATTGAAATTTGCGAAATCAAAAGCTTACCGCTGCTGCTTTTGCCGCAATAAAGGCTTTCTGAAAAATTATCTCTCTTTACTTTTGATGTGTATAAATATGATGTAAATAAATGTATTATGAAATAGAAGGGAGATAATCGTATAAGATAAATCTCATAATTAGTTGTTGTTATGTCGTTTAATGACGAATTTATAAAACAAGATATATAAATACCTGTTGTAAAAACAAATATTGCCAAATAAGGAAATATAGTATATCTAGTTTTTAATAATAATTTTAAGTCGATTTTTAATATGTCTTTCATATCTGTATCTGCCCTGCACCTGGTTTATGGTGCAGGGTCTTTCTTCTGATCTTTTTATGAGTTAATACTACCAAACCCAAGCATAGCCAGTTACACCGTGATTAAGTGCGGTATTACTTAACTTTAATCTGTGTTGAACATTTGATGAGGTGTGTTCGGAATCAGTCTTATAAAGAATACCGCCGGCTGAAACTGTATAGGTCATTTCTGTTTCCCAAGTGCCGGTTGCTTTGTTTTGAGGTTGAAATCTTAAGCTTTTTGTTGTGGAGGTGTTTCTGCCTTCAAAATAAACATGAGGGTCAGTTATACTTCCAGAATAAGTATAATCTTGATCTTCGTATATTTCAACACAGTATGACGCTGCAGTCGGATGCTCCCAGGCAAAAGAAAAAATTGGCGCTGTAGATAATATGGTTGTAATAATTAAAATGGAACAAAGAATTTTATGGCTCGAATATTTCATATGAGTTTCTCTTCCTTTCTTATAGTTTATTCTTATTTTTTTAAAAGTTTTCTTGACTCCCCCTTGAATTGAAACAAATAATTTTCATTGCAATGATTCTTAATTAAATATTGCTTTATTTAACAATAGTAGTCAAGTCAAAATGCAAAACTGAGCACTTTTTACGCAAAAACGGACTATCTTTTAGATAGTCCGTTTTATATTCTGTGAAAAACTATTGTCGTTTTGAAAAGATGCTTTTCTTTGGAAAACTGCCGGTTGTAATCTGCATTTATCTTTTTACAGTATTTTTTTATTAAATGCATACCGTGTCCATGCATTTTATAATCCTTTTTTATTGTAGGTAAATATTCTCCATATTCGTAATTGCTGTCACAGGAATTATCAATCGTCAAAATATCAAGTTCATTATGATTTTGTATATAAATATTAATCTTTTTTTCTTGACTGCATTGTGCAGATTGAACGGCGTTATCAAGCAGATTACTTATTAGTCCGGTGAGAATTCTGTCGTCTATATAATTCAAATTGCTTGTGTGTATGTCCGCATAAAACGTGATTTTCTTTTCCTCACATTGCTTTTTATATTTACTAAGCAATATGTCAAGAACTTTATTTCCGGTGAACATTACAACGCTTTCGTTTGACAGCTCAGCGCTTATTTCTTCAATATATTCTTTTACTTCCTCGGTTTTGTCAAGCATCTTAATTACGCTGTAATGATTTTTAACATCGTGCATGGCATGGCTAAGTGAGGTTATCTGTTCTTCAAGAACATATATATACTGCTCATCGAAGTCATATTCCTTCTTATCCTCAACCTTTTCATTACCTAATAATACATATAATAACGACGATAGTATTACGCTTGTTATATTAATACATATTATTATATAAAAACCGTTTGTTTCTATATCTACTTGTGCCAAGATCATAGCAGATGTAAAAAGTAAAGGAAATAATAGAATTAACAATAGATTCAGTTTTAATTTGCGCTTTTCTTTTATATATATTATTATATTTGATGCAGTTAAAAATATGATTAACTGTAATTCCTTGAGCAGAATAAATAAAACAATTCTGCTAAAACCGGCTTTGAAAGATACTATGTCAGTTATGTAAGTGATTATTATGTTAAATAAAGTGTGAATTATAGAGTATAAAATGGTAAATAATGTTTTTTCTTTTGAAAGTAAAAGCCGCGAAAATAAAGCAATGACCAAAAAACCAAGCAAGTGATAATGCCATGAATAACTATAAGCAGTACCAAATGTTGCGTATGCAGAAAAAAGGAGAAGAGGAATAAGTATTTTATTATTCTTTTCCTTAATTGTTTTATTTGAAAATATATAAAAAAACAAATATTCAATTATAAAATCAAATATTGAACCAATCATCTCTTATAATTTTTCTCCAAAATAATCTAAAAGCTTTTTCTTAAAATTTGATTTGTATCTTCTTGAAATAGGTACAGTGTATTCGCCTATCAAATATGCGCAATTGTTATCATACGAGGCAAGATAATTGAGGTTTATTATAAAACTTCTATGCGTTGAAACAAATGACTTCCCCGTGAGTTTTTCTTCATAATATTTTATACCCTTAACGCAATTATAATCTCCGTCTTTTGTAATGATTTTGGTACCGTGACCGTGCACCTCGATAAGTATAATCTCGCTTGCTTCTATCCTTATTGTCTTGCCGCAATTCTTTAGAAATACTTCTACTTCTGCGTTTTCAACCTTTTCAACAGCTGCTTTAAGCCCTTTGAAAAAGCGTTCTGGATTTACCGGCTTTGCAAAGAATCTTGAAGCATTTAGGTCGAACGCATCATCAACATATTGAGAATAAGCAGTTAAATAAATAAGAATGAGTTGTTTATTGTTTTTTCTTAACTCTTGGGCAAGTGCAATCCCGTTCGTTTTTGGCATTTCTATATCAAGTATAGCAATGCTATAAAACTTAAAATTATTTAATAATGCTTCGTCTGCATTTAGAAAATAATCTGCTTTTATGTCATTTCTGTTGTATTCTGCTTTAAACTTTTCAATGAGCGTTTGCACCTGCTCAAGTGTGTATTTGTCATCATCGCATACAATAATGTTCATTTTGCCACCAAATTAAGTTTTTATTCTGTCAGATCTCCTTCAAGAGCTTCGACGCCTTTAAGCTTTTTTTGTATCTGCTCGTTTCTGAAATCTGCGTCGTCAAGCGCCTTGCCTGCAAGCTCAATCCTCTTCTTGGCAGTCTGTAAAAGCTCGCCGAATTTTTCATACTGAGCCTTTGCAACGCCGAGTATTTTCCAAACCTCGTTTGCCTTTTCGTTAATAGCAAGAGTTCTGAAACCCATTGCAAGCGAATTAAGAAGCGCTGTAATGGTCGACGGTCCTGCGATTAGTATTCCGTCAGCCTGTATCTTTTCGGCGATGCCTGTTTTTGACGAAACAATCTCGGCATAAAGCCCTTCGGTTGCAAGATACATTACCGCAAACGGAGTTGTGTCGGGAAGGCTTATATATTTTTTAATCATCTTGGCTTCGTTTCTTACCGTTGCTTCAAGTGCCTTCCTTGATTCATCAATACCTGCAAAGTCGCCGTTTTCGGCATAGGTGCTGAGTCTTGCGTAATCCTCCATAGGAAACTTTGAGTCAATCGGAAGATAGGCGGTAATCCCGTCGCCCGACGGAATTTTAACGGCAAACTCGACTCTGTCCTGTGAACCGGGCACACAGACGAAATTGTTTTCGTACATACCGGGTATTGTCTGGTCGAGAATCGCGCCGAGCTGAACCTCCGCCCAGGTGCCTCTCGCCTTTACATTTGTAAGTACCCTGTTGAGCGAGGTGACATTTGAGGTAATTGAGCCGGAGAGTTCCTTCATCTCACCGATTGATTTGTTGACATTTTCAAGCCTGTCAGACACGGCTTTGAATGAGGAGTTAAGCCTTGATGTCAGGGTGGATGTGAGCTTTTCATCAACGGTAAGGCGCATTTCCTCAAGCTTGCGCTCGTTGCTCAGGCGCATTTTCTCAGCCGCCTCAG
>DLBD01000068.1 GCA_002494125.1 Ruminococcaceae bacterium UBA7030 | reverse complement strand
AGCACTTGACTTTTAATCAAGGTGTCCGGGGTTCGATTCCCCGATGGGTCACCAAAAAATAAAGAGTCCTTTGGGACTCTTTATTTTTTGATTAAATTTGTAGGGTATCAAACCCTGTCCTTAATAATTATTCCGCTTCTTTGAGTTTTCTGCCCATAAGCACACCCATAACGGATGCCATCATAAGTCCTCTTGTCCAGCCGGATGAATCTCCGAGGCAGTGAAGTCCTTTTATATTTGTGTTAAGGCTTTCGTCCATTCTTACTTTGTTAGAATAGAATTTAAGCTCCGGAGAGTAAAGCAGAGTTTCTGTTGATGCAAAGCCGGGTACAACAATGTCAAGCATCTTGATGAATTCAATGATATTCGTCATTGCTCTGTATGGCATTGCTGCTGTAATGTCGCCGGCAACTGCGTCTTTAAGGGTAGGCTTGAGATTGCTCTTTGCGAGTTCATGCTGCCATGTTCTCTTACCGTCGAGTATGTCGCCAAAGCGCTGAACGAGAATATGTCCCGCACCAAGCATATTAGTAAGCTCGCCAACCTTCTGTGCATATTCAATCGGCTGATTAAACGGCTCTGTAAAGTTATGGCTTACAAGTATTGCAAGGTTTGTGTTTTCGCTTTTTTTATCCTTGAAGCTGTGACCGTTTACAACTGCAAGGTCGTTGTCATAGTTTTCCTGGGCAACAAATCCGCCGGGGTTCTGACAGAAGGTGCGAACCTTGTTTTTCCATGGCTTAGGATATCCGATAAGCTTAGATTCGTAAAGAGCCTCGTTAACCTTTTCCATAATCTCGTTTCTGCACTCAACTCTTACTCCGATATCAACTGTGCCGGGAGCGTGCGCAATATCGTGCTCGGCACAAATTTTTTCAAGCCAGTCAGCGCCTCTTCTGCCCGTAGCAATTACAACTTCAGGAGCAGAAATTGTGACATCCTCACCGTTTTGGTCGATTATTACTCCCGTGCATACATTGTCGTTTATAACAAGATTTTTGCACTCGGTGTTGAACATCATATCAACGTTGTTGTTCTGAAGGAAGGTCTGGATTTTATAATAAAGCTGTTGTGCCTTTTCGGTGCCGAGATGGCGAATAGGGCAGTCGACAAGCTTCAAACCGGCTTTAATAGCGTTTTTTCTGATTTCTTTTATTGCGTCACCTGAGTTGATACCCTCAACCTTTGTGTCAGCTCCGAAATCAAGATAAATCTTATCAGTGTAATCAATAAGCTCTTGCGCAAAATCCTCGCCGATAAGCATAGGCAAATCGCCGCCTACCTCATAGCTTAAGCTGAGCTTACCGTCGGAAAAAGCTCCGGCGCCTGAAAAACCTGTTGTGATAGCGCATCTTTTACAGCTTGCACAACTGCCGATTTCAGCTTTTGGACAATGCCTTTTTTCAACAGGATTACCTTTTTCAATAAGAAGTATTTTCTTGTTTGATTTTAATTTTATAAGCTCAAGCGCCGTGAAAATACCTGCAGGGCCGGATCCGACAATTATTAAATCATAGTTCATTTTAGTTCCTCTTTTTTTCGTAAAAATAAAAGACCATCCGCAATAGATGGTCCTTCGTATCTTTCTCGTTGTTTTCTATTGCAAATTATACTACCACACTTTTTTAACTTTGTCAATTATTGCATTAAAGCTTATTATCTGTTATAATAAATTAAATATATAAATTTATAATAATATGGTGACTTTATGAGCGAATATTCATCTATTAAAGATGCCCTTGATGAAACGGGCACATATACGGGGCTAACCCGAGGAATATCTATGGAGCCTATGCTTCATCAGGGAAGGGACAATATAATCGTTATAAAAAATAAAGAACGCCTTAAAAAATACGACGTTCCGGTATACCTTCTTCCTTCCGGAAAATATGTAATGCACCGTATTATTGATGTGAAGGATGACCACTATGTAATTCTCGGCGACAACTGTATAAATAAAGAAATCGTCACCGATGATATGATATGCGGCGAGCTTGTCGGCTTTTACAAAAACGGTAAGCGATATATTGACCTTAAAAAGAATAAGCTTTACAAATTCTATGCAAGACTTTGGGTTGCGTTAATACCTGTTAAGCCTGCCGTCGTTTTTGTAGTCAAAGGCTTTAGTTATGTAAGAAGACACTTTTTCACCCGAAAGGACAACTCAAGTGGAGAATAAGAATAAAATCAGCAAATCGGATATTCCCGTTCTTAAATGGATATACTCCGTCTGTAAAAAACAGACGCCGTGGCTTGTTGCAATGGTAATACTCAATGTTGTTCACGGCACAATGGCGGTTTTTTTTGCTAACTATTCAAAAAAAGTTATTGATGGAGCGACTGTTTCAAAGGATATTAATACTGTAATTAAATATGCTATTGCGCTTTTGGGCGTAATTATGATTCAGATGGTTTTGTATGTTTCAAAAAATGCCATCTCCGAATACAGCAAGGGAAGGCTTACAATCCTTCTTCAGAAGCATATGCTTAAAACAATACTTAAAAAGAATTATTCAAGCGTTACAAAATACCATTCAGGCGAGCTTCAAAACAGAATGTTCAATGATGCGTCAGTTGTTACAGACGGATTTATGACAATCATCCCGAACACCGTATTTTTTATCACAAAGCTTGTCAGCGCATTTATTTATCTTGTTATTATTGATCGCTTTTTTGCGCTTGTGTTTCTGGCAGGCGGATTATTTGTTTTTTCAGTAACAAGACTTTTCAGAAAAACTATAAAGCGCCTTCACAAAAAGGTGCAGGAAACCGAGGGTAAAACCCGCTCATTTGTACAGGAGGCTCTAACAAATCTTCTCGTTTTCAAAGCGTTTTCAGCAGAGGATAAAGTTGAGGAGGAAACAGGCGAGCTTCAGGAAATAAACTTTAAGGCAAAGATGAAAAGAAGGAATTTCTCAATTCTTGCAAACACCGGGCTTAATGTCACCTTCAGTATCGGCTCTGTATTTGCTGTAGCTTTCGGTGCGTGGAGTATTATATTTAAGGGTACAACCTACGGTACCGTAACAGCTATGATTCAGCTTGTAAATCAGATTCAGGCGCCTTTTGCCTCGCTTTCAAATGTCGTTCCACAGTATTTTACCCTTATCGCTTCTGCCGAACGACTTATGGAGCTTGACAGTATTGATGATGAATTTGACCTTAATAAAAAAGCTATTGATAAATACGAGGTGTATAATAGTCTTAAGAGAATAGAATTTGAAAACATATCCTTCAAATATGACAGGGATATTATTCTTGACAATACGTCGTTTACTATGAACAAAGGCGATTTTGTTGCTATTACAGGTATTTCAGGTATCGGTAAGAGTACGCTTCTTAAACTCCTTCTGGGAGTATATGAGGCGCAAACCGGTGAAATCAGAATCGTAACAGAAAATGAAAGTCTTTACGCCGATAAGAACACACGTCCGCTTTTCTCCTATGTTCCGCAGGGCAATATGCTAATATCCGGCACAATAAGAGAAAACCTTACTTTTATCAGTCCTGCAAGCGAGGATGAAATTCAGAAGGCTGTGGATATCAGCTGTGCAAGGTCTTTTATCGACGAGCTTCCTGACGGACTCGATACGCTTATTGGCGAAAAAGGACTCGGTCTTTCTGAAGGACAGGTTCAGCGCCTTGCTATTGCAAGGTCAATTCTTTCAGGAGCTCCGATAATTCTTCTTGACGAGGCTACGTCGGCGCTTGACGAAAATACGGAAAAACAGTTTCTTTCAAATCTCAGAAAGCTTGAAAATGTTAGTTGCATTATAGTTTCACACAAGCTTGCTGCGCTTGAAATATGTAATAAGCATATCAGGATTATCGACGGAAAGATTACGGAGGTGTAATTATGCTTAAAACCATATGGGGTGAAAATCTCGACAAAAGCTGTCCGCTTCCGGAATATCCAAGACCGCAGTTTGTAAGGGACAGTTATATAAACTTAAACGGCGTGTGGAAATATACTATTTCAGGTTCAGCTGAAATTCCGACGCGCTTTTCGTCTGAAATAGTTGTTCCTTTTTCTCCTGAAACAGAGCTTTCAGGCGTAAAGAGAATGCTTCATCCGGGCGAGCATCTTTTCTATAAAAGAACATTTATCTTGCCCGAGGGCTTTAATAAAGGCAGGGTGTTTATCAATTTCGGTGCAGTTGACCAGATAGCAACCGTTTACCTGAACGGTAAAAAGGCGGGCTTTCATAGAGGAGGTTACACTGCATTTACCATTGAGCTTACCGACCTTATTTGCGACGGAGAAAACACTCTTGTTGTTGATGTTCTCGACTATACCGACACAAATTCTTTTTCACGTGGCAAGCAAAAGACCAAAAGAGGCGGCATCTGGTACACCGCACAAAGCGGTATCTGGCAGACGGTATGGCTTGAATCTACGCCGAAGGAATATCTTAAATCAGTTAAAATTACACCCGACTATGATAATTCACAGGTGCGTTTCGATTATGAGGGTACGGATGATTTTTATGTTAAGATTTATGACGGAGACGAGCTTGTTGCTTCCTGTAGGGAGAATGTCGTAAAAATTCCCGACTTCAAAAGCTGGAGCCCTGAAAGTCCGTTTCTTTATAAAGTTGTATTTGAGTCGTGCGGCGAAAGAATAAAGTCCTATTTCGGTATGCGGAAGTTCTCGGTAGGTATCGACGAAAACGGCATTAAAAGGCTCTTTCTTAATAACAAGCCATATTTCCATAACGGACTTCTTGACCAGGGCTATTATCCCGACGGCTTTCTTACACCGCCATCTAATGAGGCTATGGAGTTCGACGTTAAAACTGTCAAGTCCGCAGGATTTAATATGCTTCGAAAGCATATTAAAATTGAACCGCTTTTATGGTATCATTACTGCGATGTAAACGGAATTATTGTTTGGCAGGATATGGTAAACGGCGGCGGAAATTACGGGCTTGAGGTTTCGGCAATTCCTTTTGTCGGAATCAAGCTTGATGATACTGTTTATAAAAACTTTCACCGCGAGGATAAAGAGGGAAGAGAGCTTTATTATCAGGAGCTTGAGGAAGAGGTTTCCTACCTCTATAACTGCCCCTGTATCGCTGTGTGGGTGCCTTTTAATGAAGGCTGGGGACAGTTTGACAGTACCAAGGCTTATCATATGTTAAAAGAGCTTGATGCAACAAGAATTGTCGACTCCGCTTCCGGTTGGCATGATATGGGCGTAAGCGATGTTATTTCAAAGCATATTTATTTTACGCCGATTAAAGTTAAAACAGGTGATAGGGCATATGTCCTTTCGGAGTTTGGCGGTTTCAGTCAGAGAATAAACGGTCACACCTTTAATAATAAGATGTTCGGCTATAAGATTTATAAAAGCAAAGAGAGTCTTACAAAGGCATATAAAAAGCTTTTCAATAAGACTATTATCCCTCAGATTAATACCGGACTCAGCGCCACGGTTTACACCCAGGTTACCGATGTTGAGGATGAGCTTAACGGTCTTATGACCTATGACCGTAAGGTCCTCAAAATTGATAAAGAGGTACTCCGTGATATCAATTCAAAAATGCATTTATAATAAAGGAGATTAATATGAAGGCTATAATTAAGACAAATAAAGGCGATATGACCTTTGACCTTTATGAAGAGATTGCACCAAAGACGGTTGAAAATTTTACAACCCATGCAAAAAACGGCTACTATGACGGACTCATCTTCCACAGAGTAATTAAAGATTTTATGATTCAGGGCGGCGATCCGACAGGCACCGGTACGGGCGGCGAGTCAATTTGGGGAAAGTCTTTTGAGGATGAGTTTTCCATTGACGCAAGAAACTATTACGGTGCGCTTTCAATGGCTAACAGCGGTCCCAATACAAATGGCTCTCAGTTTTTCATTGTTCAGGCGAAGGAAGTTCCTGACAGCCTTTTGTCACAGATGGAGGGATTAAAGGACAGAGGATATCCGCAGGAGGTTATCGACACTTATAAAGAAGTCGGCGGAACTCCCTGGCTTGATTTTCACCATACCGTATTCGGCAGAATTACCGACGGCTCCGACGTCCTTGACGATATTGCTTCGACAAGAACAGGTATGGCTGACAAGCCTGTGTATGACGTGGTAATAGAAACTATTGAAATCGAAGATTAATTGTGACAAAATATACCCCTTTCGCAGATTATAATTATCTGTGAGAGGGGTATTTTTTTGAATATATATGTTGACGTTTTGTTTGTAGTAAATTTTTTTATTACATATCTTTTACTGCTTTTTACTGCCTTTCTTTCAAAAATTAAAGGCAAAACATACCGCCTTGTGTTGTCGTCGCTGATAGGCGGCGTGTATTCGCTTTCAATCTTTCTTGATGAAAGGTTTATATTTTTGTCCGCGTTAGCAAAGCTTCTGATATCCTTTATAATCATTATTGTTGCCTTCGGATTTGTCAGATGTACCGTGTTTTTTAGACGACTGGTTATTTTTTATTTTTCAAATCTTCTTTTTCTCGGTATAATTGTCGGCTTTGATTTTCTGTTCAAAACAGATGCATTCAGGGTGAATAACAGTATTGTATATTTTAATATTTCAGCACCGGTACTTCTTATAAGCGCACTTTTTGCTTATCTGATATCAGTTGGTGTTATTCACCTTCATAACAGGATTTTAAGCCGTAAGGAGATATATTTCGTAAAGCTTTATAAGGAAGACAGAGAGTATTCACTTTACGCATTTCTTGACAGCGGCAACAGACTTCACGAGCCGTTTTCAAACTACCCCGTAGTAATTGCAGATAAGAATAAAGTCAATGAAAAATGCGACAGAGTAATACCATATAACACAGTGGGAGGTGACGGAATGTTAAAAGCGTTTCGACCTGACAGACTTGATATAAGCGTAAACGGTAAAACGCTTTCATGTGATAAGGTGTATGTTGCATTGTCGGATATTTCATCAAAGGACTTTTCGTTAATACTCAGCCAAGAATTATTAAAGGGTGAATGATATGTTAAAAAGAATAAAACAGATAATAATAAGACTATTCAGAAAGCAAAAATGCTTTTATATAAACGGTCCCGAAGCACTTCCTCCACCGCTTTCAAAGGAAAGGGAACAGGAGATTACGCAGGAAATCAGAAACGGCGATTTTTCAAACCGCGACCTTTTAATTACTCATAATCTCCGACTTGTTGTTTATATTGCCAAAAAGTTTGAAAGCAAAACAACCTCAACCGAGGACCTTGTTTCAATCGGTACAATCGGGCTTATGAAAGCGGTTAAGACCTTTAATCCCGATAAGAATATTAAGCTTGCTACATATGCGTCACGCTGTATTGAAAACGAAATATTAATGCATCTTCGTAAGGTCAATAATATGAAAAGCGAAATATCATTTGACGAGCCTCTTTCAATTGACTGGGACGGCAACGAGCTGACACTTCGCGATGTTCTCGGAACTGAGCCTGACGACGTCTACGACGAGCTTGAATATGATGATGAAAAGCGGCTTCTCGTATCCGTTGTTGAAACACTTTCGCCAAAAGAGCAGGAGCTTATGGTAAAACGTTTCGGACTTTACGGCGAAGAGCCGAGAACACAAAAGCAGCTTGCAGACCTTATGGGTATTTCTCAGTCCTATATAAGCCGTCTTGAAAAACGTATACTTGAAAAGCTTAAACAACGTCTGATATCAATGCAGATATAAAGAACAAAAAATGGGCGCCCTTCAAAGGCGCCCTAACAATATGCATTTTATTATTTATGCAGTCTTTTTCTTTCCGGTAACAGCCTTGATAACTACAAGACATACAATCATAAGAGCGATTGCAATCGGAAGTGAAATCCAAGCTGACTGAACAAAGCCTGCAACAATGTAGCTTACAAAAGATACGCCTGCAACTGTAAGCGCATACGGAAGCTGTGTTGATACATGGTTTAAGTGGTTACACTCAGCACCTGCGGATGCCATAATTGTTGTGTCCGAAATAGGTGAGCAGTGGTCGCCGCAAACCGCACCTGCCATACAAGCAGAAATTGCAATGATTGTGATAGGACCGTCTGTGCCGCTGAATACGCTGAGAACAATCGGAATAAGTATGCCGAATGTACCCCATGATGTACCGGTTGCAAATGAAAGCCCAACTGCAATAAGGAAGATGATTGCAGGAAGAAGCATCTGAAATCCTGATGCAGAGCCTTCAATAAGCTGTGAAATGAATATTTTTGCACCGAGTGAATCAGTCATAGTCTTGAGCGTCCAAGCGCAGCAAAGAATAAGAATTGCAGGTACCATTGCTTTGAAGCCTTCAGGAATAGCCTCCATGCAGTCCTTAAAGCTGATAACTCTTCTGCAAAGGAAATAGATAATAGCAAATATAATTGTAATAAATGATCCGAATACAAGACCTACCGAGGCGTCACTTTCAGAGAAGGAGCCTATGAAATCGTGATAAAATCCTGAATCAGCGGTAAAGAAACCGCCTGAATAAATCATGCCTATAACGCAAGCAATGATAAGGAAAATTACAGGGATAAGAAGGTCGATAACCTTGCCCTTTGAATTAACCTTGATTTCGTCGCTGTGTGACGGGTTTTTCTCCTCAACAGCATGTCCTTCAATTGCGGCAGCCTCAAACTTCTTCATTGTACCGTAATCGAATTTTGATACTGAAATAAATATCATCATAACAATTGTGAGAAGAGCATAGAAGTTATACGGTATAGCCTGAATGAAAAGCGACATTCCGCTATCAGCTCCTGCACCCTTTGCAAAGCCCGCAACGGCAGCAGCCCAAGACGAAATAGGAGCTATGATACAAACAGGAGCAGCCGTTGCATCAATAAGGTAAGCAAGCTTTTCTCTTGATATGTTTTTCTTATCGGTAACGGGACGCATAACAGAGCCGACTGTAAGACAGTTGAAATAGTCGTCGACAAAGATAAGTATGCCGAGCGCAATAGTAGCAAGCTGAGCGCCGACTCTCGATTTTATATGTGTAGCTGTCCATCTTCCGAACGCAGCCGAACCGCCGGTCTTGTTCATCATAGCAACAAGCGAGCCTAAAAGAACAAGGAAGATTATAATACCGATATTGTATGAATCGGCAATAGTGTTAATGAAACCGTCTTGGAAAACGTGAACAACAGTAGTTTCAAAATTGAAGCCCGAATAAATCACACCGCCTGCAAGAATACCGATAAAGAGTGAAGAATAAACCTCTTTAGTTATAAGTGCAAGAACAATAGCGATAATCGGCGGAAGAAGCGACCATACGGTTGCGTACGAGCCGATGGTTTCTCTTACCGTTGCAAGTGCAGTCGAGATATTCTCTTCAAAGTTTGAGTCGTTTGTAAGATTGTCTGCATAGCTGTCAACATAGTCTGATGCGCCGGCACCGTCCTCAACCGAATACTGTGAGAGGTCATATTCCGTCTCTTCGCCGTCAACGTCAACAACAACACCGCTGCTTTCTTCGTTTGTAGCGATTAAAAGTGTGCCTTCATCTGCAACCTCAGGCTCGTCAGCAAATGCGCTGAAACCCGATAGCGAGAACATAAGCATAATCACAGCGATGAAAGATGCTATGGCAATTCTTTTTCTGTTTTGTACCATAATTTCTCCTCCGAATTTTTTTGTATTGTATTTTTATACAATAATAAATAATTTTATCATAATACTTATAATGTGTCAATATATGTAAAAATATAAAAAAGCAAGAAATCTTCACGGATTCCTTGCTTTCTTTATGTTATCAGTCCTCAATCATTCTGTTATTGAAAAGAAGACTTATGCACCAAAGTGCCGCAATGCCTACAAGAGAATAGATAATTCTCGACATAACAGAGTCCTGTCCGGAGAATATCCATGCAACTAAATCAAATTTGAACAATCCGATAAGTCCCCAGTTAATTCCGCCGATAATCGTAAGAATTAACGCTATTCTGTTTACAATCTTCATTTTATCACCCCATAAATAAAAGTCATATATAGTATCGCACTATTTATGACTTTTATTCACGAAATATAAAATTTTAACTAAATACTTGTAACAATGATTTCACATTTGCCGCTAATTGTATATTTCCCAAAGCCTGCGGGAACGAAGAAGCTGTCGCCTTTTTTTAGTCCCTCGCCGTTTATATCACCGCTGCCGTCAACAACAAGTACGTGGTTGAAGCTTTCTTCATCAGCGAAAAGAGAAACGCTTTTGAAAACATCATAATGATTTACAGTGAACAAATCACATTTTGTTAAAAGGGTTGAAGTAAAGCCGTTATGCGCTTCAGCTTCTCCGAAAGGCTTAATCTCATATTTTGGCGGCTCGGTTTTTGATACGTCAACCGCCTTTTCAATATGAAGCTCTCTCGGCTTTCCGTCAGCTCCAAGCCTTCCGTAGTCGTATACTCTGTACGTACTGTTAGAGTTTTGTTGAATCTCTGCAATAAGTGTGCCTTTACCGATAGCGTGAACAGTGCCGGCTTCAATAAAGAATAAATCTCCCTTTTTAACAGGCACCTGATTTAGAACGTCCATTAGTGTGTTTTCTTCAATTGCCCTGCGAAATTGTTTGCTGGTAATTTTTTCCTTGAAGCCGTAAACGAGTTTTGCGTCTTCGGTTGCGTCAAGTACATACCATATTTCCGTTTTACCAAATTCGTGTTCAACTCTTTTTGCATAATCGTTGTCGGGATGCACCTGAATCGACAAATCATTTTTAGCGTCAATAAGCTTGATAAGAACAGGGAAGTAAGGGAAATCAAGACTTCTTTTTCCGACAAGCTTTTCCTTGCCGACTTTCTCGATAACCTCTTCAAGCTCTCTTCCGGCATACTCGCCGTTTTCTATTGTGTTTTTGCCGTCCTTGTGGCAGGAAAGCATCCAGCCCTCGGCGAGCTTGTCGAGGTCGCTTTCAAATCCGAAATCCGTTTTGAGTCTGTTTCCTCCCCAAATGTAATCCTTAAAAACAGGCTTAAGTTTGAAAATATACATAATATAAATACCTTTCAAGTTATTTCATATTTATAATATCAAAATTTTACTATACATTCAACAAAAAATGTTGTAGAATATATTAAACTATTTTGAAAGATTGAGATTATGAATGTTTTAGATGTTCAAAATTTAACATTGTCTTTTGGAGAAAGCTCGCTTTTTTCTAACGTTTCCTTTGATGTTAAGGATGGTGAAAAAGTGGGCGTTGTCGGCGTTAACGGTGCCGGTAAAACCTCGCTTTTCAAGCTGATAACGGGCGAGTATATTGCTGACAACGGAGCATGCTTTATCTCGAAAAATTCAGATATAGGTTATATGGAGCAGCATACCTGCTCTGAAAACAGAACTATTTGGGATGAAATTATTTCCGTTTTCAAAAATCTTTCTGATATGGAAGCGGAGCTTGAAACACTTGTAAAAGAAATTGAAAAAACCCCTTCCCGCGACCTTATTGAAAGACAGGATACTCTCACAACCCTTTTTCAGCAAAACGGGGGACTTACATATAAATCAAGAAGTCGTTCTGCGCTGATAGGACTTGGATTTACAGAAAAAGAATTTGATAAGCCTACATCAAAGCTTTCGGGGGGTCAGCGTTCAAAATTGATTCTTGCAAAGCTTCTTCTTTCAAAGGCTGATTTGCTTTTACTTGACGAGCCTACAAATCATCTTGACATAAGCGCTATAAACTGGCTGGAGGACTTTCTTATCAATTTCAAAGGCGCCTGTCTTATCATAAGCCATGACAGATACTTTCTCGACAGAGTTACAGATAAAACCGTTGAGATTGAAAACGGAAAATGCCGGTCCTATAAGGGTAACTACTCAACCTTTCTAAAAAAGAAAGAGGCCGAGCAGAAGGCGATTGAAGAAAAATACGAAAACGATATTAAAGATATTGAGCGCCTTGAGGGCATAATCGCTCAGCAGCGTCAGTGGAACAGAGAGAAAAATATTAAAACCGCCGAGAGCAAAGAAAAGGTTATAGAAAGAATAAAGGCGCAGCTTGTTATTCCTGACAGCAAGGTCGAAAAAATTCGTTTTGATTTCACACCGAAATGTGTTTCGGGTGAGGAGGTCCTTGAGGTATGCGATCTTTCAAAATCCTTTTCCGGCAAGAAGATTTTTGCAAACGCATCTTTTAATATTGCAAGAGGGGAAAGGGTGTTTCTTCTCGGCGATAACGGTTGCGGTAAAACCACACTTCTTAAAATTCTTACGGGTGATTTAAGCCGTGACGACGGCACTTTCCGTTTTGGTGCAAATCTTATGACGGGCTACTATGATCAGGTTCAGGAAAAGCTTGACCTTTCAAAAACCGTAATCGACGAGGTGTGGACCTCATTTCCGTTTATGACAGAAACGAGGATAAGAAACGCTCTTGCAGCATTTCTTTTTAAGGGCGAAGAGGTTTTCAAAAAGTTAGAGTTTTGTTCAGGCGGAGAAAGAGCAAGGGTTGCGCTACTCAAGCTGATGCTTGGGGGATTTAATTTTCTCCTTCTTGACGAGCCGACAAACCATCTCGACGCTTTTTCAAGAGAAGAGCTTGAAAATACGCTTTTGAATTATCAGGGCACAATGCTTATCGTGTCCCATGACAGATATTTCATTAATAAGCTTGCAACAAGAATAATCGAACTCACTCCCGATGGTTGTAACAATTTCCTCGGAAATTATGATGATTATGCCGAACACAGATATCAAAAGACGGAAGAAATCAGGGAGAAAAAAGAGCAAAAGCCAAATGAATATAAGCTTAAAAAAGAAAGAGCAAGCCTTATAAGAAAGCTTAATACGCAAAACAAACGACTCGAAGAGGAAATAGAAAACATAGAGCAAAGCATTAGCGAAATTGAAGAAAGCCTCAACGATGCAGATTATGAAAGTCTGATAAGCCTTACTGAAAACCTCAATGAGCTTAACAGCAAAAGGGATGACCTTTTTTCAGAGTGGGAAGAGGTTAATTCAAAGCTTGAAGAATTAAGTGAAAAATAATATGGAAAACATTGTTATTATTGGCGGCGGAGCAGCAGGACTTATGTGTGCTTCACTTTGCCCGGGTAATGAAAACAGAATAACAATAATTGAAAAAATGCCGAGAGCAGGAAGAAAACTTATGATTACCGGCAAGGGCAGGTGCAATGTGACGAATGCCTGCTTTGATCTTGATGAGCTTATTTCAAACGTGCCGACAAATCCTCGCTTTCTCTACTCCGCGTTTTCTTCATTTATGCCTTATGACACTATGTCGTTTTTTGAGGAGCTTGGTGTGCCGCTTAAAATTGAGAGAGGAAACCGCGTTTTCCCCGTGAGCGATAAGGCGGTTGATATAGTTGACGCGCTTGTCGATAATGCGAAGAAAAGAAATGTTAAGTTCGTTAATGCAAGCGCAAAAGCATTTGACTTTGACGGCAAGAGAATTAATGCGGTTGTTTTGGATAACGGCGAAAAGGTACCTTGCGACAGAGTTTGTCTTTGCACCGGAGGTAAAAGCTATCCGCTTACAGGCTCAACGGGCGACGGATACGCCCTTGCTAAATCAGTAGGGCATACCGTGACGCCTATAAAGCCGAGCCTTGTGCCGATAGTGTGCAGTAATAATTTTGTGCCTAAGCTTCAGGGCTTGTCTCTCAAAAATATTTCCGTAACCGTATATGAAAACGAAAAGGAAATATATAGCGATTTCGGTGAAATGATATTTACTCATTACGGAGTTTCAGGTCCTGTAATTCTCTCTGCATCAAGCCATATGAGAAATGTTGAAACAAAGAATTATAAAATCAAAATTGACCTTAAGCCGGCACTCGATGAAAAGACACTCGACGCGAGAATTCTTCGTGATTTTTCGCTTGAAACAAATAAAGATTTTATTAATTCTCTTTCTAAACTATTGCCTAAAAAATTAATTCCTGTTATAGTTTTACTTAGCGGTATTGAGCCGTCAACAAAGGTTAATCAGATAACAAGAAGCCAGCGTCTTTCACTTGTTTCACTTATCAAAGGACTGGTGCTTGATGTTGAGTCCTTCCGCCCTGTAGAAGAGGCGATTGTAACCTCGGGCGGTATAAATGTTAAAGAGATCAACCCGAAAACGATGTGCTCAAAGCTTGTTGATAATTTGTATTTTGCAGGCGAGATAATTGACGTGGACGCCTATACAGGCGGCTTTAACTTGCAGATTGCATTTTCAACTGCAAATCTTGCTGCGCAGAATATGTGATAAGGAGAAGGTTATGATTAATGTTGCAATCGACGGACCTGCAGGTGCAGGAAAATCCACAATAGCAAAGGCTGCTGCCAAAGCGCTTGGTTTTATTTATGTTGACACAGGTGCGCTTTACCGTGCGATAGCCCTCAATGCAGTAAGAAATAATATAACTGACGATAAAGATAAAATCGTTTCAATGCTTAAAGATACCGAGGTTAAGCTCGGCTTTTCAGAGGACGGAACACAGTGTGTTTACTTAAACGGCGAGGATGTGTCAGGGCTTATAAGAACACCTGAAATTTCAATGGGCGCTTCAAAGGTTTCAGCGATTCCTGAGGTAAGAGCCTTCCTTCTTGACTTGCAGAGAAATATTGCAAAAGAAAACAATGTAATTATGGATGGCAGGGATATAGCCTCGGTCGTCCTTCCTGACGCACAGTGCAAGATTTTTCTTTTTGCTTCTCCCGAATGTAGAGCTGAAAGAAGATATAAGGAGCTTGTAGAAAAGGGCGAAAGCGTTATGTATGAGGATGTTCTTGCGGATGTTAATCAGCGTGATTATCAGGACTCACACCGCGAAATAGCGCCGCTTAAACCTACCGAAGAATCAGTTATGGCTGACACCTCAAAGCTTAATCTTGAGGAGTCGATTGACCTTATAATTAATATTATCAAGGAGAAAATGTAATGAAAGAATTTGACTATTCCCAGGTAAAGCATTATAAGCTTTACGGCTTTGTTAAAAACTCTCTCGGCTGGCTTGTAAAGGTAGTTTACAGGCTTGATATAAAAGGTCTTGAAAATGTACCGACAGACAAGAGAAAGTTTATTGTTGCAATTAATCATACCTGTGCTCTTGACCCTGTATTTGTTGCATGCTCTAAGAAGGTTCCTCCTCTTCATTTTATGGCAAAGGTGGAACTTTTCAAAAACCCTGTTGTAGCTTGGTTTATCACCCATATGTACGGTTTCCCCGTTAAGAGAGGCAAGGGAGATACCTCCGCAATAGAATATGGTGAAAAGATACTTGAAGAGGGACATGTTATGGCAATCTGTCCCGAAGGCAAGAGGATTAAAGATAAGGACGGCGTGCCGCAAAGAGCAAAGGCAGGCGTTGCAGTTATTGCACATGCAACCGGAGCGGATGTTCTTCCCGTTGCAATATGCTGTGACGGTAAGATTAAGCCTTTTAAGAAAGTAACAGTTTCATACGGAAAGGTTCTTACAAATGAGGAGTTAGGACTTTCAAAGGAAGAGCTTGAGCCTCATGAAATCAAGGATGCCGCAAATAAGGTGATGGACAGTATAACAGAGCTCTGGGAGGCTGAGAGAAAGTGAAGACTGTCTTAGCTAAAACCGCAGGCTTCTGCTTTGGCGTAGACAGGGCGGTAAGCCTTGTTTATGACCTTGTGGAAAAGGGCGAAAAGGTGTGCACCTTAGGCCCGATTATACATAACAGCCAGCTTGTTTCAGACCTTGAAAGCAGGGGAGTTAAAACCGTTGAAAATGTCAGCGATTGCCCTGAAGGTTATACACTTGTTATAAGAACACACGGCGTTGAAAAATCAGTTATTGAAGAGGCTCAGAGTAATGGCATAAATTTTGTCGATGCAACCTGTCCCTTCGTTTCAAAGATACACAGAATTGTGTCTGAACAGCCGGAAGATACCGTTACTCTTATAGCGGGAGATGAAAATCATCCTGAGGTTTTGGGTATTCGTTCCTACTGTAAGGGCAAAAGCTATGTGTTTAAGAATGAGAATGGGCTTAACGATATTATTGCTAACTGTCTAATTAGTGAAAATATGTCACTAATCTGTGTGAGCCAGACAACTTTTTCGCTAAAAGAATGGAAAAAATGCGAGAAAATTATAAAAAAACTATATACAAATTGCAAAATTTATAGTACAATATGTAATGCGACAGCCGACAGACAGGAGGAGGCAGCATCACTCTCGAAACAGATGCAGGCTATGATTGTTATAGGCGGTCGTCATTCGTCGAATACATGTAAGCTGAGGGACGTTTGTGATTCAAATGCAGACACGTTTTTAATCGAAACTGCAAACGAGCTTAAAGACATCGACTTGAGCGTTTACGAGTGTGTCGGCGTTACTGCGGGAGCTTCGACGCCCGCGCCAATTATTAAGGAGGTACTAAAAACCATGTCCGAAGAAATTATTGAAAAGGAAGTTGAAGCAGCTGAAACAGTTGCGGAGACAGCAGATACCGCTGATAAGGCAGTTGAGACTGCTGCACCTGCATCTGCTGATGGTGAGGCAACCTTCAAAGAAATGCTTGAAGAATCATTCAGAGAAGATGAAAACAGCAAGGTAGTTACAGGTAAAGTAGTTAACATCACACCAACAGAAGTATTTGTTGATGTTGATGGCAGAAAGCAGACCGGTGTAATCGCTATTGACGATCTTTCATCAGAGCCAGTTGATAAGCCGGAGGATGTCGTTTCAATCGGCGACGAGCTTAAGCTTGTTATTATGAAAACTGATGACAATGAGGGTGTACTCAAGCTTTCAAAGAAGCTTGTCGATGCTTTCCAGGGTTGGGAAGATATCACCGCTGCTAAAGAATCGGGAGAAATTCTCGAGGGTACGGTAACTGCTGTCGTAAAAGGCGGCGTTATCGTAGTAACAAACGGAAGCAGAGTTTTCGTTCCTGCTTCTCTTACAGGTATACCGAGAGGTCAGGAGCTTGATGTGCTCAAGGGCACAACAGTTCGCTTCAAGGTTATTGAAACAAATCCTGCAAGACGCCGTGCTGTCGGTAATATAAAGACAGTAGCAAACGAAGAAAAGAAAGCGCAGCAGGAAGCTTTATGGGCAACTCTTGAAGAGGGCCAGAAGCTTACCGGCACTGTTAAGTCACTTACAAGCTACGGTGCATTCGTTGACATTGGCGGTATGGACGGTATGATTCATATCAGTGAGCTTTCATGGTCAAGAATCAAGCATCCGTCAGAGGTGGTAAACGTAGGCGATACAGTTGAAGTTACTATCAAAAAGCTTGATGACGAAAACAAGAAGATTTCACTCGGCTTCAAGAAGATCGAAGACAATCCGTGGGAGATTCTTAAGAGAGATTATCCTATCGGTTCAGTTCTTAAAGCTAAGATTGTAAGCAATGCGTCGTTCGGTTCGTTTGCAAACATTCTTCCGGGTATCGACGGTCTTATCCACATCAGCCAAATCGCTTGGGAGAGAATCAAGACTCCTGCTGATGTACTTAACGTAGGCGATGAGGTTGAGGTTAAGATTATTGATGTTGACTTTGACAAGAAGAGAGTTTCACTTTCAATTAAAGAACTCCTTGAAAAGCCTGAAGAAACAATTGAAGAGCTTGCAGCTGACGAGCCTGCAGAGGAGGAAGCACCTGCCGAAGAGCCTGTCGAAGAGGCTAAAGAAGAGGTCGCAGAAGAAACTCCTGTTGAGGAGGAAGTTCCTGCTGAGGAAGAAACTCCTGCTGAGGAAGAAGCTCCTGCAGAGGAAGAAGCTCCTGCTGAGGAGGAAGCTCCTGCTGAGGAGGAAGCTCCTGCAGAAGACGCTGAATAATTACATAATAAAAAGAGGACTCTGTGTGAGTCCTCTTTTTTGTCACCTTTTTATTCCTCGTTATCAAAAATGGAATTAATCAATCCTTCGTAAACCGCAGCAGGATTAAGAACAAACTTGTTTTTGATAACCTCAGCCTGTGCCTGTGTCGGTACGTAAAGGCTCAGCGTCATAAAGTCGCTGTCAACGTCGCTTACGTGAAGGGTGATTTTGTATTTGTCGCCGTAAGGTTCTATACTTACCTTGTTCTCTTTTTTGTTAACTTCAAGCGCCGCAAGCTTTCTTACAAGCTCAACACTTTTTTCTCTTACGGAAAGGGGAAGGTCATTTTCAACAATTTCAACTGAAAATCTGCACTTTGGCGTTGCGCCCAGACAGCCGTTCTCGTCCTCGGTGATATTGCCTTTTTTAATCATTTTCGAAATTGCGTTTGTAACCTCAAAATAATTTGCCAGCTTGCCTTCAACGAGCGCGTCGACAATGTTTTTTGCAGTTATATTTTCTTCAATGTTGCAAACAATGTAGCAGACTATTATCGCAATAGTTGAGCTTGAGCGAATACCGCCGTCTTCAACTCCCGCAGTAAATGCGTCAAATTCAAGTGAAGGGTCATATTCCTTTTCGCTGTCCATTATATCACCGCCTTTGTTTCTATCTATATTAACATATAATTATCAAAGTTGCAAATATTATTAATGTCTTACTTGAAATATAGTATTAATTGTGTTATAAATATAATGAAAATAATGTAAAGGAGATTTAATTATGGCTCAGATTACTAAAGATACAATTATCGGTGACATTCTTGACATTTGTCCTGATTCGGCACCGTACTTTCTTGAAATGGGTATGCACTGCTTAGGATGTCCTGCATCAAGAGGCGAAACTCTTGAAGAGGCTTGCTTCGTTCACG
>DLBD01000061.1 GCA_002494125.1 Ruminococcaceae bacterium UBA7030 | reverse complement strand
AGCAGATGAAGGCTGAGCGTGAGAGAAGAGAGGCTATCCTTCGTGCAGAGGGTGAAAAGCAGTCGAGAATTCTTGTTGCAGAAGGTCATAAGGAGTCCAAAATCCTTGAGGCAGAGGCAGAAAAGCAGTCTGCAATCCTTCATGCAGAAGCTGTCAAAGAGGCTAAAATCCGTGAGGCAGAGGGTGAGGCTCTTGCTATTGAGACCGTACAGAAAGCAGAAGCTGATGCAATCAAACTTCTTAACGAGGCTAATGCGAACGACGCTGTTATCAAGCTGAAGTCGCTTGAAGCGTTTGCAAAAGCAGCTGACGGTCAGTCAACGAAGATTATTATCCCTTCGGAAATTCAGGGCGTTGCAGGTCTTGCCGAGGGCGTAATAGAAACAGTTAAAAAGTAACAGAGGTGAATATTATGAAAAAGAAATTATACCGTGATACGGATAACGAGATGCTTGCAGGCGTATGCGCAGGTATTGCAGAGTATCTTGAAATGGATGTGTCTGTAATAAGACTTATCTGGGTAATCGTAACTTTCTTTGGCGGTTCGGGAATTATTGCATACATTGTATGCGCATTGATAATCCCCGCAAAACCAATGCTCAACACAGACGACTACTCAGATTTGAACGAAGAATAAATAAAGGGCTGTATCGACTATTTCGATACAGTCCTTTTTTAACATATCCTTGGCAGGCCTTCGCCGTAGAGTACGTCTATGCGCCTTGTTCCGCCTATTTCGGTGATAAGGCTTACGCCGCTTCCGTGCACGACCCTGCCGATTATTTTGGCATTTTCACCATATTTACTGTTTCTTATTATTTCCAGTGCCTGTTCTGCCTGACTTTCAGGCATTATAGCTACGAGCTTTCCTTCGTTTCCCATATGTAAAACGTCAAGACCGAGAAGCTTTGAAAATGCTTTTACCTCATCGCTTACAGGAAGACTCGTTTCTTCAATTTCAATTTTCACTCTTGATGCATCTGCAAGCTCGTTTAATACAGTACCGAGCCCGCCTCTTGTGACATCTCTCATTGCGTGAAGCTCAATTCCTTTTTTCAGCATTTGCCTTACCATTTCGCCAAGCGGCGCTACATCTGACTTTATGATGTTTTCAATATCCATTCTTTCTGAAAGAATAGCGCAGTGGTGGTCGCCAAGGTTACCGCTGACAATCACAGCGTCGCCCTCGCGAAGATTTCGTGAAGAAATATCCGTGCTTTCCTTAAGAAAACCGATTCCCGTCGTGTTGATGTAAATTCCGCCTGAGCCTTCAATAACCTTCGTATCGCCGCAGACGATTGTGACGCCTGCTTCTTTAGCGGAGTCAGCCATTGATTTTGCAATGATTTCAAGTGTTTCGGTGTCAGCACCTTCTTCAAGAATAAAAGCTGCTGTGATGTATTTGGGGACAGCGCCGCGCATAAGAAGGTCGTTTACCGTTCCACAAACTGCAAGTCGACCAATATCGCCGCCCTTGAATATTACAGGATTTACCACGAAAGAATCAGTAGTGATTGCAAGCTTTGACGAGCCCTCAACTGTACTGCTGTCCTCCATAGTATTTAGAATCGGATTAGAAAAATGCTTTGCAAAAATTGTTTTTATCAGTTCGGAGGTGGATTTACCGCCGCTTCCGTGTGCAAGTGTTATTTTCATATTTTCTCACCCTTTAGTTTTTATAGTGGTTAAAGCAGGTGCCTTCGCCGGATATCATACACGCACCCTGCGGATTTTCAGGCGTGCATATCTTTGCAAAAAGCGGACAATTTTCAGGTTCTTTTTGTCCTGTTATAATTTTACCGCAAATACATCCGCTGTTTTTTGCGTGGTCAGCAGTAAGGTCGGCACTTCCTGCATCGTATTTTGAATATTCATTTTTCAGTAAAAGACCTGAGTTTTCAATCTTTCCCATACCTCGCCATACTGCGTCGGCAGGCTCGAAGAATTTACTCACCTTTTCCTTTGCTTTTGCGTTTGCCTCTTTTTTGGCAGCGCCATAGAGATTGAGCACCCTTGCCTTGCCTTCAAGCTTTACAAGTGCATAAATAGACGAAAGAAGTTCCTGCGCACTAAACCCGCTTACAACAAAAGGAAGGTGGTATTTATTTGAAAGCTCAAGGTATGAATCAGCTCCGCTGATTACTGTTACATTGCCCGGGGCAATGAACCCGTCGGCAGTGATGCCGTATTTACAAAGGTGGTCAATCGCAGCAGGCATTGTCTTAAGCGCTGTTAAAAGTTTTATGTTTTCAATTTTCTCTTCAATTATTTTTTCAAGAAGAAGGGCGTATATAGGTGTTGTTGTTTCAAATCCTACCGCAGCGAAAATATAATTTGTATCAGCGTCCTTCTTCGCAAGGTCTAATATTTCAAAGGGTGAGTACACCATTTTAATATTACCGCCAAGCGCTTTCATATCTGCAAGGGATTTTTTTGATCCCGGAACTCTTATCATATCACCGAAGGTAACAACGCAGGTGCTCTCTTTTACAGACAGTTCGCAAAGTCTGTCAATATAGCCTGAAACCGTAACGCATACAGGACAGCCCGGACCGCTTATGAGCCGTATATTTTCACTTAAAAGCGACGGTATTCCGCTTTCTCTTATTGATGCGGTATGAGTTCCGCATACCTCCATAAAGGTAAGCTTTCTTCCGCCATATTCACGCAGAAAAATTTTTATGTCGTTAATATCCATCAAAGCTCTCCGAGTTCGTTGAAAATATCAAGCATATCGCTTGCCTCGTTACTGCTGAGCTTCTGAATAATAAGCCCTGCGTGAACAAGAACATAGTCGCCTTTTTTGCAGTCGACAATGCCTCTGTTTGCGGTAACGATACTTCCGTTATAGTCAATCTGAGCAATATCACCATTTACGCTTATTACAAGTCCCGGTGTTGCAATGCACATATCTATACCTCCAATGCGGCGATAAACGCCTGCCCGAGTGCAAGTCCTGCGTCACCGCAGGGTACTTTCTCGTTTATATATACCTTGAAGCCGTCAGACTCAAGTTTTGTTATAACCGTTTCGGTAATTATTTCATTTAAGAATGTTCCGCCGCTCAAAACTATCTGAGCGGTTTTTACTTCACATACCGTGTTACAAATTATGTCACAAATAAGCATATGAAAGCCAAGTGCAATACTGCTTTTTTCTTCCCCGAATTCCATCGCTTTTTTAGCTTGATTAAGAATATCAACAGGGGACAAAGTGAGCTTAAAAGTATATGCTTTGTCCGCTTTTTTAGCGCATCTTTCAAGTGCCTGTGCGCACTCTCCCTCAAAAGAATTTGTATGCTTTATGTCAAGAAGAGCCGACATGGCGTCAAAAAGTCTTCCCATACTTGATGATAACACTGAGCTGATATTTGAGTCAATAGCCTTGTTGATAATATCGTTATCACGAAGATAGCAGGAAAGCGCAATATCAGCATTTTTTGCTACCTCATCAGATGATAAAAGCTTTACATAATCAAGGTGCTTAATTCTCTTAAAGCTCCTGCCGTCAAAGGTAAATACCTCGCTTCCCCATATTGCTCCGTCATCGCCGTAGCCTGTTGCGTCAAAAGCAAAGCAAAGTACATCACCTTTGAGCCGATGTTCTGCAATAACAGATGCACAGTGAGCCTTGTGGTGCTGCACCTTAATATCGGCGTCAAGCATATTTGCGCTGCGGTAAGCCGGATGCATATCACTTACTGTTATATCACTTTTGAAGGAGTGAAGGCGTGAAAACCTTTTAATATTTCTCTGATAAGCGTCATAGACCTTTGCGTCATCAAGATCACCGAGCTGCTGGCTGAGAAATACGTAATTATCTCTATGAAAACCAAATACACTTTTAAGGTCGCCGCCGAGAAGAAGTGTGTCCTTCTTCGCTTTTACACCTATGTTAACTGCAAGAGGAGTATATCCTCTCGCTCTTCTGATAAACTGTGTTCTTCCGGCGCACACCTTCAAAACACTGTCGTCGAGCTCTGCCATTATTTCCCTGTTATGGGAAAGAATTTTAACCCTGAATTTTTTAATTTCCTCATCGTCGGTGATAATCGGCTCGCCGCTTATGTTTGCGCTTGTCATAACAAGCGGCGAAACCTCGCTTAAAATCATAAGCTGAATAGGATTACACGGAAGAAATGCGCCGATATATTCACTTTCTCCGCATATGTTTTTTTCAAAATCTTTCTTCTTTTTGAGAAGCACAATAGGTCGTGCAGGTGAGGTTAAAAGCGCCTCCTCCTTTTTACTTACCTTGCAGTAATCCTTGATTTCGGAAAGGGAAGAAAACATAACGGCAAAAGGCTTTTTCTCCCTTCCTTTAATTTCACGAAGTCTGGCTACGGCGTCGTTTTTGTCTGTGCGGCAGGCAAGATGATATCCGCCTATGTCTTTAATTGCAAGTACATCACCGCTTTTAAGTATCTTCACCGCTTCAACGATATCAATATTTGTAGCGGGACCGCAGTCGTTACAAGCTATCGTCTGAGCATGACAGCGCCTGTCAGATGGGTTTGTGTATTCGTCAAAACATTCTTCACACATATCAAATTCCGACATTGTAGTGTTTTCTCTGTCATATGGAAGTTCTTTTATTATCGAGTATCTCGCCCCACAGTTTACACAGCTGATAAACGGATGCCCGTATCGCCTGTTATTTTTGTCAAAAAGCTCTTTTTCACAGTCTGCGCAGGTAGCAAGATCGGGCGTGAGAAAAGGTGTGTGATTGTCTTTTTCGGAATGAACTATAGAAAATAATTCAAACTCTTTATCATTCGTTTCAATTTCTTCAAAGGAGTTTATTTCAAACAATACTTCAAGGCGCCGGATAAGCTTATCCAGCGCCTCCTCTTTTCCGCTTGCAACAAGTCTGACGCTTCCGCCTCGGTTTGAAACCTCGCCGGTTATACCAAACTCGTTTGCAATCCTTTGCACAGTCGGTCTGAAGCCAATTCCCTGTACAATTCCGTTGAAGATAAATTCCTTTGTCATTATTTCTCCGGCTTTTCGTTTTGACTGAATGAATCAACTGTTTTTTCGCCCGACGGCTGTGTATAGCCGGGTACGATATCAAGACATTTTTTAGGGCAGACGTTAACGCAAGCACCACACTGAACACAGCCCATACGCTCTATTGTCCAAGTCTTTTTATCACGCTCAACTGTAATGGCACCCGACATACACGCTCTTGAACACATACCGCACATAATACAGTCGTCAATTCTTATTTCAATATGACCTCTGCTTCTTTCGGGATAAAGCCTTGGCTTTGCAGGATACTGAAGGGTAGCAGGTTTTGAAAAAAGATTTTTCATGGCAGTCTTCGTGAAATCCATTATTACTGACATTTTGCTGCCTCCTTATCTTTCTGTACAGCTTATACACGGGTCAATCGTTAGAATTTGAAGCGGAACATCTGCAAATTCCGAGCCCGGCAGAATATGAATAAGCGCTTCAAGATTGGTAAATGTAGGCGTACGAACTCTGAATCTTTCGAGAAATTTCGTACCGTTTGCCTTTGCGTAATAGATTGCTTCGCCTCTCGGCTGCTCAACCCTTACAAACGCTTCGCCGTTTGGCATACCTTTTATACTGTTTGCAATTTCTCCGTCAGTGATTTTTTCTGCAAGCTGTTTAATAATGCTTATCGACTGAAAAAGTTCACCGATACGAACAGCACACCTTGCGTATCCGTCGCATTCATTTGATGTGATAATTTCAAATTCTGCATTTGAATATGCTTCGTATCCAAGTTTTCTCATGTCAATATTGACGCCCGAAGCTCTTGCCATAGGACCGACAGCGCCAAGTCTTATTGCGTCATCCTTTGAAAGAATTCCTACGCCTCTGAGTCTTGACTCAACGGTGTAGTCATTTAAGAAGGTGTTTGTAAGCCTTATCAAATCCTTTTCCATATCGTCGAGAATACCCACAAAGCTTTTAAGCATATCGGCGTCCATATCCTTAAGAACACCGCCGATTTTGTTTACTGAAAAAATAACTCTTCCGCCTGTGGATGCCTCAAACATATCAAGGATTTTTTCCCTCATTCTCCAGCACTGCATAAATAATGCGTCAAAGCCGAAGGCGTCTGCAAGAAGTCCGAGCCAGAGAAGATGCGAATGCATACGGCTCATCTCACCCCAGATGGAGCGAAGATAGGTTGCTCTTTCCGGTACTTCGGCGTCAAATATTCTTTCAAGTGCTTCGCAGTAAGCCATACCGTGCTTGAAGGAGCATATACCGCATATTCTCTCGATTACATACTGATAGTTATTAAAATCTCTTTTTTCCGCAAGCTGTTCAAGCCCTCTGTGAACAAAGCCGATTGACGGTATCGCCTCGATAACTTTTTCATCCTCAAGAACAAGGTCGAGGTGTATCGGCTCAGGAAGCACGGGATGCTGCGGACCAAACGGTACAACTGATCTTTCTCCCATATTTACGCCTCCTTCTTAAAGGTAACAATACCGCTTTCGCCGTCGTTTTGTGCAAATGACAGTGCCTTAAATCTTGCGCATGCGTCAATACACGCACCGCATCCGATACAGGTATCACGGTTTATTGACCAGGTCTTGTTTTCTTTTCTGTCAACCTCAATGCTCTGTGCCGGACATTGCCTTGCGCAAAGACCGCAGAGTATGCATTTTGACATATCGTTGACTATTTTACCGCCCGATGAAGCAGCTTCGTTTTGTGAAGTTTCAGTCGAATCCTCTTTAATGATCTTTACTTCCTTTTTGAAAGGAGTAGTGTTTGCAATTCGGTAAAACTTGTTTTTATAGTCAACGTTAATTGATTTGATTTTTACTCCGAAAAGCTCTTTCATCTCGTTTTCAAAAAGCATAGCCGACGGATAAAAGTCAGAAATGGAATTGATTTGCGTATCAATCGGAACCTTTACCTTGTAGTTTTCAAATTTATATCCCTTTGCAAGTGAGTATATAAGCTCGTTTCCGCCCTCGTATGCAGTTGCGCAAATCTGGGCAAGTCGCCAGCCGTCCCTCTGCTTTTCAAGGATTGTGTTATAAAGAGGCTGAAGCTCTGTTTCTACAAAAAGATAATCTTCTCTCATTTTATGCCTCCTTATACGTTTTTACATTTTTGCTTTTTTCTTCAAGAATAGCAAGTGATTTTACTACGCCGTCAATTATTGCTTCGGGACGTGCGGCACATCCGGGAACATAGACGTCTACGGGAATAACCTTGTCAACACCGCCGAGAACGTTGTAGCAATCCTTGAAAACACCGCCGTTGCAGGCACAAATTCCGATAGCGCATACAACCTTCGGCTCGGTCATCTGATCATAAAGCTGTTTAACAACATCTTTGCTCTGCTCATTAACAGAGCCTGTAATAAGCAGAATATCCGCATGCTTCGGGTTACCCGTGTTGATAACGCCGAAACGCTCAACATCATAAAGCGGAGTAAGGCAGGCAAGCACTTCAATGTCGCAGCCGTTACAGCTTGTAGCGTCATAATGCATAATCCATGGTGATTTTGATACGCCTGACATCATATAACCCCCTTTGTAATAACCTCAAGAACAAATACATTTATTACACCGATAACAGCAGTAGTAATCCAGGTGTTCTTGAACATAAGCTTCCACTTAAGTCTTGCACAGGTGTTATCAACAAGTATAAGAACAAAATAAGTAATCGTAACTCCTATAAGCGCATAAAGAATTGAAAGCGGATTTGCGTTTATAAAAAACAGGGCAATAACACCCATAAGAAATACATTTTCATACCAGTGAGATATTTCAACGATAGCGAACATCTCACCCGAAAATTCCGTTGTGATACCTTTTACCATCTCCTGATGTGCATGATGGCTTGTAGCAAGGTCGAAAGGGTGCTTACGCAGCTTTATAGTAAGTATAAAAGCAAAGCCTACAAAAAGTCCCGGAAGCTTTATAATATTCGGCAGATTGTCCTGCATAACTATTTCACGAACCTTAAAAGTTCCTGTGGCAAGATAAAAGCCAACTGCGGTGAGAAGTACCATGGGCTCATATGAAAGCATTTGCACCATTTCGCGATTCGCACCCATACTTGCATATGGCGAATGGCTTGAGCTTGCCGCAAGGATTAGGAAAAGATTTGACGTCGTAAGCGAGAAGAATACGAGAAGCAAATCAAATCCGCCAAAGAAAAGACAACCTGTGAAAATTACAAACACAAGAAAGATTAAAAGATAAATTATCTGAACATGGTTTATTGCAACCGTTTCTTTTTTGAGAAGCTTTACCACATCATAAAACGGCTGAAGAAGGGGAGGTCCCTGTCTTCCCTGCATACGGGCGGATATTTTTCTGTCAACGCCTGAGGTGAGTCCGCCTATAAACGGTGCAAGAACAATGTACGCAATAATGAATATTGCCGAAATAATATATCTGTTCATCATATTGCACCTCCCAATGTGATTACCATAAGCACAACAATCGCAACAGATGAAATAATCATAGACGGCATCCAGATTTTTTTCTCGCCGAAGATATCCTCCATATACCAGTTAGCAAGAAAAAATCTTCTCTTCTCACCGTATGAGTCAATATAGTTCATCTGATCTCCTGCATTAACACCGTTGATATATCGTGTAACCTTCCTGTATTTTGTGTGCTTTGCGGAAATCCACGCAGCAGCAGGAATGGCAAATATTGAAAACAGCATAAGTAGCATAATTATTATGTTGTCGTTTGAAATAACTTCGGTAGCGTCTGCAAATACATTGTTTATGTACGGTATAATAATTGCACTTGAAATAAGAGGGAAGAAGAAACAAAGGGCAATCATCATAATAGCGTGAACAAGTATTGAAAACCACTGATTTGCACTTGTTGTGTTCTTCGCCTTGACGTCGTTTGTCTTTGACGCAAGAACGGTAGCCATCCACTTTGTCCAGTAGAAAAGAGTCGTTGCACTGCCGAAGCAGAGAAGAAGTACGAGAATTATCGAGCCGCTGTCAACAAACGCTTTAAGTGCAGCCCATTTTGAAATAAGCATACCAAAAGGTGCAAGATACATTCCCGCAATTCCGATAACAAGCGTCCACGCAAGATACGGATGGCGGCGTGAAAGGCCGTGCATAGTTTCAATATCCCTTGAGCCTGTTGCGTGCTCGATAGAGCCGACTGTCTGAAAAAGAAGCGATTTTGAAATGGCATGAAATATAAGAAGAAATACACCTGCCCAAACCGTTTCCTCAACGCCTACGCCTGCGCAGGCAGTAATGAGTCCGAGGTTAGAAATAGTTGAGTATGCCAAAACCTTTTTACCGTCTGAAACGGTAATTGCAAGCATTGACATAATGAGGAAAGTAAATCCGCCGATAAGACTTACAAGTGTTCCTGCATAGTTGTTTGCAAGAACAGGGGAGAGCCTTAAAAGAAGATATACGCCGGCCTTTACCATAGTCGCACTGTGAAGAAGAGCCGAAGACGGCGTTGGCGCAACCATGGCGCCGAGAAGCCATTTCGAAAACGGAAGCTGTGCGCTTTTTGTAAGAGCCGCAAAAGAAAGCAGTATTACAGGGGCAACAATAGTTGCTGAGTCAGTCGAGATAAGACTTTGCATATCGGATATACCGTTTGAATGTCCAATCCAGATAATACCTCCGGCAAAGCCGCAACCGCCGAGAAGATTCATCCAAAGCGCAGTAAACGAGTTATCTATTGCCTCCTTTGTTTTTGTGTAGCCAATAAGAAGGAAGGAAACAACGCTTGTTATCTCCCAGAAAAAGTACATCCAGCTAAGTGAGTTTGAGAAAACAAGACCGAACATTGCGCCGAGGAAGATGTAAAGCATTGCAAAAAAGAACTTTCTTCTGTCCTTGAATTCGGTGTGATGATGATGGTAGTCGTGCATATATCCAAGCGCATAAACGGTTATAAGCGTACCGACAACCGCAATAATGAACACCATAATAATTGTCAGCCAGTCTATATAAAGTCTGCTGTACTCGTATTCCGGCATCCATCCGCTTTTAAGCTCGTACCAGATAATTGCGCCTGTCTGAATTACTGAAAAAAGTGCAGCATGGTATTTTTTATACTTAATACTCATAACCACTATGAGAAGCATAAGGCATACCTCAAGCGCTAACATGCACATATCCGTTATATGAATAAAACTGTGGGAAAGCTCTATCTCAATCGGATAAGCGCCTCTAACGAAATATGCGATGCAAAAAACAAGCGCAACGCCTATCGTTGAAATTGTGCTTAAATATGTAACAATTCTTCTTACCTGGCTGCTTCTTACAAGGCCCAGTATAAAAGCACTTGCAAACGGCAGGCACACTAAAGCAAAGAGCAATTCAGTCATATCTTCACCTCTATTATATATTATTTATAATAATATAATTCGCATATATAATAACACCAAGTGACCTCAAGGTCAATGATAAATATACAAATTACACAGAGGTTATATTACTCAATTTTTTCAGGCGTTCCAAGCGTTATTTTGTTTATTTTAATGATTGTAACTATTTTTTAATATTTGTTATTGATTTTTAACTTTTTATGTATTATATTAGATGTGTACATAAAATAAACTGAATGATATAAATGGTGGAATTGGAGATGTTTTAATGACAAACAGAATAAGAATTACTGCTGTGCTTGTAATTCTCTGTGTGCTTATTTGCTCTTTTATTGCGCTTCATATAGCCTCTCAGATGGAGGTGAAGGAGGTTTCGTCAATTTCGATGAATTCAAGTACCTCCGACACGGTTACATTAAGATGGCATAAGGTAAAAAATGCCGATGGTTACAAAGTGTTAGTGCTCGGTGAAAATGACGAGTACGAGCTTCTTACAACAGTTGAAGACGGTGAGGCAAACGAGGTTACTTTAACTGAGCTTGCCCCTGCAACTGTGTACGATTTCAAAATGAGCGCTTTCAGAATCTATCGGGGAAAAGAGTATGAAAGTGAAATCAGCGAGGAATATGCCGAGTGTTATACTCTTGCGGCAACACCTCAGCTAAGGGTATCGGTTAAAGAGCCATACAGCTTTTCAGTCAGCTGGAGTGCTCAGGAAAATGTTGCGGGATATGAGGTTGAATATTCTCAAAGCGAGGAGTTTAACGGCAGCAAGACAACTACCGTAACCGAGAATTCCTTTACTTTAACTGACCTTAAAGAGCGTGACACCTACTATGCACGTTGCAGAGCATTTTTTGAATATAACGGTAATAACGTATACAGTGAGTGGAGCGATATCGCTTCGGGCGTAGTTATTAAAAAGGTTGTTATGAATTCGGATATCGACCCCGATAAGCCAATGATTGCATTCACCTTTGATGACGGTCCTAACTACGAAACAACACCGTTAATCCTTGACACTCTTGAGGAATATAATGCGAGAGCAACCTTCTTTATGGTTGGCAACCGTGTTCCCGGATGTGAGTATATCCTCGAGCGTGAGCTTGAAATCGGATGTGAGCTTGGCAATCACACAATGACTCATAAAAACTACGGTTCAAGTGTAACCGTAAGTGATATCAGTGATGCAAGCGATACAATCTATGATGCCTGCGGACAGTATCCTTCAATGTTCAGATGCCCGGGCGGTATAATAACTGCGACTATTCAGCGTGAGTGCTATGATGAGGGAATGCCTCTTGCATACTGGTCGGTTGATACTCAGGACTGGAAGCTTAAGGATGCAGAAAAGGTTTACGACAATATAATTGACAATGTATATGACGGCTGTATAGTTCTTATGCACGACATTTACGAACCAACCGCAGAAGCAGTTGCAAATGCAGTTCCGGAGCTTGTACGCCAAGGTTATCAGATAGTAACCGTAAGCGAACTCATCTATTACAAAACAGGGGAGAGCGCACAGGCGGGCGAGCAGTATGTAGATTGTGATACAATAAATAATTATACGGACTAAAAAAAGAGGGTAGTCATCGACTACTCTCTTTTGTTGTATTCTTCTTTGTTTCAATTTGTGAAAGTATAACGCCTGTAAAGATTATTACACAGCCGAGATATCCTCTTGCCGTCATAATTTCGTGAAGAATTAATGCACCGCCAACTGCGCTGAATACGCTTTCGGTAGAAAATACAATACCCGCAAAGGTTGGGTCTGCGTTCTTCTGTGAAATCGTCTGAAATGTATATGCAATCCCGACGCTGCCGATACCGCTGTAAAGAAGGGGAAGTCCCGCCTGCTTTATCTGTTCAACATTCGGCTCCTCAAATATAAATGCGCATATTGTTGATAGTATTGCAACAACCGCAAACTGTACCATGCTGAATTTAATCGGAGAGAACTTTCCTGCATATCTGTCAATGATAATAATGTGAAAAGCAAAAAGTACTGCGCAGATAAGCAGGAACATATGCGATTTTGTAATGCTTCCGATACCGTCAGTAACGCAGAGAAGATAAAGACCAATAATAGCAAGTAATGCACCGATAAGCGTCTGGACATTTGTCTTTTTTCCGCCGAAGAATCTTATAATCGGAACAAAGATAATGTAAATAGCTGTGATAAAGCCTGCCAGTCCGGTTATGTTTGCTACGCCAAGCTTTACTCCAAGCTCCATTCCGTACTGCTGCGTCCAGGCGGCAAGAAAAAGAACGCATCCCGCAAGCCCGGCATATTTTAGCAGCGGCTTAAGGCTTTCTTTTTGAAATTCCTTATTATCCTTTCTGTCAAAGATAAAAAGTATGGGAATAAGGCTTGATGTACCGAGTATGTACTTAGCCATATTAAAGCTCATAGAGCCGATGTTTGTGTCAATGGCAACAGTCTGAGCGACAAAGGAAAATCCCCATATAACGGGAGGAATAAATAGTAAAAATACATTTTTGAATTTTTTCATATGATATAAGATATGGGCGGAGGTTATCCGCCCGTTTCCTTTTTATAATACTGCTTTTAAGAACTGCTGAAGCCTTGGGTCCTTCGGCTGGGAAAAGATATTTTCAGGAGTGTCCTCTTCAACGATGACGCCGTCAGCCATAAACAGAACTCTGTCAGCAACCTCGCGGGCAAAGCCCATCTCGTGAGTTACTACGACCATAGTCATTCCATCGTTTGCGAGGTCCTTCATAACCTCGAGCACATCGCCTACCATCTCCGGGTCGAGCGCTGATGTCGGCTCGTCAAACAAAAGCACGTCGGGTTTCATAGCAAGCGCTCTTACAATAGCAATTCGCTGCTTCTGTCCGCCTGAAAGCTGTGCAGGATAAGCGTTAGCTTTATCCTCAAGACCAACCATTTTGAGAAGACGGTATGCCTCCTCCTCAGCCTCCTGCTTGCTCATTTTCTTAAGCCTTACGGGAGCAAGAGTTATGTTTTTAAGAATTGTGAGATTGTTGAAAAGATTGAAATGCTGGAATACCATTCCCATCTTCTGCCTTACCTCGTCAACATTGCATTTCTTGTCCGTTATGCTTTTGCCTTCAAAAATAATCTCGCCCGATGTGGGTGTTTCAAGAAGGTTGAGACATCTTAAAAATGTGCTTTTGCCCGAGCCGGACGGACCGATAACTACAATCCTGTCGCCCTTGCAGATTTCATAATCAACACCTCTCAAAACATGGTTGTCGGCAAATGACTTTTCAAGCGCTTTAACTTCGATGAGTACTTCTTTATTAGTGGTCACTTGAACGAAGCCTCCTTTCAAGCATGGATACAAGTCTTGTTAATATCATAACCATAACAAGATAAATTAATGCAGTTGCAATAAGTGGCATAAACGGACTGAAAGTCACGCCTCTTATCATATTACCTGCTCTTGTAAGGTCTGTGATAGCAACATAGCCTGCAATAGAGGTTTCTTTAAGAAGAACGATAAATTCGTTGGCAAGTGCGGGAAGAACGTTCTTAAACGCCTGCGGGATTATAATGTGAATCATAGTCTGTGCAAAGCTTAAGCCAACTGCACGGCCTGCCTCAAGTTGTCCCTTGTCAACCGACATAATGCCCGAGCGGAAAATCTCTGCGACATATGCGCCCGAATTGATACCAAAGCAAAGCACCGCAATGAGTATCTTGTTGTTTGAACTTTGGAAAATTATGTAGTAAAAAATAAGCAGCTGAACAACAACAGGAGTACCTCTGATTATAGTCAGATAAACCTTTGCGATAGCATTGAATATCGTTAGAAGCACTTTTGATAAAGAGTGCATCTGGTCAATATTTCTTTCATATGAAGAGCGAACAACGGATACAAGTATGCCGAGAAAAATTCCGATAAATACGGCAAAGAAGGTGATTTTAAGCGTTGCACCCAAGCCGTCGACAATTATTTTCCATCTTGCTCCTTCAACGAAATTCAGTATAAACTGGGATTTTAATTCTTCAAACCATTCAGCCATACGAATTCCTCCTTGTCAAAAATACGGAGGTGAAAACCACCTCCGTAGTAATTTTAATAATACGCGTATTAATTAAGCAGCGATGTACTTGTCAACAATCTGCTTTACTGTACCGTCTGCGATAAGCTCTTCAAGAGCCTTATTAACCTCTTCTGTAAGAGCGCTGCCCTTTGCAAAAGCGATAGCATAATCCTCTTCAGCATACTTTGTGTCAAGAATTACAAGACCGTCGTTTGCAGCAACATAAGACTTAGCAGGCTCGTTATCAATGATAACTGCGTCAATCTTGCCTGTTGCAAGTGATGAGATAGCCTCCTGAGCGGATGTGTATTCTTCGATTGTGCAACTTGTGAGACCGTCTGCGATGTCGCCTGAGAAATAGATGTCGCCGGTTGTTGAAAGCTGAACGCCTACCTTGTAAGAAGCGCCGTCAGCATAAAGGTCGTCAACAGTTTTAATATCAGAGCCTTCAGGAACGATTACAGCCTGAATACCTGTTGCATAAGAAGAAGAGAAGTCAACGCTTTCCTTTCTCTCGTCGGTAACAGTTAAACCTGCCATACCCATATCGGCCTTGCCTGAAGCAACTGAGCTGATGATTGAGTCAAAGTCCATGTTTTCAACAACAAGCTCTTTACCGAGCTTGTCAGCAATAGCCTGTGCAACCTCGATGTCAATACCAACATATTCGCCGTTTTCGCCGATTGATTCATATGGCGGGAAGTCAGCGCTTGTAGCAAGAACGAGCTTTTCGCTTGCGGTATTCTCTTCCTTGTTTGCAGAACAGCCTGCAAATACAGCAAGAACAAACATTGAAGCAAGAACTACTGCTAAAATTTTCTTAGCCATTTTCATAATGATTTCCTCCGATTAAATTATTTATGTATAAAGTGAATAAAAGCAGGATAAAGAGAATTCCTTATCCTGCCATATAAATTATCATATTAAAAATAAGTTGTCAATAATTAAATACATTTTTTATGTATAATTATACATAAAACTTATAAAATCATTATTTAGTCTGCGTTTGCAAGCCACTCGTATTCGGGAACATATATTCTTGTTTTGTCCCACGGATCACCGTCGAGATGTCTTATAAGCCATACATAATACATCTCATAGCCCGGTGCAGTAACCTGCTGATGTGCATTTCCTCCTCTTATGCAAAGGCAGGAACCGTTTTCGGTTCTGTATGGAGTTGTACCCTCAAAGCCTGCTCCAAAGCCTTCAGGATGGTCAAACTGATAGTAATACAGCTCCGGCTGCGGATGATGGTGGGGAGGATAGCTTGACCACCTTCCCGGCTGATTAAATACTTCGCCCATAACCATATTTGAATACGGTGCGTTGTCAAGGTCAAACATAGTTGAAACAATTCTGTGTCCCGTTCCGTTCCACTGTCCTTTTCCGAATTCCTGATACAGACAGTTTTCGGGATTGTAGAAAACAGGCTCCCATGTCTTGTCGTTGTCAGTTTTCTGAACAAGTATTTCGCTGTCGTCGAGTGCAGTTACGCAAGCTTTTGTATGCTTCGGAAAATGTACTGCGTATGGTTTTTTCTCAAACGGATTTGCCCTTTTACAGTTTTCGTCAATTTTGTCTGACACCTTGAAATTGATATTTCCCGAAAGAAGAAGCACAGCACACTCGTTTTCTTCCTCAAATATTTCAAGCGTATCTCCCTTTTTCATCTTCTGAACATATATGTCCATAAGCATATCGGAGTTAACTCCGTTCATTTCACAAAGAATTTTCTTTCCGTTTTCGTCGTATTCCGGTTTGTAAAGCATTTTTTTACCTCACTCTTCATTTATTTTGGGATGATAATTCGGAAGGTACTTTACAAGTATATCCCTGACATTATCATTGTTAATATTCTTAAGGTCGTTAAGCATTGCATCAAAGCTTTCAGGGTCAATCTCCATCGGCTGATTTACAAAGATTTTTTCGTTTGATGTTTTCTGCCTTGTTTCAATTTCAGCGTCGGTTGAAAGTTCTTCGTAAAGCTTTTCGCCCGGACGCAGACCGGTTATCTCTATGCCGATTTCGTCAACTGTAAAGCCCGAAAGATTGATAAGGTTTTCCGCAAGATCCATAATTCTTACCGGCTCTCCCATATCAAGAACAAAAATTTCTCCGCCCTTTGCAAGACCGCCTGCCTGGCATACAAGCTGCGCCGCTTCGGGTATAGTCATAAAGTATCTTGTGATGTCCGGGTGAGTGACCGTAACAGGGCCGCCCTTTTCAATCTGTTTTTTGAATATCGGAACTACAGAGCCGTGCGAGCCGAGCACATTACCAAAGCGAACTGCGGCGTATTCCGTGTTCTTGCTTACTTTGTCCATATACTGAATAATGACCTCTGTAAGTCTTTTGGTTGCGCCCATAACATTTGTCGGGTTAACCGCTTTGTCAGTTGAAAGAATTACCATCTTCGGCACCTTGAATTTGTCAGCGGTTATCGCAACGTTGTATGTACCGAAAACATTGTTTTTAACGGCTTCGCAGGGTGAGTCCTCCATAAGCGGAACATGCTTGTGCGCAGCCGCGTGGAAGACAACGTCCGGATGGAATTCCTCAAACACCTCTTCGAGCCTGTCCAAATCTCTGACAGAGCCTATGCGAACCTGAATATTAATACTGTCACCGTATTTTGCCTTGAGTTCGTTTTGAAGCTCAAAGGCACAGTTTTCATATATATCAAAAATAACTATCGTTTCAGGCTTGTACCTTGCACACTGCTTACAAAGCTCCGAACCGATGGAGCCGCCGCCACCCGTGACAAGTATAGTCTTGCCGATGAGATATTCGCAAACCTCTTTGTTAAGCTTGATTTCATCTCTTGAAAGGAGGTCGGTAATTTCAATTTTACGAAGCTTTTTCATCGAGTTTTTATCCTCAATGATTTCCTCAAGTGAAGGTGTAGTCCTTACGGGTCTTCCTGTCTTTGTCGCTATTGCCGCAATTTCATTCTGCCTTTTCTTCGGTGCAGACGGAATACATATAATAATCTCATCAACATTGTACTTCTTTACAGCTTCGGGAATATAATCGCAGTTTCCGACAACCTTGACGCCGTTGATTACCTTGCCGAGCTTTGAAGGATTGTCGTCGATAAATGCAACGGGATCATACTTTTCAAAGCCGTTTGCAATAAACTCTCTGAGTATTGTATCGCCCATGAAGCCTGCGCCGACGAGAAGTATTTTCTTTGCACCTTTCGGGTGCTTTCTGATAATATTTCCGCGAAGCTCATATCTTATAATACGGTAACTGATTCTCGGCGCATATGTCATAACTATGAGAAGGAATATGTTAAGAACATAAACATATTTTCTCATCATTGCCATACCGAAATAGCTGTTAAAAAGCGTTAAATCAACAACAAACAGCATTATTGAATTAACGATTGCCGCCTGAACGCAGTTAAGAAGTTCTCTTGTGTTTGCATATGCCCAGACGCTTTTGTAAAGCTTAAGAAGATAATTTACAATAAGAACAAGCGCCGACATTATAAAGAAATGCAACGGGTTTATAAGTACATTGCCGTAAGGCCCGAAATTGTCCGGGTTTCCGTTATTTGAAATATAAGCTATGATGACATTTGCCAAATTAAAAAGCACAACATCAACAATGGCAATAAGCCATCTTTTCAAAAGAGCGCTGATTCTTTCTGTCTTTTCACTCATAATTAATCCTCTGTATTATCGAAATTTAACTTTTATTTAATATTAGATTTTTTTTGTTAACGACTTGCGATACTTTGATTGCCGTCGCATTTAGTAAGGCAATAAATTACCACGTTACCGCATTAATATACTAAATTATATATTATAATATTTCACTATTAATTATAACCCTGATAACAAAAAAGTCAAATTATATTTTGATAAACAAAAAAACGACTTGGGGCGTCCGCCATAAAGAAGGTTAGGTTTTGGCT
>DLBD01000053.1 GCA_002494125.1 Ruminococcaceae bacterium UBA7030 | reverse complement strand
CCATAGGCGAGGGCAAGATTTTCAATAACAGTCATATCGGTCGCAGTACCCACCATTGGGTCTTGGAACACGTGACCAAAGTATGGGGCTCTTTGGTATTCGTGTAACTTAGATATATCGTTGTTATTTAAAAGAATCTCGCCTTCGTCTTGGGGGACACTACCTGTGATAATATTCATAAGCGTTGATTTACCCGAACCAGACTGACCGATAATTGCGACGAATTCGCCCTCGTCAATAGAAAGTGAAATGCCGTCAAGCGCATTAACCTGGTTTTCGCCAGGGTTATAAATCTTATAAACATCACGAACTTCGATAAGATGCATACGGCTTCCTCCTGATTACATTTTGTATATTAAAATATTACAAAATAATATAATAAAAGTCAAGTGAATAATTATTTATAATTGTAGCATAATATATGCGGAAGTGATAATATGGGAATCAGCAAGGACGAATACAGTAAAATGGTTGATAAGGCAAGTCCGAATTCGCCGAAAATACTAAACTGCGTCAAGGCTTTTGTTTTCGGCGGTAGTATCTGTCTTATCGGTCAGATATTATCAGCAATTCTTGAAAATGCGGGACTTGGTGAAAAAGAGGTATCAACCGCCGTTTCCTGCGCCCTGATTATTATCACCGCGGTTTTGACGGGTGCGGGTGTATTTGATAAGATAGCAAGGCACGCAGGCGCGGGAACCTTTGTACCGATTACAGGCTTTGCAAACGCAGTTGTATCACCCGCACTCGAATTCAGGCACGAGGGCTTTGTCCTCGGCACAGCGGCACAGATGTTTACAATAGCGGGACCTGTTATTGTTTACGGTGTTTCCTCCTCTGCCCTATATGGCTTGATAATTTATGTTTTCAGGCTGTATTAGATATACAGAAAGCCACAGAGAAACTGTGGCTTTCATTTTTTTATAAAAAGGATATTGGATGAATTGTGTGGTCTTCGAACGGATTAAAGTGTGACAAGTCGTTTTTCGAAAGCACGCTTGCCCGCTGGATACAGTAATTGCCGTATCTGTCCTTGAGCGAATCAACGGCTGTTTCAAGCCTTTCAAGCTTTTCACGGTGCTCAACTGTCCCCGTCAAATCAAACTGGTATGACTCATCAAAGCAGAAGTCGGTAACACTTACGCCGATACTTCTTATTGGCTTTTCCCAATTATAGTTAGCCCTGAAAAGCTCCATCGCATTTCTGATAAGCTCCTCGCTGACATTTGTCGGAGCGGGAAGCTTACACTGGCGTGTAAACGATTCAAGCTCATTAGTTCGAACGAATATTGAAATAGTTGTACCCTTGAATGCATCACGCCTCATACGGCGGGCAACACTTTCGCAAAGGACGGTCATAACCACCTTTACATCATCATCATTTTTCAGATCCCGCGGGGTTGTTGTAGAATTACCGACACTCTTTATCTCGCGCGAAAGCTCCATATGCCTTACGGGCGAATTATCCTCTCCTCTTGCATAGTGGCGAAGCAGCAAACCGTTTTTTCCGAGTATTTTCTTTAACATATCACAGTCGGCTTTTGCAAGATCGCCTATTGTATATATACCGTAAAAATTGAGCTTTCGTTTTGTAGCGTTTCCTATCATTATCATATCGTTACACGGGAGACCCCACACAAGACGTTTGAAATTGTCCTTTCTTATAACCGTAAGTGCGTCAGGCTTTTTATAGTCGGAGCCGAGCTTTGCAAAAATCTTGTTAAAGCTTAATCCGACGCTTACGGTAATTCCTATTTCTTCACGAACGCGATTTCTTATCTCTTGTGCAATTTCATAGCCCGTTTTGTTATAATCACCCGTAACGTCAAGCCAGCATTCGTCAAGACCAAACGGCTCTATAAGGTCGGTATAATCCTCAAAAATATTCCTGACCCGTTTTGAAAACTCCATATAAGTCTTAAAGTGCGGAGGAATTATGATAAGGTTGGGACACTTTTGCCGGGCCTTCCAAAGAGGTTCACCCACAACAAGATTATATTTTGACGCTATTTCATTTTTTGTAAGAATTATTCCGTGGCGCGATTCCTCGCTGCCGCCGACTGCGACAGGCTTATCCTTAAGCTCGGGATGAAGACAACATTCAACGCTTGCATAAAACTTGTTACAGTCGACATGTAGTATTTCTCGTTCCATTTTACCTCTCGAACAAACATTCTATATTGTGTTTATTATATTAAAACATTTGTTCTAAAAAGTCAATGGTAAAATATTTACAGTACAGATAAAGTCCCTTGACGAAAAATCAGCGTTAAGGTATACTATTTTAACAGTGAGGTGGAATATGGCTTTATACGACATTGCAGGATTAAAAGTTAATATGCCGAATATTTCGGGACGTACTCTTGCACAGGCAAGGGCATACCTCAGCAAAGACCAAACGCAAAACGCCGACTTTACGGTTGATGTAAGCCGCGAGAGAATAATTAATGCGGTTAAGGAGCACCCCGAGCTTGACGAAAACGACTGGGAATATATGCTTACGGGAAATGATTTTTACAGAAAGCTTATTGCATTTGACGGAATTGTGCTTCATTCCTCGTGTATAAGCGTTGACGAAAAGGCATTTGCCTTTTCTGCAGGAAGCGGTGTGGGAAAAACAACGCATACAAAAATGTGGCTTGAAAATCTCAAAGACAGAGCACACATTATAAATGACGACAAGCCCGCAATAAGAATAATAGACGGCAAAGCATACGCCTGTGGTACTCCGTGGTCCGGACAGGCAGACTGCTCAACTGCGGAGATTGTTCCGCTTGAGGCAATATGCTTTTTAGAAAGAAGCAATGAAAATTATATAAAAACAGCCGATACACAAAAGGCAATATTCGGAATTTTTTCACAAACGGTAAAAAAGCTTGACGAAGAAAATATGGATATGCTCTTTGATATAATTGAAAGGATATTCAGAAGCGTAAGGCTTTATGAGCTTGGATGCGACGACAGCGAAAACGCATTTATTACATCATATAACGAGCTTATGAAATAAAAAAGCAACTGTAAGTCAAAAGACCAGGGGCACCCTAAATAAATAGGGTGCCCTTTACAGTTGCTTTTATTTGTATCATTTACATAATATCCGTCTTTTCAATACGCTTTGACATATACTTGACAGGGTTTTTGAGAAGGAAGCGGAAGAGCGTTCCTACAAGAAGTGCAACCCCGATATAAGCGCAAAGCTTGAGAAGATAAATCCAGTAATAATTTGAATATGTACCGCAGACACATTCACGCATAGCTTCAATAACAAAGGTGAACGGAAGATACGGGTTGATATCCTGGAAAAGCTTCGGAGTAACATCTATCGGGAAGGTACCGCCTGAACCGCCTATCTGGAGAACAAGCATAATAATACCGACAGCCTTTCCGAGGTCGCCGAAGGCTGCAACAAGTGAATACAGGAAGAAGCTGTAAACCATTGAAGCAAGCACGCCTGCGATAATAAACTTAACGGGATGGTAGCACTGTATTTTTAGGAAATACAAATCTCCAAGACAGATGATAAGTCCTTGTACCATAGCAAAGAGGATGAAGATAATACCTCTTCCGAAATATGCCTGATACGGCTTAACATTTCCTATTTCCTTCTTATGCTTAACATCGGTTTTGAATATGGCAATAAGAAACATTCCGCCGACCCAGAACGCAAGAGTGCTGTAAAACGGCGCCATTGCAGAGCCATAATTCTCAATACCGTAAACCTTTTCGGTTTCAATGTTTACCGGGCAGGCTATGAACTCGCCCAGCTCGTCTGCATTACCCTCGGTGAGATTCAAAACTGTATTAAATATTTCGCTTTCGCCAAGACCTGTAAGCCTTTTTGAAAGGTTTTCAAGCTGGGTTTTGCCACTTTCAAGAAGTCCGTTGAGTGAATCGGTAAGGTTGCTTCCCGCCTTCAATGATGAGTCAAGAGTCTGAACCAAAGCATTAACCTTTGGGCTCTGCTTATCAACTGCATCAAGAAGATTAGAAACATTTGTAAGAAGCTCAATTAAAGAGTCAATATTCTCATTAAGAGCAGGCTTAACGTTATCCTTATAATCTGTTGAGATTGATGAGATTGCGGAGGAAACTGCCCTCATTTTTTGTGCGGTCGTCTTTATGGCAGTTGAAACCTCGCCGTTTTCTATTGCCTCGTTTATACCGTCAACAATATCCTGAAGCTGTGAATCCTGCTTGTCAAGGTTTTCGATGATATTGTCGAGAAGAGCAAGACGTGTCGGCAGGTTGTCGTTAATAGTTTTTAGTGCCTGCGACACAGTTTCAATTCTTGTCTGTGCAGCCTGTGCAACCTCCGCCGCTCTTGTAAGCTCTGCTACGGCGGTATCGGTAGCGGCTGTTCCGATACTTTCAAGATCATCCGCAGCCTTTGAAATTGTCGACGCTGTATCGCTCGTGAGAGTATCAACAGAGCCTGTTATCTCTTCAACGGAAGCACGGGTGATTTTTATAACATCCTCCGTGCTCTCAACTGTTTTGTCCGCATTTTCGAGAAGATCACGAAGGTCGTCAGCATCCACCGATTTTCCGATATCTCTACCGATGCTTACTACCTCCGCAAGACTGTTGAGAGTCAGCTGAACGGAATCAATGGTATCAATCGCATTTCCGATTTGGGTGTTGAGATTATTGAAAAGACCGTTTCTGTCAACATCCACCTCGTTAACAGCAATGCCGAAAACTTCATTCATAAGGTTTACAACAGTTTCAACAAACGATTCGTTAACCTCTGTCTGGACCGTCTGAACAACCTTGTCGGTAATTTTTGTTGCGATTGCATTTTTCTTTTCATTCGCATAATAGGTGATATGTGGCTGTTCAAATTCACTTGTAAGAATACTTGTAAAGGTCTGGCTGAAATTCTTTGGGATTTCAATTCCTGCATAGTATTTACCTGATTCTATGCCGTAAAGCGCTTCGTTTCTGTCTACAAACTGCCAGTCGATAAGATCGTTTGCTTTAAGATTAGTTTCTATCTGCTCGCCGACATTAATCGTGAGCTCCTTATATTCATAGCCCTCATCCTCAATAACAACGGCAATCATCATATTTCCGGTGCTGCCATATGGGTCCCAGTTTGCATATATGTTAAACCAAGCATAAAGCGATGGCAAAACCGCAATACCAACGGCAAGAATAATCGCCATAGAATTTGTAAATATCTTTTTGAAATCACGTTTGAATATTTTGATTATATTACTCATCGTCTTCATCCTCCTCTTCTTCCTCATCCTCGTCGTCATCCGGCTCTATAAAAATATCATACTCTCCGAAATCGATAATATCATCATTTTCAAGATATGGTATCACTTTTGACGCAATAAGGTATTTTGTGTAATCAGTAATTGTAAAAACAATTACATTGAGGAATATCACTATTATCCAGAGAAGTAACCATCCCATACGCTCGCCGGTTCTGTTACTTACGCCGATTGCGATAAGAGTGAAAATAACAAAGGATATAGCAACGAGTATTTTAGTTATAACAAGATATCTGCAGCCCCTTTTGTAATGAGTAATAATCTTGTGGCGCAGAAGCTTGTATTTTTTTACTATCTTTTCGGAATTTTCGTCCATATTACTAACTCCTCATCAGTTCCATATTATTTCTTCAAAGCCATCTGAAACAAGAAACGCATTAATTTTGCTAAACGGCTTACTGCCGAAAAAGCCACGGCTTGCCGATAGCGGCGAAGGATGGGCAGATTCTATTATATGATGCTGCGGCGAAGTAATGTACTTTGCTTTTTTTCTTGCATTATTACCCCACAAAACAAATATAACAGGCGTTTCAAGGGTGTTAAGCTTTTTTATCACATCATCGGTAAAGTCAGCCCAGAGCGAAGCCATACTGTTGGCATCATGCTCAATAACAGTTAGCGCACTGTTCAGAAGCAGTACGCCCTGTCTTGCCCAGTCGGAAAGATCGCCGTTTGTACGAAGCTCCCCTCCCATATCGGACTGAAGCTCCTTAAAAATATTCTTAAGCGAGGGCGGAAGCGCAACACCGTTTTTTACAGAAAAGGCAAGCCCGTTTGCCTGCATAGGTTCGTGGTACGGATCCTGTCCGAGAATAACTACCCTCACCCTGTCAAGCGGTGTGTTATTAAAAGCGGAAAACACTTCTTCCCTTGAAGGATATACAGTATATCCCTTTTTAATTTTACTGTCAACCTCGTTCATTATATAACTTAACGGTTTTGACGAAAAGGCGTTATCTGTCAGAACAGACTTCCAGTTTTTTTCAATATTATAACTCATACTTCACCTAATCTACAATTTGTTATCAATTAATAATACTATCTGTAATTAAAAATATCAATACCAAATTACAAAAAAATATACAAAAATAATAAACTGAATATTTTAATTATACACTATATTTTATAAAAATAAAATATTTTATAATTTTCTATTTAATTTTATTTTTCATACTGCTATAATATTTGTGACAAATTAATATAGCCACAATAACAGGAGGACAAGCTATGGGCGGATTTTTCGGTACTGTTTCTAAGGAAGACTGCGTTTTCGATTTGTTTTTCGGTGTTGATTACCACTCACACCTCGGGACACGCCGTGCCGGACTTGCTGTTTACAGTGAGGATGAAGGCTTTGACAAGGCAATCCACAACATTGAAAATGCCCCCTTCAGAACGAAATTCACAAAGGAATCAAACGATATGCATGGCAACATGGGTATCGGTTGTATCAGCGACTACGAAGCACAGCCAATCCTTGTGCGCTCTCATCACGGCACCTTTGCCATTGCTACTGTCGGCAAGGTAAACAACAGCGACGAGATTGTAGAAAGCATAATCAAGGGCAATACTCACTTTTTTGAAATGCACGGCGGCGACATAAATCAAACAGAACTCATTGCGGCTATTATTAATCAAAAAGACAATTTCATTGAAGGCATAAAATATGCACAGGAAATTGTCGACGGTTCTATCAGTATACTTATCCTCACACCTAAAGGTGTATATGCGGCAAGGGATAAATACGG
>DLBD01000118.1 GCA_002494125.1 Ruminococcaceae bacterium UBA7030 | reverse complement strand
TTGTGTCATTGTCATTCCCATATAGTTTCTACCTCTTTATTAAACGTTATCGGTAAAGGAGCCCTCGCCTCTTTCGAGTGAGGTGATACCCGTTCTTGCAAGCTCTACAATACCGAATTCCTTTTCAATATAATTAACAAACTCGTCAATAGTATCGCTTGTTCCCGTAAATTCAAGCGTAATTGTTTCAAGAGAAACGTCAAGAACACGGGCACCGTATTTCACGTTAAAGGCAAGAAGAGCATTTTTCTTTTCAACGCCTTTTGCCATAACTTTTATAAGAAGAAGCTCAGAAGAAACTGCTTTCTCATCGTCGAGCTGCGAAACCTTTTTTACAATTTCAAGCTTAATAAGCTGGCGCTTAATCTGGCGGAAGTTTTCGGGCTCGGTATAAAGCTCGATAGTCATTCTTGAAAAAAGAGGATTTTCAGTTTCACTAACAGTAAGTGAAGAAATGTTGTATCCCCTTCTTGAGAAGAGGCTTGCAACACGCTGAAGTACACCGCTGACATTGTCAACGAGTACGGATAAAACTAATTTTTCTTTCATTGCAAAATCCTCCTTACATAGAATCAATAGTATCGTCTGCCGAACCGCCCGGAGGTATCATCGGAAGAACGTTTGAATCAGGGCTGATTACACAGTCAACAAGCACAGGACCGTCGAACGCGAGCGCTTCGTCAACAACCTTTGCAATTTCGTCGTTTGTTGAAATACGCATACCCTTAACGCCGAAAGCTTCTGCAACTTTAACAAAATCTGTCTTTCTGTGAGGGTCGGTATCGGCAAAACGATTGCCGTAAAATACCTTCTGCCACTGGCGCACCATACCTAAAACGGTATTATTCATAATGAACATCTTAACAGGAACATTGTATGATGCCATTGTTGCAAGCTCTGCAAGATTCATATGGAAACCGCCGTCACCTGCGAACATAATAACAGTTCTTTCAGGCTTACCTATCTGACCGCCGATTGAAGCGCCCATTGAATAACCCATAGTACCAAGACCGCCTGATGTGAGAAGAGTTCTCGGCTTGGTGAATTTATAAAACTGAGCAGCCCAAAGCTGATGCTGACCAACGTCGGTTACAACGATTGTGTCATCAGCAGTCTTGCTGTCGATATATTCAATAAGAGTCTGAGGGTTAACATAGTTGCCAATCTGATTTTGAACGAAAGGTCTTTTAGCCATTTCAATTTCATTCTTCCAATCGGAATGGTCAGCCTGTTCAAGCTTATCTGTGAGCATGGGAATAACCTCGCTCAAATCTCCCTTGAGATGGAAATTAGATACTATGTTTTTGTCCATCTCTGCTGCGTCAATATCAATATGGACAATCTCTGCATTAGGAGCGAAACGTGCTCTGTTACCTGCAACACGGTCTGAAAACCTTGCGCCGCAGGTTATAAGAACATCACAGTCGTGAGCCGCCTTATTACACTCATATCTGCCGTGCATACCGATAAGACCGAGATGAAGCGGATGTCCGTTCGGAAATGCGCCGAGACCCATAAGAGTTGACGCAACTGGAGCGTCAAGCTTTTCAGCAAACTTTATTAAGTCCTCTCCTACATTGGAGAGAATTGCGCCGCCGCCTACATAAATAAGAGGCTTTTTAGCATTTTTAAGAATATCAAGCGCTCTGTCAATACAGTCCTGAGTAGGTCTGATAGGCTCATCAGCAACCTGCTTAGGCTCAGGTGTGTATTCACATTCAGCAGAGGTAATATCCTTTGGAATATCAATAAGGACCGGACCTTTTCTGCCGGATTGAGCAATCTTGAATGCTCGTCTAATAGTAGGAGCTAAATCCTCGATATGCTTAATCATAAAATTGTGCTTTGTAATAGGCATCGTGATACCTGTAATGTCAACCTCCTGGAAGGAATCCCTGCCGATAAGGCTTGTGCCAACGTTACATGTAATGGCAACAACAGGTATAGAATCCATATGAGCAGTTGCAATACCTGTTACAAGGTTAGTTGCGCCGGGGCCTGAGGTTGCAAAGCAAACGCCGACCTTGCCGGTTGCTCTTGCATAGCCGTCCGCAGCGTGAGCAGCACCCTGCTCGTGCGAAGTAAGAATATGATTAAATGTATCACCGTATTTGTAAAGCTCATCAAAGATGTTAAGGATAGTTCCGCCGGGATATCCGAAAATAGTATCAACACCCTGCTCTTTAAGCACTTCAAGAACTATCTGTGAACCGTTGAGTTTCATAATACCGCCTCTCTTTACATAATATTTCTATAAAACGTTTAATAAATATAATAAAATATTTTAACGTCAAAGTCAATACAATAATAAAATTAATAATGCTTGTCAAGAAATGCGTTTTGTTATATAATATTAATTTGAAATAATAAATCAGGAGAAAAAATATGAAACTTGGTATAGTAGGCTTGCCCAATGTCGGCAAGAGCACACTTTTTAACGCAATAACAAACGCAGGCGCACAAAGCGCAAACTACCCTTTCTGCACTATTGAGCCTAATGTTGGTATGGTAAGCGTACCCGACGAAAGACTTGATAAGCTGGCAGAAATGTACCAGCCTGACAAATTTACACCTGCTACTATTGAATTTGTTGATATTGCAGGACTTGTCAAGGGTGCGTCGCAGGGTGAAGGACTCGGTAATAAATTCCTTTCTCACATAAGAGAGGTTGACGCAATTATCCACGTTGTAAGGTGCTTTGAAAACGATGATATCACACATGTTGACGGAAGTGTAGACCCTGCGCGAGATATTGAAACAATCAACCTCGAGCTTGTACTTTCCGACCTTGATATTCTTACAAGAAGAATTGATTCACGAAAGAAAGCTATGAAGGGCGATAAAACACTTGCCGGCGAGGTCGCATTTCTTGAAAGACTCGCTGCAGAAATGGAGCAAGGCAAAACCGCAAGAAGCGTTGAGATAAGCGATGAAGAGCTTGAATATCTTAAAGAGGTTTCGCTTCTTACAATTAAGCCTGTAATCTACGCCTGCAATATGGGCGAAAACGATTTCGTTGACGGCATTGACAATAACAAGTATTATAAGGCTGTTGAGGAAATTGCGAAGGCTGAAGGCTCTGAAACATTACCTATATGCGCTGAAATGGAGGCTGAAATCGCACAGCTTGACGAGGAAGAAAAGGAAATGTTCCTCGCTGATATGGGACTTGAAAAGAGCGGTCTTGACAGACTGATAAAAAAGAGCTATGCCCTTCTTGGCTTGATTTCGTATCTTACTGCAGGAAAGCCCGAGGTAAGAGCATGGACAATCAAAAAAGGCACAAAAGCACCGCAGGCAGCAGGCAAAATCCACACAGATTTTGAGCGTGGATTTATCAGGGCTGAGGTTGTTGCTTTTGACGACCTTATAGCTTGCGGCAGTATGAATGCTGCTAAGGAAAAGGGACTCGTTCGTTCAGAGGGCAAGGAATATGTTATGAAGGACGGTGACATTGTTCTCTTCAGATTCAATGTATAAATATACCGTTTGAAATAAAGGAGAAATATGTCGGTTATTGATTTAGGCAAAGACAGTGAAAACCTTTACAAAGCACAGTCAGGAGATGAGAAATCACTTGAAGAGCTTTTCCGTGAAGCGTCTCCGCTTGTTGAAATAATAGCGTCCAAATATATTAACTCACCTCTTGAAAAAGAGGATTTAATGCAGGAGGGAATGATTGGCCTTTTCAGAGCTATTGAAAGCTATGATGAGAGCAAGGGCGCACGCTTCAAAACATATGCTGAAAGGTGTATTGATAACGCAATGAAGGACGCTGTAAAAGGCGCAACGAGGCGCAAGGACGTGCCAGCCGAAAGCGTTGTTGAATACAAGGAAGAGGCTTTCACAGACAGCGAAGACAGCGCAGAAGAAATTTATCTTCATAAGGAGAGAATTGAAAGACTATTCAGCGCTATGGAGCAAAAACTCTCCGATCTTGAAAAACAGGTTTTGTCACAGTACATACTCGGCTTTGGCTATTCCGAAATTGCAAAAGCGCTTAATAAAGACGAAAAATCCGTTGATAATGCATTGCAGAGAATCAAGCGAAAACTTGGCGATGATATATAGATTATTTGAAAAATTGAAAGAGAAAATAACTCAAAAATCCTCTTGACATATCAAAACTGTTGTGTTAATATTATTGAGCGACAAACGCAGAGGTATCGAAGTGGTCATAACGAGGCGGTCTTGAAAACCGTTTG
>DLBD01000101.1 GCA_002494125.1 Ruminococcaceae bacterium UBA7030 | reverse complement strand
ATTTCTGTGGATATTCATACCCGGTGCAAGAATTACGTCTGTTTCTCTGAATACCATCTCCCTGCCGAAGCACTTTGCAAGCTCCTCAACAAGCGCAGTGTTCATTGTGCAGGCAAGCGCCGTACCGCACGGAATAAGCGATGTGAAACGCTTTATTCTTATGCCGGCAGGTCCGTCGGTTGTTATTATCGGAAGCACGCCTTTTTCGATGAGCGACTGCGACGTTCCGCCGAAAGCGCCTGCGTTGCCCTCAACCCCGTGCTCGCTGTTCATATAGCCCTGACCTCGGGAAAGCACCTCAAGCTCCTCGTTAGTAAGCGTTTTTATAAAATCGTCAAGAGTGATTTTTCCGCTTACAACATCCTCAAGCTTTTCTCCTGTATTCTCACGGTAGCCGATTTCAACAGGCATATTATCAAGAATTCTCTGTCTTAAATAAGGTTTTGCAGCATACGCCGACGTGCGAATAGGCATAAGCTTTCCGTCTACTTCACGAGCGGTAATTTTATCAAAGCTGCGCTGTGGAGCGCAAGCCTGATGACATCTTTCGGTAACCTGAAAACCGAGCTCAACCTCGCCGACCTTATAATCCCCTCTAACATCAAAGCCTGCAAAAAACTCATAATTTCCCGGTTCGATAACGTAGGAGCTTTTTTCGCCGGTAACTCCCGTATCGTCATATGTAGAAATATCATAAAGGGTAAAGCTGAAGTTAAGATTGTCAGTTTCCCCTGCGCTTAAAAGCGAGGTTTTTCCAAAAGCAACAAGACTTCTCTCTGCCTTTGAGTGTTTGCCCTGAGGAGCTTTAAGATAAAGCTGAACCGCTTTCTTTCCCGAAACATCACCGACATTTTTAACGCTTACTGTTACGTTAAATTTATCTGCCTCAAACTTAAATGACGAGTCCGTAATTTCAAAATCAGTATATGACAAACCGAATCCAAACGGGTAAAGCACCTTGCTTTTATCAAAGGTTTCAAAATACCTGTAGCCTACAAAAATATCCTCGCAGTATTCGTTATAATCCTTGCCGCCGAAATTGTCAGCGCTCGGATAATCCTCATAATTTACGGCAATGGTATCCGAAAGACTGCCTGACGGGTTAACCTTGCCCGAAAGCACATCGCCGAGCGCATTTCCGCTTTCCATACCGCACTGCCAAGCGTAAAGAATCGCTTTTATTCTTTCGCCATATTTAAGAGTCCAGCTCATATCAATGATGTTGCCGCAGTCCATAATTACGGCAACCTCGTCAAAAGCGTTACAGATATTATCAAGCATATCAAGCTCGGTGTCGGTAAGATAGTAGCTTCCCTTTTCAAGCTTATTTTCCCTGTCCTCACCTGCAGCTCTTCCGAGTATTACAACTGCTATATCGCTCTTTTGCGCCGAGGCGTTTGCAATTTCAGCCGTTACAGGCATTTCAGGATAGTTCATCGGCCAATGACCCCAGTAGCCGTGACTTACAGGATTTTTTTCACACCAGATTTTATATGTTTGAACAAGCGATTTATTTAACTTTATGCCGGCGTTCTCAAGCCCTTCAACAGGGTTTACAAAATAAGGCGCGTTTACGTCGCCGCCGCTACCGTAACCGACATAGAAATAATCCCTCTGACATCTGCCGAAAAGGGATACGGTTTTGTCCTCTTTAATCGGGAGTATTCCCTCATTTTTAAGAAGCACCATACCCTCGTTTGCCGAACTTCTTATAAGCTCCGGCATGTTTTCAAACACAAGGTTTTCGCCCGTTGCAGTCATCTCCTCCTGCATAACGCCCGATGCGGTTACCTTATCAATTATTTTTGCAACTGTGTTGTCAAATTTTGTTTTAATATCCATTACTCTACCCCTTTATAATAAGACCGCTGTCAGTTTCGCAAACGGGAACAATTTTCGGTCTTTCGTATCCTGTTTCGTTCGGCGAATGAAAGGTAAGATATAAATCCTTACCGTGTTCAAAAATCATACCGTGACCGCCATCATCTTTAATAAGCGGTTCAAGGTGCTCGAATTTTCCCGTAATGCTGCCTGTTACCGAACGGGCAATACACTGGGAATATCTGTGATTAATGAAGGTTGACCATATCATATAAAGCTTGCCGTCAGCGTTTTTGTGCATAAACGGTCCGTCGGTTATATAATGCTCTCCCTTCGGTTTTTCTTCAACATAATAAGGAGAAGAGCCCGAAAAGATAATGGCGACTTCGCCCTGCGCTTTCTTAAGGTCAGGCGAAAGCTTTACATAGCATATGGTACCGTCGGTAATCTGTGTGTGCTCGTGACAGAAAACAAGGTACGCCTCACCGTTTTCAACATAAAGAGTTCCGTCAAGGCACTCCCATTCATAAGGTGTGACGGCGCCGTGAGAGTGAAGAGTAAACTCGCCCTCAGGGCTGTCTGATGAAAGAATATACGTTCCTCTTAGTCCGTTTTCTTTTGTAAAGGTTGCAAACATATAATATTTGCCGCCATATTTATGAACCTCGGGCGCCCAGTTGACTCCGTTATTTAGCCCAGCCTTTTCAGAATCAAAGCAGCATTTGGCTTCGCTGAAATTTTCAAGGTCATCTGATACATAAACATCAAATCCCGAAACCCGCATACCGAAATCCTTTGCCCTTGTGCCGTAAAGGTAATACCTTGAGTTTTCGCAAAGAATGAACGGGTCACGAATATTTATATCTTTAAGTTTCATAACAAATCACCGTTTGAATTAATTATCTTTTCAACAAGCTCCTTTGAAGGAAAATCAATATATGTCATTCCGTAGTAAACACCTTTTTCCAGCGGATAATCCATAAACCTCGGATTGATATATTTTGAATTTTCATACGGTCCTTTTATACCTCCGGCGGTTGAGAGATAGTTTATTACATAAGTGCCGTCAAATTTCTTGCGCTCTTCAAGAAAAGGCACTATAACCTCATTCCATCTCGGCTCAGGCTTATATGCGTATCGGTCCTGAATATAAAAGGTCATACTGTGTTTTCCGAGCGTTTCAAGATAAAGCGGTTCGTTTACAGCGTCATCCTGTTCAACCCAGCGGGAAAAGTCAATGCCCGTATTCATATCGGTATACTCTTCCCTCTCCTCCATTTTACATCTGCGAAGGAGAATTATTTTTCCTCGCGCCTCTTTAATCGACGGACTTCTGTTTTCAAGAAACCATGCTTTTTTATTCTTTTTTATATATGTGTTATAAAGGTTGTTAAAGCATTTTTCCCTTTCAAGATTGCTATCGTTTTTGAACTGAAAAACAATGCACTCGCTCGGAAAACGCTCAAGAAAGCGGTAGCAGTCTGCAAGAACGTCAACCATATCCATCTGACCGCCAAGGCGCAGCGCATTATTATAAGCGTTTGCATTTCCGTGCACCATCAAAAGCCTTTCTCCGTCGCTTTTAACTCTTATGTCAAGCCCTCTTATGCCGATTAAAAGCTGGTGATATATGCTAAGGCTCTGACACCTTGCAAGCCTTGAAAACTGAACATATCTTGCAACGCAGTCGTGAGTGCCTGCAAGATTCAGGCTTAAAACCTCTTTACTGTCGTCAATGTTTTTCATCCAGCATCGGCTGTCAAGCTTTTCTCTTTTCATACATATCACCAAAAACAATATAACATTTTTATTCAATAATATCAATTGAAAATGATAACATTATATTATATAATTTTAAGTGACGGAAAACGGAGAGAAAATATGATACTTCTTAATGTAAAAGGTCGGCTGACTCCCGACAACGACAAAACTAATATTTATCACACCTTTACAGTTCCCGACGGACTTAAGTGTATAAAGCTGAGCTTTTCGTATTCGCCGAAAACTCTTTCAAGCAGAAGCAAAGCGATTAAGGAAATCAAGGAATGCTTTGAAAAATACAACGAACCGCTTGTAGGCAGACCAAATGAATATCTGCCGGTAAACAATCTGCTGACAATTTCGGTTGACGAAAACTCAAACTACATAGGCGCTGCCCACCGACAGGACAGCACGCAGGAGCATATAATAAGCGAAAAGCTTTCTTCACCCGGCTTTATCAAAACCGAAATAAAAGAAGGATTGTGGTGCGTTTGCGTAAACGTTCACTGCGTGTGCTGTGATGTAGACTATTCACTTGTTGTACAGGGGGTGGAACTATGAGCTGGTATCCTTGTGAGCTTCACTGCCACACCGTACATTCTGACGGAAGTTTTCAGGTAAGCGAGCTTCAAAACGCCGCAAAAGATGACGGACTTTCGCTTATCGCATTAACCGACCACAACACCGTTTCGGGCTGGGACGAGCTTAACGACAGCATTATCCCTGCAATAAGAGGAATTGAGTGGACGACTTATTTCGGTCATATGCTTGTTTTGGGGTGCAAAAAATTTGTTGACTGGCGTGAGGTTAAACCTTATAATATAGACGACAAGATAAAAGAGATAAAAGCGCAGGGCGGACTTGTCGGCGTTGCACACCCTTGCCAGATTGGCTCTCCCGTATGCACAGGCGGCAGATGGGAGTTTGAGGTTAGGGACTGGTCGCAAGTGGATTATATGGAAATACTCCATGACAACCTCAGGAGCTTTTCATATGAAAACGATATGGCGCACATATTCTGGACCTCGCTTCTTGATAAGGGCTATAAACTTGCCGCGACATACGGCAGGGACTGGCACGGCATTTCCCCGTACGGTCACTATGGCTGCACATATCTTGATATTGACGGCGATGTGTGCGAAGAAGCGGCGCTTGACGCAATAAGAAACGGAAGAAGCGTTGTTTCAGGCGGCTTCGGCTTTTTTATGAGCGTTTTGTCGGGCGAAAAGCAATACCGTCTCGGCGACACGGTTCCCGAGGGAAAAGCAACTCTTTTATTTGAAACTGATTTTAACCTTCGCCGTGAAAAGCTTCACGACGAAAGGATAAAATATAACACAATAAAGATTATTACAAACGGTGGTGAAACCGCCCTTGAAATCCCCTGTAATGAAACGAAGGCGCAAATCACACTTGAAAAAGGCAAGTGGTACCGCGCTGAGCTTTGGGGAGAAATTGACTCGGTAAAAAAGCATATGGCGATAACTTCGCCGATTTACTGCAAATATTAACAGGAGAACCATATGACAATTTTTGATGTATTGACCTTTGTAAGCGGACTTGCCCTGTTCCTCTTCGGTATGAAAACGATGGGAATCGGACTTGAAAAGGTCAGCGGCGGTAAGCTTGAAAGCATACTTGAAAAAATGACGAACACCCGTTTTAAGGGCTTAATACTCGGTACAATCGTAACGGGTATTATTCAGTCGTCAAGCGCTGTAACGGTTATGGCTGTCGGCTTCGTAAACAGCGGGATTATGCAGCTCGGACAGGTTATCGGAATTATAATGGGCGCCCATATAGGCACAACGGTAACCGCATGGCTTTTATCGCTCACAAATATTCAGGGTAACGGCAGTATTATTTTAAGTCTTTTCAAACCAAGCTCCTTTGCTCCTGTTCTTGCTCTTATAGGCATCATTCTCTTTATGTTCTTCAAGAGTGAGAAAAAGAAGAATATCGGTTCAATTCTTCTTGGCTTTGCAGTGCTTTTAATAGGAATGCAAACCATGAGCGGTTCTGTTGAAGGACTTAAAAACATACCCGAATTCACAGGCTTACTTACAAAGTTTTCAAATCCTTTACTCGGCCTTATTGCCGGAACAGTTCTTACTGCAATCGTGCAAAGCTCGTCCGCGTCAGTCGGTATTTTGCAGGCGCTCTCGGTAACAGGCTCAATTACTGTCGGTGCAGCGTTTCCGATTATTCTCGGTCAGAATATCGGTGCATGCGTTCCCGTTCTTCTCTCTTCAATCGGAACAAGCAAAAATGCAAAAAGAACGGCGGGAGTTTATCTTATATACAGCGTGCTCGGCGCAATAGCGGCAATGCTCTGCTTTTACGGCGCTGACTTTATAATCGGAGGACTTCCGTTTGTTGACGCACAGGTTAACGCCGTTTCAATTGCTATAATCCACTCGGTATTTAACATATTTACAACTCTTATCCTCTTTCCGTTCGGCAAGCAGCTTGAAAAGCTTATGTATATTATCATTCCCGAATCAGAGAACGAAAAAGCGCATAAGAGTGAATCCGAAGCAAGCGGTCTTGTTGACGAGCGTTTCCTTCTATCACCGTCTTATGCACTTGACAAGGTTAAAGAGCAGTGCGACGATATGGCGAAGCTCGCAAAAGAGAATATCTATTTAAGCCTTGATTTTATCAAGCTTTTCAACCGTGACAAAGACGCCCGTATTAAAGATATCGAAAAGCAGCTTGATAACTATGAGGATGAGCTTGAAACCTACCTTGTAAAAATCAGCACAATGAATTTGAGTATATACGACTCGGTAAGACTTAACAAGCTTACCCACTCAATCGGTAATTTTGAGCGTATCGGCGACTACGGCTATAACATTCTTAAAACAAAAAGAAGAATGCACAAAAACAAAATCCACTTCTCTGACTCGGCAAACAGAGAGCTTGATATTATGTCAAAAGCAGTAAAAGAGATTGTTGACCTTTCTACCGAGGCATTTATAAACGATGACGTTAAGCTTGCAAAAAAGGTTGAGCCGCTTGAGCAGGTAATCAACAACCTAAAATATGAGCTTCGTGAAAAGCACGAAAAACGTGTTGAAGACGGCAAGTGCGACTTTGAGCAGGGTATGCTTTTCATTGATATTATCAACTCGTTTGAGCGAATTGCTGACCACTGTTCAAGCCTTGCGGTAAGCATTATCGAGCTTTCACACGGAAGCTTCCAGACGCACAGCTATCTTAAGGAGGTTAAAAACTCCGACAATAAATCCTTTATGCAGACATTTGAGGAATACCTCGAAAAATACACTGTAAAATAAAATAGTCAAAAACTATTGAAAATTGCGCTATTTTAGTATATTATATATAAGTAATAATCTATTAAAGGGGATTTATGATTATGAAAAAGAAATCAAAGCTTACAAAGTTTAACATATTCTTGTGTGTTTTACTTGTTATTGCTATCGGCGTTAACATCTTCCTTATCACAAGACCCGAAAAGGTTGTTGATACAGGTTCAGGTGAAGAAGAGGACGTAAGCGTTCTTGAAACTTCGTTTGAAGCAGGTACATACGGCGGTGTTGACTTTGGCTCAATCGAGGACGTTGTTACCTACTACAACACAGCATACGACAAGACCAAGGCACAGACAAAAGAGTATATAGACGACCAGGGCAACACGGTTACATGGTACGCACTTCTCGGTGAAGAAACCCTTAATGTTTCAAACATTATGATTGAGGGTAAGGAAAACGGAACAATTAACGGTCTTGTACCCGGCGTTGTAGGTGGTCTTTATTCACCCGGACTTAACGGTCTTTCTCCTTGCGAAAACAGAGATCCTAACCTTGACGTTGATGAAAACGGCGAGTCGCTCCAGACCTCGCGTCTTACTAAAGACGATGTTCTTGACGCAAGCGTTAAGGATAACGGCGACGGAACCATCACCCTTCAGATTCAGCCTGTAAAGGTTAATATGTCGCACAAGGGTGCAGATGCACAGGGCCATATGTTCTCAACTCTCGGCGCTATCGACGAAACTGTTGAGTCAATCTCAATTCTCAGCTGGGCATCGGGCACAACCGCTGAAAACGTAGTTGTTAACTATCAAGGCGGCGTTGCAACAGTTGTTGTTGATACTGCAACAGGTCTTATCACAACCGCTGATTATCATATGGAGGCTCATATCGCAGTACAGCACGCAAGCGTTGCAGTACTTAAAGATAAGTCGGCTACACTTCTTGTAACATATGATATTCACTTCCCTGCATCAGACGAATATATGATGGAAACAAAAGGCGCTAAGGTAAAATAATTGAATTCAGAAAGGGGTAGGCTATCCTACCCCTTTATTTTTTGCTATGGATAAAAAAAGATTTAACGAATTATATAACCGTGCTTTTGAAAAAAACTATAAAGTATTTACGGATTTTCTCAACCTCGACGAGCAAAGCATACTCGAGGGCGAATATCTGCCCTGTATTAAATTCGGCGGTTATGAAAACGCCGAAAGAGTTGTCGCGGGCTTTGGCGACGAGATAGATTATTCCGATTTCCCGATACGCATAATCTGCATTTCTCCAAGCGCACCAAAATTCGCAGACAAGCTTTCACACAGAGATTTTCTTGGTGCACTCATGAACCTCGGAATAAAAAGAGAACTTCTCGGAGATATTGTAATAAGCGAAAACAAGGCATATCTTTTTTGTCTTGAGAGCATTGCGAAATACATTTGCGAAAGCCTTTCAAGAGTCAGACACACCACTGTAAAATGTTCGCTTATTGACTGTCTTCCCGACACGGCGGTTAATCAGCCGGAGGAAATCGAAATAAATGTTTCCTCTCTTCGTGCGGACAATCTTATTGCCGGAGTTTTTCACCTTTCAAGAAAAAGCTGCAGCGAACTTTTTTCTTCTGACAGGGTGTTTGTAAATTCCCGCCTATGTCAAAATCCATCGCAGAAGACACAGGACGGAGATATAATCTCGGTGCGAGGGTTTGGCAGGTTTCAGGTATGCTCTCCCCTTCGGACAACAAAAAAACAGCGAACAATCGTAGCTGTTAAAATATACAAATAATAACCTGACTTGCTTACAAGTCAGGTTATTATTTTGCAACTATGTGATTGATTTCAAACTGTGTGCCGTCAATAACGGTATAGTCACTTTTATGACAATACGGACAAATTCGGCTGTTTTTTATTAACTCAAATTCTTTTGAGCAGGAGCATTTGCCTACGGCTGCAATACGGTTGAGGCTGAGCGTTGTCTTTTCAAACTCAGTTTCAAGCCCTGCCGCCTTCCAGCATTCGCTGAGATAATCGGGGAGTATGCCCGACATCTCACCGACATCGAGCACAACCCTTTTTATTTCGATTAAATTTTGCTCCTCTTTAATCTGTCTGAGCGTTTCAAACAGACCGATAACCACACCTAATTCGTGCATCAGCTATTCCAGCTTTTAACCTCTTTTCTTATCCAGTCGCACCAAGCGTCAACTCCCTCTCCGGTTTTTGCGGAAATGAAGAAGATATCAGCATTTGGATTAAGCTTTTTTATTCTTTCAACAACTGCGTCATCATCAAAATCGAAAACTGATTTTGTGTCAATCTTGTTTATAAGAACAACATCTGCAATTGTGAACATAAGAGGGTATTTCAGCGGCTTGTCATCGCCTTCGGGAACCGAAAGAATCATTGCGTTTTTGCTTGAGCCCGTGTCGAATTCTGCAGGACAAACAAGGTTTCCGACGTTTTCAAGCACCACAAAATCGAGTTCATCGGTGCCGAATTCCTTTAATCCCTGCTCGGTCATACCTGCGTCAAGATGGCACATACCGCCTGTATGAAGCTGGATTGAACGCACGCCCGTATCGGCAATGGTTTTCGCGTCAACGTCGGAGTCGATATCAGCCTCCATAACACCTATTCTCATCTCATCCTTAAGGCGTGCGATAGTTGCCTTAAGGGTAGTTGTTTTGCCCGAACCGGGTGATGACATAAGGTTTAAGAGAAAGGTTTTTTCCTTTTTGAGCTCCTGCCTTAATCTGTCAGCCTCCTTGTCGTTGTTTTCAAAAACGCTTTTCTTTATTTCAATTACCTTAAATTCATCCATAATTATTCCTCTGTAAATTTACTTATTAGCTTTTGTCTGTCAACGCTTCTTGCGTTTTCATCGTTTGGAATAACGCGCATAACCTTGCCGTTATATCTTGAAACAAGCACTTCACAATCCTTGCCGTCAAGATTTGTTCTTTCAACGCTGTACTGCTCGTTAAGCGGTACCTGCTTTTTCATCGTTGACTTTTCAGTGAGTGCGCCGGTCGGGCAAAGCTTTACGCAAAGTCCGCAGTTGGTACACTTCGTCTGGTCAAGCGGAAGTGAAAATGCCGGCGAAACACTTGTTGAAAAGCCTCTGCCGAGAAGACCGATTGCGTGAATATCCATTACCTCACGGCAGGAACGCACACAAAGTCCGCAAAGAATACACTTCGAAACATTACGCTCAATAAATGAATTTTCATCGTGTGTATATTTCTGCGGCATTTCACCCTCAAAGCGTTCGGGATGAATGTCGTAGCGCTGTGCTACATTAAGAAGCTTGCACTTGAAATATTCGCGACAGCCACATTCAAGGCAGCGCTGCGCTTCCTTCTGTGCCTCTTCAACGGTAAGGCCGAGCGAAACCTCGTCAAAGCACTTATTTCTTACATTTGCATCAAGTACGCTTGCGTTTGTCCTTGGCACAACCTCTCTGTCAGAAACGTCAACTTTGTCGTCGTCCCTTTTGCTGAGATAAGGAGTGTCGATTTCAAACTGCTCGCCCTTAAGATATGCGTCAACAATCTTAACACAGCGGTCAGCCTCGCCGATAGCCTCAATAGCTATAGAAGCGCCCTTATTTGTCGCGTCACCGATTGCAAACACACCTTCGATATTTGTCATAAAGGTGTCCTCGTCAGCAAGAATATTGCCTCTGTCGGTAAGCTCAACGTCGCTGAAATCACTTGCATCAAGCTTCTGACCGATTGCCATAATTACGCTGTCAAGAGGAAGATACTCCGTCTTGCCTTCAATGGCAACAGGGCGCCTTCTTCCGCTTGCGTCGGGCTCGCCAAGCTCCATAAGCTGAAGAGTCATACCGACAACCTTTCCGTTTTCAGCGTGAATTTCTGTCGGATTTGTGAGGAATTTATAGATTACTCCCTCTTCCTTAGACTCTTTAATCTCAATTTCCTCTGCAGGCATTTCAGCCTCAGTACGACGATAGATTACGTAAACCTCTTTTGCGCCGAGACGAACTGCTGTACGGCACGCGTCCATTGCGGTGTTACCGCCGCCGCACACTGCAACTCTGTCGCCGATGTTTACACTTTCGCCCTTGATAACGCTTCGAAGGAAGTCGATGCCGCCCCATACGCCGTCGTATTCCTCACCCTTTACACGCATCGGGCTTGACTTCCACGCACCGGGTGCAAGGATGATTGCGTCGTTTACCTTCTTAAGCATATCTATTGTGATATCCCTGCCGAACTTTACATTGTTGCAAAGTCTTACGCCAAGCTTTTCAATAAGCGCTATTTCGGAATCAAGCACTGCCTTTGGCAGTCTGTATTCGGGAATACCGTAACGAAGCATACCGCCCATCTTTTCCATCATATCAAAGACGGTAACCTCGTGACCTAACTGACGAAGATAGTACGCCGCTGTAAGTCCGCCGGGACCGCCGCCGACAATGGCAATCTTTTTTCCTGTTTCTTCTGCGACGGGAGGAAGATAGCTTTCACCCTTAAGGTCAATATCAGCGGCAAAAAACTTAAGCTGCGCAATATTAATCGGTTCTTCAACCTTTTTTCTTCTGCAGGCTGTTTCGCACGGATGAGGACAAACTCGGCCGATTGATGCAGGAAGCGGGATTTTATTCTTAATAAGCTTTAACGCTGCGTCAAATTCACCGTTTGCAATAAGACCGACATATCCCTGACAGTCTGTGTTTGCAGGGCAGGCAAGCTGGCACGGAGCAACGCAGTCGCCGTCGTGGGCGGACATAAGAAGCTCCATTGCAATCTTTCTTGATTTTACAACCCTTTCGCTTTCGGTGTTGATAACCATACCCTCGCTTACCTTTGCGGAGCAGGAACGAAGAAGCTTAGGCACGCCCTCAGCCTCAACAACGCATACGCCGCAGGCACCGTAAACCTCAACTGCTTCATCATAGCAGAGGGTGGGAATATATATGCCGTTTGCACGTGCTGCTTCAAGTATCGTACTGCCTTCAGGAGCAGTAATCGCTTTACCGTTAATAGTTAAGTTAATCATATCTGTCTGCTCCTTTCTTATCTTTTGATAATTGCATCAAAACGGCATGAGGAATAACACTTACCGCATTTGATACATTTGTCTGTGTCAATGAAGTGAGGCTTCTTAACCTCGCCCGTGATTGCGTCAACAGGGCAGTTTCTTGCGCAAAGAGTACAACCCTTGCACTTGTCCTCAACAATATGATACTCAACAAGGTCTGAACATTCGCCCGAAGGACATTTTTTGTCATTTATGTGAGCCTCATACTCATCACGGAAATACTTTATTGTTGTAAGAACCGGGTTAGGCGCAGTCTGTCCGAGACCGCAAAGTGCACCGTCCTTGATGCCGTAGCAAAGCTCCTCAAGAAGCTCAATATCGCCCGGCTTACCCTCACCCTTTGTGATTCTTGTGAGGATTTCAAGCATTCTCGTCGTTCCGATTCTGCAGTGAATACACTTACCGCAGGACTCTTTCGCAGTAAAGTCGAGGAAGAATTTCGCCATGCCTACCATACAGGTGCTTTCATCCATAACAACCATACCGCCCGAGCCCATAATTGCGCCCGTAGCGCCGAGAGCCTTATAGTCAATAACGGTGTCAATCAAATCAGCAGGAATACAGCCGCCTGATGGTCCGCCCATCTGAACGGCCTTGAACGGCTTGTCGCCCTTCATACCTCCGCCGATGTCAAAGATGACATCACGAAGTGTTTTACCCATAGGGATTTCAACAAGTCCGCTTCTTTTAACCTTACCCGTTACGGCAAATACCTTTGTACCCTTTGAGCCTTCAGTGCCCATTGCGGAGAATGCCTCGCCGCCGTTAAGGATAATCCAGCCGACATTTGCAAAGGTTTCAACATTGTTGATGTTTGACGGCTTACGCCAGAAACCGGACTGTGCCGGGAACGGAGGCTTGAGCCTCGGCATTCCTCTGTGTCCCTCAAGAGATTCTATAAGCGCAGTTTCCTCGCCGCATACAAATGCGCCGGCGCCTGCCTTTATCGTCATATCACAGGAAAAGTCTGTGCCGAAAATATTATCGCCGAGATAGCCTGCTTCGGTAGCCTGCTTAATTGCACGCTGAAGTCTTTTAATTGCAAGAGGATATTCCGCGCGGACATACACAACTGCATGCTTTGCGCCAATCGCATAAGCGCCGATAAGCATACCCTCAATGAGATTGTGCGGGTCTGATTCAATAACCGCTCTATCCATAAACGCCCCGGGGTCGCCCTCATCGGCGTTACAGATAAGGTATTTTTCATCGCCCTCGGACTGCCTTGCAGCGTTCCACTTAAACCATGTCGGGAAGCCGGCGCCGCCACGCCCTGCAAGTCCCGAAACCTTAATCGTTTCAATGACATCCTCAGGGCTCATTTCACACACAGCTTTTTTAAGTGCGCTGTAACCATCTGCCTTTATGAAATCGTCAAGCTCCTCAGGGTTGATGACGCCGCAGCGGCGAAGCGCAATTCTTGTCTGCTTTTCAAGAAACTGCTTATCCTCATCAGAAACAAGGAGGTCTTTTATTGCCGTTTCGTCACCCGTGTTGACATATTCGGCAATTTTCTCTGCGTCACTTTCGTTTACCTTAACAAGCCTTTTAACCTCACCGTTGTCGTCATAAATATCAACAATCGGCTCAAGATAACACATACCGATACAACCCGCAATAGTAAGCTCTGTTTCGTTAAGGTTTTGCTTGAGAAGCGCCTTTCTGACTTTTTCGGCACCTGCTGCAATACCGCAGGAGCCCTGTCCGACTACTATACGCATATTAATCCGCCTCCCTTAACTCATTAAGAATTCTCTTTGTTTTGTCCGGTGTGAGAGAGCCGTAAGTATCCTCGTTAATCATCATAACGGGCGAAAGTGAACAGCAGCCAAGGCATGCAACGCACTTAAGTGTGAAAAGTCCGTCCTCGGTTGTTTCGCCATCGTCGATGCCGAGCTCGTCCTTGATTGTTTCAAGAATAAGCTCGCTTGAATTAACGTGGCAGGCAGTACCCTGGCAAAGCATTATAAGATACTTTCCGACAGGAGTAAGACGAAACTGGGTATAAAATGTTGCAACACCCATAATCTCGCTTTCTGCGATGCCCGTTCGTTCGCTTATATGGATTATAGCCTCTTTTGGAAGGTAGCCGTATACATCCTGTGTTTTCTGCAGGATTGTAATAAGCGAGCCCTTAACGTCTGCATACTCATCAAGGATGTCCCCGATAAGAGCAAGGTCAATAGTTTTATCCATAAATTACCTCCGTAAATCCTTAATCACTATAATATAAAATATATTATATATATGATACTAAATAATCATTAAACTTTCAATAGTATATTTTGTTTATTTTTTATCATTAATATGGTATTATGTTGAAGGTGATTAAATGAAAAACTTTATCAAAAGCGCAGTGTCATCACTGCTTCTCGCATTTTTGGTGTTTGCGCTTGTCTGCGCTGTTTTTTACAAGCCGCAGATTAAGTCGTTTTTTTCAAAACCGATTATCCCCGAAAGCGTAACCTACGACAATTCGCAAAGACTTGAAACATCTCAGGAGGATATCGAATACTTCTACTACGAAACACTTGATTCGCAAGAGCAAAGCGCATATGAAAAAATATACCGTGCGCTTCTTGAATTTGACGAGGATATATATGTGAGTACCTCGTTTGATGACAACGAGGTTTTCAGCATATTCTGCGGTGTGCTCGGCGACCATCCTGAAATCTACTGGGTTAACGGGAAAATATCTTATTCCTCTTTAGGCAGGGTTTATTTTGACTATATTCATACTAAAGAGGAATGTGATAAAATTGACCCGATAATAAGAGAACGCACAAAAGAGCTTATGAGCGGCGTAAACCTCGACGCTGATGAGTACGAAAGGTCGCTTAAAATATACGAGCTTGTTGCACAGAATGTGAAATACGAAAAAACCGACGGCGAATACTCTTATCGCGACGCAACGATTGAAGGCGCTCTTGTGTATTCGCAAGCAGTGTGCTCAGGATATTCAAGAACGTATCAGTATCTTCTCTCACTTGCAGGATTAAGCAGCGCATATATAAGCGGTTATGCCGAGCGCGACGGTGAAACAGAAGGTCATGCGTGGGTAATGCAAAAGCTTGACGAAAACTATTATTATACCGACCCTACCTGGGCTGACAGCTTCGAGGATGTAATTGACGGAAAGGGCGTTATAAGTTACTCCTATTTCTGCCTTTCCGACGAGGAAATGGCGCTTGACCATACGCTTGACGACGGTATGCCGTTTTACAAAAGCGAGAGCACTGAGGACAACTATTTTATCCGTGAAGGGCTTTATGTTGAAAAAGAGCTTTCTCCCGACGAGCTCGCAGACAAGGTTTATGAAAATATTGAGCGCCGGCGCCTTGAGGACGGCGGAGTGCTGATTGAGCTTAAATACTCAAGTCCGGAGCTTTATGCCGACGCTTGCGACACGCTTATTGAAGAAGGCAGACTCGACAGGGTTATTGCAGAAATCGACGGAGTAAATCTTAATACTGCGACGTATTCGTGCGATGATTTAAGGTATGTTATAACAATATATCTTTCGCCCGCAGGCGAAGGAAATTTGCAATAAAAAACGGATTAATATATAATTGAGATAAATAACTGTTTGGAGAATATGAATGGAAGCAATATTAAACTTCTTTAACAAGGTTGATGAATATATGTATTACCCCGTGCTGATAATTATATTGGCATTCGGCGGGCTTTATTTTACCTTTCGTACAAGGTTTGTTCAGGTAAGGCTCTTTGGCGAAGCTTGTAAGCTCATCGTCGAAAAACCATCCGGAAAGCAGCATGTGTCGTCGTTTCAGGCACTTATGGTTTCAACCGCTTCCCGAGTTGGCACGGGTAATATTATCGGCGTTGCAACGGCAATCTGCCTTGGCGGTCCGGGTGCGTGCTTCTGGATGTGGCTTATGTGCATTATCGGTGCGTCGTCGGCATTTATGGAAAGTACGCTTGCCCAGATTTACAAGCAGCGTGACAAAAACGGCAACTGTTTCGGCGGACCCGCGTATTATATTGAAAAGGCGCTTAAAAAGCCCTGGCTTTCAATGGTGTTTTGCGTGTTTCTTATCGCAACCTACGCTTTCGGCTTTAACCTGCTTTGCTCGTATAATCTTCAGTCAACCTTTGCAACATATTCGTTTTATGATGAAAACAAGTCGCCGTATATAATCGGCGCAATACTTGCCGTATGCGTTGGCTACTGTATTCTCGGCGGAGGAAAAAGAATTATACGCCTTACCGAAAAGGTTGTTCCTGTGATGGGTATATCGTATGTGCTTATTTCTCTTGTTGTAATTTTTGCAAATATAAAAAATGTGCCGTCAATGTTTGCCCTCATATTTGAGGACGCGTTTGATTTTCGCTCTATACTCGGCGGGCTTTCAGGCTCGTGCCTTGTATACGGAATTAAGCGAGGCCTTTATTCAAACGAAGCGGGCGTCGGCTCTGCTCCGAATGCATCAGCATCTGCGGACGTTACCCACCCTGTGAAGCAGGGACTTGTTCAGACTATTTCGGTTTACATAGATACGATGATTCTTTGCACGGCAACGGCGCTCATGTGCCTGAGCTCCGGCACCGAATACGGCGAAAGCGTTTCGGGAGCACCTTACGTTCAAAATGCAATTTCAACCGTGTTCGGAAAGGCGGGTCCGATATTTATTACTATAGCAATGGTGCTTTTTGCGTTTACAACGCTTCTCGGTAATCTCTATTACCTGGACAATGCAATCGCTTATATGAATAAAAAAAGACCGCCTTCAAAGCGGTTCATGAAAATATTTTATATTTTTTGCATTGCCGTAATTTTCGTTGGCGCAATCATTCCGATGAGCTTTGCATGGACTATGGCAGATATAACAATGGGCGGTATGACAGTAATAAATATCCCCTGCTGCCTGATACTTTCAGGCACTGTCGCAAAGGCTCTTAAAGACTTTGAAAAGCAAAAAAAGGCGGGGAAAAATCCCATCTTCAAAGCAAAGGATATAGGACTTGACGAAAACGATTTGTGCTTCTGGAAGGATGAGAAATAATATAAAGGGACTAAGTTTTTAAGGCGAGGTGCGATAACGAAGG
>DLBD01000100.1 GCA_002494125.1 Ruminococcaceae bacterium UBA7030 | reverse complement strand
ATCTGCGGCTGGGGCGGTATGGCAGTAAACGCCGCAGCACTTGACACTCGAATTAAGGCAACGGTTGCGTCAACTATGTATGATATGACAAGAGTAAACGCAAAGGGATATTTTGACAGCGCAGACAGTGAAGAGCAGCGTTTCGAGGCGAAAAAAGCTATGTGTGCTCAAAGACTTGAGGATTATAAAAACGGAGAGTATAAGCTTGGCGGCGGCGTTGTTGACCCGCTTCCGGATGATGCGCCGTTCTTCGTTAAGGATTATTATGATTACTATAAGACAGACAGGGGATATCATAAGCGCTCGCTTAATTCAAACGGCGGCTGGAATGTAATTGGCTGCGAATCGTTTATTAATCAGCCTATATTAAAATACAGCAATGAAATTCGTTCGGCAGTAATGATAATGCACGGCGATAAAGCACATTCTTTCTACTTCGGCAAAGATGCTTATGAAGATATGATAAATGGCAGCAAGTACACAGATAACAAAGAGTTTCTTATAATTGAAGGCGCAGTTCATACTGACCTTTATGACGGAGGCGCAAATAATGTTATTCCGTTTAACAAGCTTGCAGACTTCTTTAATAAGAATATGTAAATTGAAATATTATACAAAAGTACAGCCGTATATTAGGCGAGGTGCGATAACGAAGGTTAGTCCAAAACTCACCTCTTTTCCGCCATAACTGCTTCAAAAAGTCCATTAGGGCGCCAGCCCAAATGGACTTTTATTCATTGTTCTGACAAAAAATCTGTTGATTTTGGATGCAAAACCTATCCTTCGTTATTGCACCTCGCCTTATGGCTGTACTTTTCTTTTTTGTTATGATATAATAAATTCAGCAAATCAGTAAATTCGGAGAGTGAATACTATGAACGACTTAAAAATGTTTCAGGTGTCAACGCTTCAGGCGTTGATGCTCGGTTATACCAAATCGGTAATAACTGTTGAAGAACTACTTAAACACGGAGACACAGGACTTGGCACATTTGAGGACGTTGACGGAGAGATGATCGTTCTTGACGGGCATTGCTATCGTGCAAAGTCCGACGGAACAATTAATGAAACCGACGGCAAAACAGGTGTTCCTTTCTGTGCAGTTTCATATATGAATACGCAAAGCGAATACGAGTTGGAAAACATAAGAAGTATTGACGAGCTTAAAAGATTTCTTGACGTTACAATCGACGAGTCATTTGCCCTCAACAGTATGCATATTGTAAGGATTGACGGTATGTTTAACAAGGTTATGGCTCGCTCGGAGGAGGGGCAGAAATCACGCCACGTCGAGTTAAAAAAGATACTTGAAAACAATCAGCAGGATTTCTGCTTTGAAAATATTAATGGCACTTTGGTGTGTATTTATTTCCCTGATTATATGGATGGCATAAACGCACCGGGTTGGCACCTTCATTTCGTTTCCGATGACAAAACGCACGGCGGACATGTGTTTGATATGGAGCTTAAATGCGGCAAGGCATCGTTTTGCAGAAAAAGCACTATTGAAATAAAGTTCCCCGCAACTGCAGAGTTTGATACTTATGCGCTAAAGGAAGCGTCCGAAAAGGATATCAAAGCAGTTGAGCAGGGAAAAGGATAATGCCTAATTTGAAATAATCTTAACTTTTCAAACAGTACAGCCGACCATCTCGGCTGTGCTGTTATTATTCCATATGATATAATGAAGAGGTCAAAGGCTGCGTAGATAAAATATGAATAAAAACAGGGGTGTATTTAATGATATTTAACAATCATAGTAAAAATAGTATCGGCAGCGCTGTTACGGATATTGAATACTTAAAGCTTCGCCTTAACACAATGCGCCTTACAGAAGAATATGAGCTTAAGGTTAACGGGAATGTTACGGAGATATCATATTATACTATGACCTTCTCAAGCGGTAGTGGGGAAATGGTGCTTAGAAAAAGAACTACCTGCGACACGCAGGAATTGATTGATATACTCAACAGTGTTGATTTTGTAAGCTGGAACGGCTTTAGCGGAAAGCATCCCGTAGGCGTGCTTGACGGAACTATGTTCAACCTGACAGCAACGCTTAACACAGGGCAAAAACTCAGAGCGGACGGCTCACAAACTTTTCCGAAGCATTTTCACGATTTTGAAAAGTGGCTTCGTGAAATGCTTGAATAACAATTATTAAAGGATGATTAATATGAAAACCAAAAAGCATGGTAACAACTGGACAGCGTTCTTTGACGAGGATAATAATCGGTATTTTGCTGAAATTATTTACACGAGCCGTGAAGGCCGTGAGCAGTATAATTACGAGATAACACGGGATATATACAGCCGCCTCGGCACCTTCGACAGCGATAACGAAAACGAAAGACTGATAAAAACAGCGAATATGATATATTCTTTTGAGAACACAATGTACGGCACGCTTGGACCCGAAAGAACGGTGCTTGATGAGGAAGCATACGAGGAGATGAATAGAATTTCTGACAGATAACACAAAACCTTGATTGCCATGCAATTAATACCCTCGGGTGCAGAAAAGCGCCTTCCTCAAATGGTGCAGCGAAAGACATTTTGATTAAGGAGTAATAATATGTATCTTGAACGATTCACATTACCGAGCTTAGATGATGAAGATAAAATGCTTGAAATACAGAAATGGCATAACGGCGGCAAATACGGTTACATAGATAATCCGTATCCCTGCGCACTGTTTTCCGAAAAGGATTTCTACGATATTTTCTTCAAAAAGATTACGATATTCTACGGAGGCAACGGCTCCGGCAAAAGCACGCTGTTGAATATTATTGCCGAGAAACTGAAGTTGAAAAGAATTGCTCCTTTCAACTCAAGCGAAATGTTTGGATTATTTGTTGATGCATGCAACTACGAAATGGGCTTCGATGATGAGGGCGAACGGTATCGAATCCCGAACGGTAGCCGTATCATTACAAGCGATGATATTTTTGATTATATGCTGACCGTCAGGGCAAGTAATGATGAAATCGAGGAGCAAAAAGAGTTTGCAAAGAATGGCGGATACGCTGATATAAAATACGGCAGCACAGTAAAATTCAACGGTCTTAACGATTATGAGGATTACCGTATGCAAGTGCTATCACGAAGAAAATCTGTTTCCCGCAGACAATTTATCAAGCGGACGGCAGGCGAAGAAATCAAGTTGAACAGTAACGGCGAAACGGCGCTGAATTACTTTGAAGAAAAGCTGAAATTTGATACCATCTATTGCCTTGATGAGCCGGAAAACAGTATGTCACCGAAAATGCAGTTGGAGCTTGTGAAGATGCTTGAAAAACTTTCGCATTACTGCGGTTGTCAGTTTATCATCGCTACGCATTCGCCGTTTATCCTTGCTCTTGAAAATGCAAGAATCTACAACCTTGACGAAACGCCGGCTGAAATTCGTAACTGGTGGGAGCTTGAAAATACAAAAATATACTATGATTTTTTCAAAAAACACTCTACGCTATTTGAATAGGGCAATAAATTAGCGGCTGTTTGAACAGCCGCTTTAGTTATGGTAATTTACTTAATATTTCTTCACATATCAATCCAATTCTATTGGGTTCATACAATTCATTTAATCCTTCTGTTTCGAGCTTTGTTGCAACGATATCTTCCAGTTCAACCCATTCATCATCAGTAAGATTATTGAAATCATAATTGATTCCAAGATTTTCCAAAAAGGAGACTTCTTCATTAGTGAAACAGTTGTTCATATTCCTAATAATTCCTTTTTCTTTGTATCAAATTCTTCCTGAGAGATGATTCCAAGGTCAAGCAATTCTTTGTATTTTTTGATTTCTTCAATCGGGTCAGTAGTCGGCTCTTTTTCGGCTTGTTTTTTACCAAATTTGCCGATGATTCCAGATGCCTTGCTTCCTACTGATTTAATACCACTTGAAACCTTATCTTTAATTTCGTCTGTTTTTGAGGGCTCGACATCAATAATAATTTCGCCGTTAGCCATTCGTTCCATAGTATCAAGGTCCGATTCAAATTCTTCCTCACTATAATCAAATGTCGCTTTATCGAAAGCAGTATATAATCTTTTAGCCATAGGCATCATCGATGCAAAGTTCAGACCGCCTGAAATAACGCCGCCAATTACCGGCACCGCTTTTGATACTCCTTGTGCAACGGTAGTTTTCGTGACTTTAACGCCAATCGCTTTGCCGATTTGTTTTACTATCGGATACCAAAATGTTTTCGTTAATGCCTTTTGAGGCAGCTTTTTCAGCGTGGTTTTAGCAATTTGTGTCGATAAAACCCTAACACCGGATACTGCACCGGAAACGCCAAACATAACACCGCAGTACATTATTAACTGTGATTTAACTCTCTCATCGTCTACTTTGCCGTCAACCCATAAGTCCTGTGCACCGTATAAATAGGACAATTCTTGAGCTAAGCGAAGCGCCATTCCAAAGAACTGTATAATATCCGCAGGTATTGTTGCAGCCATTGCTAAACCTCCCGGTATACCGGCAACAAACGAAGCAATAGATGATTGACTGGTTCGTTTAATAATTAGTTTGTTTGCAACAGCAGAAATATCCTCTCTTGTTATTCCGGCCTCGATAGGTCCTAAATCAAGAATATCCTGAACACTAATCCCGTAAGTAGCAAATTGTTCAGCAAGGAACTCATCACGATTAACTTTAACGACTGGGATTTGAACAGCTGCACTAATGACATCCTCTAATACGATTTCCTTTGATAATTCTTTTGAGTTTTCAGTTGACATAATCATACCTCCAAATTCATTTTTATTATATCAATATTATTTAAGTATTGCAACCACAACACTTCATAAGAGAGTTTGTAATATTTGCGCATTTAAAAATTACTGAATTAATCTGTTGCAACTATGTTGCAATTTAACGTTTCTGAGGCAATCTCAAGTGTTCTCAAACAAAAAAGGAAAATCCCCCCGAAGCCACTGTTTAATCGGTTTTGGGGGATTTTGGCATAA
>DLBD01000137.1 GCA_002494125.1 Ruminococcaceae bacterium UBA7030 | reverse complement strand
ATTTTAAGGGGTATATTCACGATGTTGGCGGTCCGACTGCAAATTTCAGAAAGCCTTCTTGCGAAATGCAAAAGGAGCACGGACTATGCAAAGGCAAAAAATGTCTTGCTCCTACGCCTTGCAAAAACATTGAAGTAGATCATAGCGAGTATTTGAATATCCTTCGTAAACTAAGACAGCTTGACAAGGTTAAGAAGGTCTTTATCAGAAGCGGCATCAGATATGATTACCTTCTTGAAGACAGCGACGACAGTTTTTTCAGAGAATTAGTTGAAAACCACGTTTCAGGACAGCTTAAGGTCGCTCCGGAGCACTGTTCAGCAACTGTCCTTGATAAAATGGGAAAGCCTCATATTGAAGCGTATATCAAGTTCTCAAAGCGTTATTTTGAATATACGGGTGAAATTAATAAGGAGCAGTATTTAGTGCCTTACCTTATGTCGTCACATCCCGGTTCTACGCTTGATGATGCTGTTGAGCTTGCACTTTTTCTCAAGAAAAACCGTATACGTCCTGAGCAGGTACAGGACTTTTATCCAACTCCCGGAACAATCTCCACATGTATGTTCTATACAGGACTTGACCCATACACAATGGAGGAGGTTTACTGCGCAAAAACGGAGCACGATAAAGCTCTTCAAAGAGCACTTTTGCAATATTTCAATCCTAAAAATCAGTTGCTTGTTGAAGAGGCGCTGAAAAAAGCAAAACGGTTTGACCTTATCGGCTATGAAAAATCCTGCCTGATCAGACCTACAAAAAGCTTTAATAAGCAGAGCAATAAAAACAACCATAAGACCAAACCGAGAAACAGCAGGTATAAAAAACTATGAAAAACTCAAAAAGACAGTCAGTTATAACAATAGGTATCGGACTAATTGTTGTCGGAGTAATAATTCTTATTTTTGCACTTTTTCAGCCGAAGGTGCTTGTCCCTCAGCCTTCAACCTCCGTTTCACAAAATACATCGGAAACAAAAAGTGAGCAAGCGTCCGGTTTAACAGTTACATATCCTCTTAATCTCAACACCTGTACTTACGAAGAACTTATGTCAGTTAAAGGCATCGGCGAGGAAAGGGCAAAGCTGATTCTTCAGTACCGTGATTATCTCGGCGGTTATACTAATGTTGAACAGCTTAAGGATATTGAAGGCATTGGCGACGAAACCTACGAAAGTATCAGCGTTTATTTCACATTATGAATTTAATTAAGAATTCGCTGGACACACTTCTTTTAGCTCTTTTTCCTAAAAGGTGTTTGTTTTGCGGGCAGGTGATTGAGCCTGAAGAAGATTATTGCGAGGAATGTAAGAGAATAAAAAAGATTGAAGCGCCGGTTTGTTTTCACTGCGGTGCTTCAAAAAACGACTGCGTGTGCAAAAAGCACAAGCACGAGTATAAGCGCATTATTGCGCCGTATTATTTTGAGGGTAGTATTCCTAAAGCCGTGTATAATTTCAAATTTAACAAGCATAAGTATCTTGCAAGTTCTTTTGCAAAGGAAATGAGTAAAACCATTTCAGAGCTTTATAACGACGTTACTTTTGATTTTATAACCTTTGTCCCAATGAGAAGACTTCATCAGTTTGAAAGGGGATTTAACCAGTCAGAACTTTTAAGTGATGAAATAAGTAAGCTTCTCGACATTCCTGTCAAAAGCGTACTTTATAAATCAAGATATACAGGCGTTCAGCATAATAAAAGCGCTAAAGCGAGAAGGGCTGATATATTCGGCTCGTTTAATGTATGTAAGGATAGTTTAGATTTGGTAGACGGCAAAACAATACTACTGATTGACGATATAAAAACAACCGGTGCAACGCTTAATGAATGTGCAAAAATGCTGAATATATTCGGTGCAAAGGCAGTTTATGCCTGTACTTTTGCTGTATCAAAAAGTAAAAGCAAGGATGAGTAGCTTTAATTAAGCCTTATCCTTGCTTTTCTTCTATTATTCTTCTGATTTCCTCTTCTGCCTCCTGAACCTCAAAAAGAAATTCTCTCGATGATACCCTCAACGCCCCTCCTTCAAGAATAATCAGTTGTTCAAGTGCGTCTGAGGTTACAACTCTGACTCGGTTGTTTTTAGCGAGCTCGTGAGTAACCTTTTCAATATACATATCAGCCGTTTCGGCTTCTTTTGTATATACAACATTTATGTTGTCAATCTTTTCAACCTCACGGTTGTTACCCTTAACCTTGTATGCGTCAAAGACAAGAATGACCTCGCACTTCTTGTATCCTTGATAGTTACAGAGAATATTTGTAAGATAGCTTCTTGCTCCGTCGATGTTGTCCTTTGAAAGTTCGCGAAGATTATCCCATGAAAAGATAATGTTATATCCGTCAACAAGAAGATATTCTTTTCCCGAGTAATCAGGTGTTTTTGCTCTTTTATATGGTTTATTATTTTCCTTTGAACTTGAACTGTTAGTCTTTTTTACAGGCTCAAAGGCGTTTCTTCTTTTTACGGGACCGTAAGTGCTTTCAAAAATTTGCATAAGCTCTTTGTCGAGGGCAAATATGTCCTTGCGTTTTTTCGCCTTTTCAAAGAGCGTTTCTCGTTTTTGAGTGTCAGACTTTTTCTCATATCTTAAAGATGAGGGGAGATGCATATGACTTTTTACATCATTCCATTTTACGTTGTATCCTGAACCGTGTGAACAGAAAACGGAGTCAGCAGTGTTTGCGGTATCACTTTCAAAGTTATAGCCAAATCTTTTTATAACCTCGTCGCTGTTGTGACATATGTCATAACCCTTAAGCGAGCAGAAAAGTCTGCCCTTGCCGTGAGTGCACTGCAAAACCTCTTTGCTGTATTCCTTCATTTCAGAAACGGGAGCGCAGCCCTTAATTATCGAGAAATCCTCCCTTTGTTCCGGGGACTCAAAGCTGCCGCTCATCATCTGTATGTCATTAAGCGCTCTACCCGTACATTCAAACGGCACCTCAAGAGTAAAATTGTAAACGGGCTCAAGAAGAACAGATTTAGCCTGTGCAAGTCCCTGCCTTACTGCTCTGTACGTTGCCTGGCGAAAATCTCCTCCTTCCGTGTGCTTTGCATGTGCCTTTCCGGATACAAGCGTAATTTCCATATCGGTTATCGGCGAGCCGGTAAGAACGCCTATATGCGTTTTTTCATATAGATGAGTGATTATAAGCCTTTGCCAGTTTTTGTCAAGAACATCCTCGCTGCATTCTCTTTTGAATTTAAGACCGCTGTTTCTTTCGCAGGGCTTCAAAATAAGGTGCACCTCGGCATAGTGCTTAAGAGGTTCAAAATGACCTACACCCTCAACAGTGTCAATAATTGTTTCTTTGTAAATTATGTTACCCGTTCCGAAGGTGACATCAATATCAAATCTGTCCTTGATAATTGTTTCAAGTACCTCAAGCTGTATGTCGCCCATAAGCTGAAGCTGTATTTCTCCAAGCTCATCCTTCCACACAACCTTTAACTGCGGGTCCTCGCTTTCAAGAACTTTGAGGCATTTCAGCACTGTATGCGTATCTGTGCCGTCGTCAATATTTACTCTGAACGTCAGTACAGGCTCAAGTATCGGCATGGAGCTGTCCTTTTCGATGCCGAGACCGTCGCCCGATGAAGTGAAGGAAATACCTGTAACAGCGCAGATTGTTCCGGCATCTGCACTGTCAACGCAAGTAAATCTGTCGCCGTCATATATCCTTATCTGATTAATCTTTTCATTATGTGTATTTTTGCCGCTTTCAAGAATATCCCTGACCTTAAGACAGCCTCCGGTAATCTTTAAGTGGGTCAGTCTGTTGCCTTGATTGTCCTGTGTGATTTTGTAAACCTTTGCTCCGAAATCGCTTGCGTATTCAGGCATAGCGCTGTATTTTTCAAGAGCGTTAATAAAAGGCTCAATCCCGTCAAGCTTAAGCGCCGAGCCGAAGAAGCAGGGGAATACTTGCCTTTTCTTAATAGAATTCACTATGTTTTCAGTATCTATCTTTTCGTTCTCATATAGCTCATCCAAAAGCGCTTCATCACAAAGAGCAACGTTTTCAAAAAACTCCGTGCCGAAATCATTTGAAAAGTCAACGCATCTTTCGCTTAAATCACGCTTAACATTGTTAAATACGAGATCCTTGTCAGCGCCGTTAAGGTCCATTTTGTTTATGAAAATAAAGCATGGGACATTGTATTTTTTAAGAAGCTTCCAAAGGGTTACAGTATGGCTTTGAACTCCGGAGGTTGCACTTATAACAAGAACGGCGTAGTCGAGCACCTGCAGCGTTCTTTCCGTTTCGGCTGAAAAGTCAACATGTCCCGGCGTGTCAAGAAGAGTAAATTCATAATCATTGCATTTCATAACAGCCTGCTTTGAAAAAATAGTTATACCTCTTTTTCTCTCGAGTGAAAAGGTGTCAAGAAAAGAGTCCTTATGATCAACTCTGCCAAGCTTCTGAATATTTCCCGAGCAGTATAAAAGTGCCTCGGAAAGCGTGGTCTTGCCCGAGTCAACGTGCGCAAGCATACCGATAGTTATTCTTTTCACCCTTCCACCTCTTTTCAAACTAATAAAATAATAATATCATAAAAGCATATTTATAACAAGTACGTTTAATAAACATATTTTTTATATTTTTCTGTTAATAATTGCTTCTGATGGTATTCTCGTGCTTCTCGGGCTTGAGCCTGACGGCGTACGCGGAGGCTGAGACTCCCACGGTAACAGTTTCACCGGAAAATAGCGGAACGGTTGAGGCCGTTGAGGACGGCGGATGGCGTTACTACGATAACGGCGAAGCAGTAAAAGACTGGAAGAAGCTTAATGAAAAGTGGTATTATTTCAATTCAAACGGTACAATGGCAAACGGATGGATTTATGATAACGGTAACTGGTACTATCTCAATTCCTGGGGCGGTATGCGTACAGACAATCTTACATACAAAGGTAAGGTTTACAGGTTCGCTTCTAACGGAGTATGCCTCAATCCGTAATTAATAACGTAAAAAACAGCAAGCGTAAAGGCGAGGTGCAATAACGAAG
>DLBD01000010.1 GCA_002494125.1 Ruminococcaceae bacterium UBA7030 | reverse complement strand
AAAAATGGCTATTAGCGAAAGAATACGATTTATCAGAAAAAAGCGTAATATGACGCAGAAATATGTTGGTACGGTGCTCGGCTTTGGTGAGAAGAACGCCGATTCTCGTATTGCGCAATATGAAAACGGAAGAAGAGAACCGAGAGAAGATGTCCTTGAGGAAATCGCCAAGATTTTGGGCGTATCTACCGATGCGCTTGATAATCCCAATCTTGATACATACAACCGCTTAATGCATACCCTTTTTGCGATTGAGGATATTTACGGTTTAACGATTGACAGAATAAATGGCAAGCTCTGCCTTGTTGCAGACGAAAGCAGACCGGAATGCTTTACCAATCTTTTCTCCCGTCTTAATGAATGGAACGAAATGAAGGAAAAGTTGAAGGACGGCAATATTGACGAAATCCAATATGATAACTGGCGTTACAACTACCCAACGCGCTTTGTGGCAATCAAGCCGAGTCAAGAGCTCAGCGATATGCTTGTTGCAGAGTACAATAAGAATCATAAGAAAAAGAAATAAAGAGAAAAGGCTAATTGATTACAGAAAATCAATTAGCCTTTTGTTATGTGTATTTAGGATAATTCACTCATGTTGCCATTTTGTTGCCAATAGCAATTTCAAAACTGCAAAAAGTGAGTGTTTATGCGCCTTTCAGGACTTGGGGTAATTACTCCCACTCCACTGTGCCGGGGGGTTTTGAGGTGATGTCATAGACAACACGGTTAACGTGTTCAACCTCGTTTGTGATGCGGTTTGAAACCTTAGCAAGAATATCGTAAGGGACTCTTGCCCAATCGGCTGTCATAAAATCATCAGTTGTGACAGCACGGATTGCCACGAGATTTTCATATGTTCTGTGGTCACCCATAACGCCAACTGTTTTAACACCGGGAAGTACGCAGAAAAACTGTGCAAGATTCTTTTCATATCCGTTTTTAGCCATCTCGTCGCGAAGAACCCAGTCGGCATCCTGAAGAATTTTTATCTTTTCGGCTGTGATTTCACCGATGATTCTCACTCCGAGTCCCGGACCGGGAAACGGCTGGCGCCACACAAGTTTCTTCGGTATGCCAAGCCTTTCGCCGACTCTTCTTACCTCGTCCTTAAACAAATCCTCAAGCGGCTCAATGATTCCGAGAAATTCAATATCGTCAGGCATTTTTACCTGATTGTGATGCGTCTTGATTTTGTCCGCATCGCCTTTACCGGACTCAATTCTATCGGGATAAATCGTGCCCTGGGCAAAATAACCAAGCTCGTTTTGCTTCCGGATTTCATCCCAGAAAACCTTGTAAAACTCCGTACCGATGATTGTCCTTTTCTCCTCAGGCTCTGTTACACCTTTAAGCTTTTGAATAAAAGTTTCGCCGCAGTTTACACGTACAAAATTCATATCAAAAAGTGTTGTAAAAGTTTTTTCAACGAAATCTCCCTCATCCTTACGCATCAGTCCCTGGTCTACAAAAACGCAGGTGAGGTTTGAGCCGATAGCCTTTGAAATCAGTCCTGCTGCAACAGACGAGTCAACACCGCCCGAAAGGCCGAGTATAACCTTCTTGTCGCCGATTTGTGCTTTGAGCTTTTCAACCGTATTCTCAATAAAGTTATCCATTACCCAATCGCCCTTGCAGTGACATATTTCATAAAGGAAATTGTAAAGCATCTGCGAGCCGTACTGCGAATGCGTAACCTCGGGATGAAACTGAACGGCATAAATATTCTTTTCCGTATTCTGCATTGCTGCGCATGGACAATCGTCGGTTGTGCCGATATTTTCAAACCCTTCCGGCATTTTTGAAATATAGTCTGTATGACTCATCCATACAACCGAGCGCTCCTCAATATTTTTGAAAAGCGGCGACGGCTTAGCGCAAAATTCAATCTTGCCGTATTCGCTTACAGGAGCAGTGGATACTTCGCCGCCTGCCATCCAGGCAATAAGCTGACAACCGTAACAGATACCAAGCACGGGTATGCCGAGCGAAAGAATATCCTTCGTATAATGAGGCGAACTCATATCATAAACGGAATTTGGACCTCCCGTAAAGATGATACCCTTATACTTATTTTTCCTGATAGTTTCAAGGTCTGCGGTATACGGCAGTATTTCGGCATAAACTCTGTGGTCGCGCACACGCCTTGCAATAAGCTGATTATACTGCCCTCCGAAATCAAGTACAAGTATTTTTTCCATATTCGCCCTCCAATGTGTTATTGAAAATATTATATAAAAAACCGACTTATATTTCAAGACAAAACGGAGTGATTTTCATCACTCCATTTTATTATTTATTCCTATATATAATTGCTTCTCTTTCAGGACCGTTTGACACCATAGTAATCGGGTAGCCGAGCTCACCCTCAATAAATTCAACATAGTCCCTTGTTTCCTTCGGGAGTTCGTCGTAATTTCTAATACCTCTGATGTCACAGTGCCAGCCCTTCATTGTCTTAAGCACAGGCTTGCACTTTTTAAGAGTAGGAGTTGTCGGGAAGTTCTTGATAACCTTGCCGTCAACCTCATAGCCTACACAAATTTTAATTTCTTCAAGATATGAAAGACAGTCGAGTGCGGTCATTACTACCTGAGTTGCGCCCTGACACTCAACGCCGTAGCGAGTTGCAACGCAATCAAACCAGCCAACACGACGCGGTCTGCCCGTAGTTGCGCCGAATTCGCCCTTGTCGCCGCCGTGGATACGAAGCTCCTGCGCCTCGTCCTCGTCGAGAATTTCAGATACAAACTCGCCTGCGCCGACAGCAGAGGAATAAGCCTTTGTAACAACCACAATATCCTCAATAGCATGAGGCGGAAGTCCTGCACCCACTGCGCCGTAGCCTGCGAGTGTTGATGAGGAAGTAACCATAGGATATATACCGAAATCGGGGTCCTTAAGTGTGCCGAGCTGTCCCTCAAGAAGAATGTTTTTTCCGTCTTTGATTGCATTCATGAGATATGCGTGAGTATCACAGACATACGGAGCAATCTTTTCCCTGTAATCAACACAGGTGTTATAAAGCTCATTTTCATCAAGAAGAGGCTTATTATAAACATATTTTAATGTGAGGTTCTTAAGAGTGCAGATATTTTTAATCTTTGCCTTAAGTGTTTCGTCGTCAAAAAGTTCGTTAACCTGAATTCCGATTTTTGCAAACTTATCGCTGAAGAAAGGAGCAATACCCGACTTTGTTGAGCCGAAGGCGTTTTTGCCGAGCCTTTCCTCCTCGTACTCGTCAAGAAGAATGTGGTAAGGCATAAGAATCTGCGCCCTCTCGCTTACAAGAAGGTTAGGATTAAGCCCTGCCTTTTTAACGTCCTCAAGCTCGGTAAGGAATTTGTTTATATCAAGTGCAACACCGTTTCCGATAATGCAGGTTGTGTGATCGTAGCACACGCCTGACGGCATAAGATGAAAAGCAAATCTGCCGTGCTCGTTTATGATTGTGTGTCCCGCGTTTGCGCCGCCCTGAAAGCGGACAACGATGTCGCTTTGTCCCGCAAACATATCGGTGATTTTTCCTTTACCTTCGTCGCCCCA
>DLBD01000033.1 GCA_002494125.1 Ruminococcaceae bacterium UBA7030 | reverse complement strand
CACGTTGACCATGGTAAGACATCAATACTTGATGCAATTCGTGATACCGATGTAACATCGACTGAGGCAGGCGGTATCACCCAGGCAATCGGCGCTTATCAGGTTGAGGTAAACGGTGAAAAGATTACCTTCCTTGATACACCCGGTCACGCAGCATTTACCGCTATGCGTGCAAGAGGCGCTATGGCAACAGATATCGCGGTGCTTGTTGTTGCAGCCGACGACGGCATTATGCCGCAGACAATCGAGGCTATCAACCACGCAAAAGCAGCAGGTGTTGAAATCATCGTTGCTATTAACAAGATGGATAAAGAGGGAGCTAATCCCGACAAGGTTATGCAGCAGCTCACAGAGCATGAGCTTGTTCCTGAAGAATGGGGCGGCGATGTTATCTGTGTTCCTGTTTCTGCAAAGACAAAGATGGGTATTGATAAGCTCCTTGAAACAATACTTCTTGTTTCGGAGGTTGCAGAGCTTAAGGCAAATCCCGACCGTTCTGCGAAGGGTGTTGTTATTGAGGCAAAGCTTGACAAGGGCAGAGGTCCTATCGCAACGCTTCTTGTTCAAAACGGTACTCTTAATACAGGCGATATAATCGTTGCAGGTACGGCAGTTGGTAAGGTTAGAGCAATGACCGATTACCGCGGCAGATCAATAAGGCATGCTGCGCCGTCAGTGCCTGTTGAGATTATGGGACTTGACAGCGCACCGATGAGCGGTGACGAATTCAATGCTGTATCAGACGAAAAGCTTGCAAGAACTCTTGTTGAGCAGAGAAAGGCAGAGGCTAAGGAAGAAGAGTTCAAGCTCTTCCAGAAGGTTACTCTTGACACTCTCTTTGACACTCTTCAGGAGGGCGAAATGAAGGAACTTAACATTATCGTTAAGGCTGATGTTCAGGGCTCTGTTGAAGCTGTTAAGCAGTCGCTTCTCAAGATTGAAAACGACGAGGTCAATGTTAAAATTGTTCACGGCGGCGTCGGCGTTGTTAACGAAAGCGACGTTATGCTTGCAAGCGCTTCAAACGCTATTATTGTTGCATTTGCAATCGGCGTTGACCAGATTGCAGAGGACAATGCAAAGCGTGACGGAATAGAGATTAAGAAATACGACATTATTTACGATGCTATTGAAGATATCGAAAGAGCAATGCGTGGTATGAGAGCGCCTAAGTACCGTGATGTTGAAACAGGTGAGGTTGAGGTAAGAGAGATTTATAAAATTTCTTCTGCAGGTACTATCGCAGGCTCGCTTGTAACAAGCGGAACTATCAAACGTTCGGGTAAGGTTAGAGTTATCCGTGACGGCAAGCAGATTGCAGATGTTGCGCTTGCAAACCTCAAGAGATTTAAGGATGAGGTTAAGGAGGTTTCCTCCGGTTACGAGTGCGGTATCAGCCTTGAAGGCTGGGACGATCTCCAGCCAGGCGATATTCTTCAGGCATATGTTGTTGAGGAATACAGGGATTAATTATGGCAGGATTTCATATTGACAGAATCAGTGAGGATATAAAGCGTGAGATAATCTCAATTATGCGAGAACTTAAGGACCCGAGAATAAGCCCGATGCTTACCGTTGTAAAGGTTGATGTCACAAACGACCTCAGCTATGCAAAGGTTTATATCAGTGCCATTGAAGGCATAGAGGTTGCAAAAACCTCGGTAAAGGGGCTTGAAAGTGCGCAGGGATATATCAGAAAACAGCTTGGCTCAAGGCTTCATTTAAGAAAGTGTCCCGAGCTTCGCTTTATCGCTGACGATTCTATTGAAAAAGGCATGGAGCTTTTTAATAAAATTAAGGAATTAAGTAATGAGAATTGACATTAAAGAGTGTGCAAGACTGCTTTCGGAAAAGGATGATATTCTTATACTCACCCATGCTCACCCTGACGGTGACACTCTCGGAAGCGGCTTTGCCCTTTGCCGTGCTCTGCTTAAGTTGGGCAAGTTCTGCTCAGTTGTAAACGAGGCGGAAATACCGGCAAAGTACAGCTATCTTTTTGACGACATAGCTATCACGAATTTCAAGCCGCAGTTCGTTGTTGCGGTTGATGTTGCAACGCCCAATCTTCTTGGCGCGCTTGAAGGTAAATATCATATTGACCTTTGTATTGACCACCATATAACTAATACTGAATATGCCGACTATCTTCTTCTTGAAGATGTTCCTGCGGCGTGCCAGACAATGTATTATGTTATAAAAGAGCTTGGCGCCGAAATTGACAAGCGTATGGCTGAGAGTCTTTATACCGGCCTTTCAACCGACACGGGATGTTTCAGGTATGCGTCAACCACAGCACAGACCTACCGTGTTGCAGCTGACCTTATAGAGCTTGGAGCGGATAATGGCATGATTAACCGCCTTATGTTTGAAACAAAGACCAAGACCTATGCAAAACTTGAAAGGCTTGCGCTTGAATCAATGTCATTTTTTGACGATGACAGAATTGCGGTTATTACGGTTACACAGGATATGTATAACCAGACAGGCTCAAATGAACAGGAAACCGAGGCGCTTGCTCCTCTTACAAGGCAGATTGAGGGCGTTGAAATCGGTGTGATCATTAAGGAAAAGCCGGATGGCACCTGCAAGGCTTCTATAAGAACCTTTGAAAAGGTTAATGCTGCCGAACTTGCAAAAATGTTTTCAGGCGGCGGTCATCCTCAAGCGGCAGCATGCCGTTTTGACTGCGGCGTTATGGAAGCAAGGTCAAGAATTGTCGAAAAGGGCAGCGAGCTTTTAAGAAAATGACAGGTATAATTTGTATAAATAAGGATGCTGATATTACCTCTTTCGGTGTATGCGCAAAGGTAAGAGGCATTACGAGAGAGAAAAAGGTTGGCCATACGGGAACGCTTGACCCTATGGCAACGGGCGTTTTGCCGATAATGCTTGGCGGCGCAACAAGGTTTCTTAACTTTTTGCCTGACAGCGATAAGGCGTACCGTGCCTCCTTTATTCTCGGGAAAACGACAGATACCCTTGATATTACAGGCAACGTTTTAACCGAGCGTGAGGTAAAAGCAGATTATGATGCTGTTGAAAAAGTCCTTGAAAACTTCAAGGGAGTTATAACACAGCTTCCTCCTATGTATTCTGCAGTGTCCGTTGACGGCAAAAGACTTTACGAGCTTGCCAGACAGGGTAAAACTGTTGAAAGGCAGCCGAGAGAGATTGAGATAAAAAGACTTGAGCTTGCCGGCGAAAACAACGGTGAGTACGTCATTGATGTTGAGTGCAGCAAGGGAACTTATATAAGAACGCTTATCGACGATATCGGTCAGAGCCTTGGATGCGGTGCGGTTATGACAAAGCTTGTCAGAACTAAAGCTATGGGCTTTGGAATTGACGACTGTGTAACTCTTGATGAGCTTCAGAAAAGGCACGACAGCGATGGCAACTTTGACGATATTCTTCTTAGTATTGACAAAATGCTTTCTTCGTACCCGGAGGTTGTTGTATCCTTTGCTCAAGCTAAGAGGTTTTCAAACGGCGGAGCTCTTGATAAAACAAGGCTTAAAGCCGTACCGGGAGAGGGTGTGTGCAGGGTGTATTCACCCGATGGAATATTCCTCGGACTCGGAAAGATTGATAATGAAAAAGGTGAGCTTTCGGTTTTAAGACTGCTCACGAAAAGAGATTAGTATGAACGATTTTGAAAACACAAATCGAATAGCGGTTGCCCTCGGCGATTTTGACGGAATGCACCGTGCGCATAAAACTGTTGTTTCCGGTGCCAAGAACGCCGTGATATACTGCGTAAATAATAAGTTTTCACTGCTTCAGAAAAGTATTTTTGAAAGACGTTATCCAAACGCTGTCTTTGCTGACTTTGATGAAATCAAGGATATGCACGGCGAGGATTTCATTGAGAAAATCCTTATTGGTGAGTTTGGCGCAGGTATTGTCCTTTGCGGATTTAATTTTCGCTTTGGTAAAAATGCGTCATGGACTGCGCTTGATATGCGTAAATATCTTGAGGATAAAAATGTGTGGGTAAGAATTCTTGAACATCTCGATTTCGAGGGCGAACCCATATCGTCTACAAGAATAAGGAAGGCGCTTGAATGTGGAGAAATAAGAAAAGCAAATGAAATGCTTGGCTACTCCTTCACCTTTGAAAACGAAGTTTTAGAAGGGGATAAGAGAGGAAGAACAATAGGCTTTCCGACTATTAACCAGCATTTGCCCAAGGGGCTTGTCGTGCCTAAATACGGTGTTTATAAAAGCGCGTGTGAGATTGACGGCATACGCTATAACGCTTTTACAAATATAGGCATAAGACCGACCTGGCGAGTTGACGACACCCTTTGCGAAACACATATATTCGGCTTTGAAGGCGACCTCTACGGTAGACGTATACGCCTTGAGCTTGAGGATTATATAAGAGAAGAAAAGGAATTTTCATCGCTTGATGAACTTAGAAAACAACTTGAAAATGATAAAAGCAGTATTATTTGATTTTGACGAAACTCTGCAGGACAGAACTGCAGCGTTTGAAAAGTATATGGATACCTTCTTTGATACCTTCTGCCCCGAAATTGACGAGGCGGAAAGAGAAAAGCGCAAGGAGGATATGCGCATCACAGGTAAGGGCGGTTATGTAAACCGTGAGCAGTGGTACGAAGGTCTGATAAAGATGTGGAACTGGAAGGACGCTCCGTCAAACGTTTTGCTCGCAAGACACTACGACGAAACTTTCGGCGACCACAATGTTATTTTTCCTAATTCTAAAAAGCTTCTTAAGGAACTTAAAAAAAGGGGATATATTGTCGGCGTTATCACAAACGGACCGTCCTATCTTCAAAATCATAAAATGGACACAAGCGGACTTCGACCGTATTGCGATATAGTCGTAGTCAGCGGAGACGTCGGCATTCATAAGCCGGATCCGCGCCTTTTCACCTACACGGCTGACAAACTCGGATTAAAGCCGGAGGAGTGCTGCTATGTCGGCGACCATCCGATAAACGATATTCAGGGCGCAAGGGATGCGGGTATGATGACTATACGTATGAATTTCGGTTGGTTCGAAAATCAGATGCTCGATGACTCAATGCCGATAATTACCGATATCATCGAGGTTTTAGATTATTTATAACAATTAAATGCTTGACATTACGGCTTTTAATTGATATAATACATAGGCTTATAAACATAAGCAATTATCCTTGCCCGAGGAGAATCGGGCCAATAGTCCAGAAGGAGGTGCTAAAGAATGGCATTAAGAAATTACGAAATCGTAATGGTTTTCTCTCTTAAAAACGGAGAAGATGCAGTTGAAGGTCTTAAGAACAAGTTCACAGACCTTATCAGCAAGAATGGCACTCTTGGCGAAGTAGACGTATGGGGTAAGCGTAAGCTTGCATATCCTATCAACTATGAGCCGGAGGGTTACTATGTAGTAATCAACTTTGCCTGCGAGGACAGCTTCCCGGCTGAGCTTGATCGTGTAATCAACATTACTGACGGCGTTCTTCGTTCACTCATAGTCGCTAAAGGCGAATAAACGGAGGGCAAAAATATGATTAATACAGTTGCATTAATGGGCAGGCTTACTTATGACCCCGAGCTTCGTTCAACACCATCCGGTGTTTCGTTCGTTCGCTTTCAGGTTGCCTGCGACAGAAACTACCAGAAGTCAGGCGCCGAAAGACAGGCTGACTTTATCGACTGTGTGGCATGGCGCCAGACCGCTGAATTCGTGTCCCGTTATTTTCACAAGGGTTCAATGATTGCGGTTGAAGGCTCTATCCAGACTCAGAACTATACCGACAAGAGCGGTAACAACAGAAAGTCAACAGAGGTAGTTGCAAATAACGTGTCCTTCTGCGGTTCAAAGGCAGAAACAGGCACGGCTAACAACGCATTTACTCAGCCGGCACCAAGCTATGCGAGTGCCGACAACTCAGACTTTGAAGAAATCGTTGATGATGACGACGATTTACCATTCTAACTAAGGAGGAACCATTATGGCATACAATAAGGCTGCAGGTCCGCGTAAGGGCCGCAAAAAGGTATGTGTATTTTGTGTAGATAAGGTTGAGGAAATCGACTACAAGGATGTAACAAAGCTTAAGAGATTTGTTTCAGAGAGGTCAAAGATTCTCCCTCGTCGTGTAACAGGTACTTGTGCAAAGCATCAGAGAGAGCTTACAACAGCTATCAAGAGAGCAAGACACCTTGCACTTCTTCCATACACATCAGACTAATAAAAAGTTCTAAAGGGCTTCGTCATAGACGAAGTCCTTTTTTGTTGAAAAATATAATTTTATAATACACCTTGTTTTTATGTGTCATACATCTTTAACCAAAATTATTAAAATTAGGATATTATTATAATTTTGTTGTAAAAATAAACAATTAATGCTATAATATGTTTATAAAAAATAGTGAAAACTTACAATTTTGTAGGCTTCACAAACTTGATTAGGAGGAATATTGATGTATGACGTTGCAATAATCGGCTGCGGAATTATGGGCAGCTCCTGTGCGTATTATCTCAGCCGATACAATCTTCGCATTGCTGTCATTGAAAAGTATAATGACATATGCTGCGGTGCAACAAGAGCAAACAGCGCTATCATCCATGCCGGCTACGATCCGAAGCCGGGCTCGCTTTGTGCAAAGTATAATGTAAGAGGCTGCAAGCTTGCGGGTGAAATCTGTAAAAAGCTCGATGTTCACTATCAGAATATCGGCTCTCTCGTTGTTGCTTTCACAGAAAGTGAAATGAAAACGGTTGAAGAGCTTTATGAGAGAGGACTTAAAAACGGCGTTCCTGATATGAAAATCGTCAATCAGGAAGAGCTCAGAAAGATGGAACCCCAGATTTCTGAAAATGCACTTGGAGCACTTTATGCGCCGACTGCAGCAATAGTAAACCCATGGCAGTACGGAATTGCTATGACCGAAACTGCCGTAAGAAACGGAGTTCAGGTATTTCTTAACTGCGAAGTTAAAGATATTAAAGAGGACGACGGTTTTTGGAAAATCAGCTGCGGCGATAAGGAGTTTGACGCAAAATATGTAATCAATGCCGCCGGAGTTCACAGTGACGATATTCACAATATGGTGGCTGAGCCGAGCTTTAAGATTGAGCCTTATGCAGGTGAATACTATCTTCTTGACAAGGTGGAGGGCGACAGAGCGAAGCACGTTATTTTCCAGTGTCCTAATGAGCTTGGTAAGGGTGTTCTCGTTTCGCCTACAGTTCACGGAAATTTGATAGTAGGGCCTAATTCGATTCTTACCGACAAAGAGGATACGTCAACAAAGACCTCTTCACTTGATTTTATCAGACAGGCTGCGTCTAAGTCCGTTCCTTCAATTTCATTCAGACAGAATATCAGAAACTTTACAGGTGTTCGTCCGAATGCTGATACAGACGATTTTGTAATCGGCTTTGCTGCAAAGCATTTTCTTGACCTTGCGGGTATAAAATCACCGGGTCTAAGCGCAGCACCCGCTATTGCAGAGGATGTTTTGAATATGCTCAAAGATGACGGGCTCGAGCTTGAGGAGAAGGCTGATTATATTGACAGCAGAACTCATATTCGCTTCAAGGAGCTTTCAAATGAAGAGAAGAATAAGCTTATCTTTGAAAAGCCTGAATACGGAAGAGTTGTCTGCAGGTGTGAAACTATTACTGAGGGCGAGATTATAGATGCTCTCAATTCGCCCGTACCGCCTGTATCGCTTGACGGTATCAAAAGGCGCTGCACCGCAGGTATGGGCAGATGCCAGGGAGGTTTCTGCGGACCGAAGGTGCTTGAGATTATGGCAAAGTTTAAGGGAGTAGAGCCGGAGGATATTATTCAGGATGGAACAGGAAGCTTTATCTTGACAGGCGAAACCAAGAAGGGAGGGACTAAGCTTTGATTTACGATTTAATTGTTGTCGGCGGAGGTCCTGCCGGTCTTGCCGCTGCCATTGCTGCCCACGAAAAAGGGCTTGAAAAAATACTTATCGTTGAGCGTGATAAGGAGCTTGGCGGTATTCTTAACCAGTGTATCCACAACGGATTTGGTCTTCACTATTTCAAGGAAGAGCTGACAGGTCCCGAATATGCGTCAAGATTTATTGATATGCTTGACGGCACAGGTATTGAAGTTATGACAGATACTATGGTGCTCGAGGTTACAACTGATAAAGAGGTTCACTGCATAAATCCGGAAAAGGGATATCAGATTCTTAACGCCAAATCCATTGTTCTTGCAATGGGCTGCAGAGAGAGGACAAGAGGCGCTATATCAATTCCCGGAACACGCCCCGCAGGTATTCTCACAGCGGGTGCCGCACAGCGCTATGTAAACATCGAAGGTCATATGGTCGGAAAAAGAGTCGTAATTTTAGGCTCGGGCGATATTGGTCTTATAATGGCAAGACGAATGACTCTTGAGGGTGCAAAAGTGCTTGCCTGCGTTGAGCTGATGCCATATTCAGGCGGACTTCAGAGAAATATTGTTCAGTGTCTTAACGATTTTGATATTCCGCTTTATCTCTCACACACGATTACCGATATCAGAGGTAAGAACAGGGTTGAGGGTGTTACAATTGCAAAAGTGGGTCCGGACAGAAAGCCGATTGCCGGAACTGAAATTGACTTTGACTGCGATACAGTTCTTCTTTCGGTTGGCTTAATTCCTGAAAATGAGCTTACAAGAACAGCCGGTATCGACATCGACGCTGCTTCAAACGGCGTTGCGGTTTATGAAAATATGGAGTCTTCGGCAGAGGGAATTTTCGCCTGCGGCAATGTTGTTCATGTTCACGATCTTGTAGACTATGTAACCGGTGAAAGTCAGAAGGCGGGCAGAGCTGCCGCTGAATATGTAAAGCTCGGCGAACGATCAAGAAAAAATCATATTTCCGTAAAGGAAGGGGAGGGCGTAGGCTTTATCGTTCCTTCCAAAATACACAGAGAGGCTATGGACGCAGAAATTTATTTTCGTCCGAGAAAAATTTTCGGCACAAGCGCAATCACCGTAAAAGAGGGCGACAGAGTTCTTGTTCACGTAAAGCGTGCGCATATGGCACCCGGTGAAATGGAAAGAGTTCGACTTACAAGAGCTCTTCTTGACGCTGTTATGAGCGATGAAATCACCGTATCGGCAGAGGAGGTAGAGGAATGAAAGAATTAATTTGTATCACCTGCCCGAGAGGTTGTCATTTAAAGGTTGACGATGAAAACGGGTATAAGGTTACCGGCAATTCCTGCCCGAGAGGCGAGGTTTACGGAGTAAACGAGCTTCGAAATCCGACAAGGGTTGTAACCTCAACCGTAAGGACCGACAGTGCTGAAACTCCACGTTGTCCCGTAAAGACTAACGGAGCCATACCGAAAGGCAAGATGTTTGAGGCTATGGAGCTTCTGGACGGCGTTGTTCTTAAGACGCCTGCACCGCTTGGCGAGGTCGTTATAAAAAATCTATTTGACACTGGTATTGATTTTGTTACCTGTAAAGCGGTTGAATAATCATAACAAAAGCACTTGGAATTATAGAATTCTAAGTGCTTTTTTGAATTTAGTTATTGAATTAAAAATAATATAAGTATATAATAACTATGATTAATTATTTATACAGAGGTCAGTTATGAAGAATTTTTTGGATAATGATTTTCTGCTTGACAGCGAATGCTCAAAAAAGCTTTTCCACGAGTTTGCAGAGGATATGCCGATATGCGACTATCACTGCCATTTAAGTCCGAAGGAAATCTATGAAAATAAGCCTTATGCGAATATAAGCGACATTTGGCTTTCAGGCGACCATTATAAATGGCGTGCTATGAGAAGCTGCGGCGTTGAGGAAAAATATTGCACAGGCGATGCTTCACCTAAAGAAAAGTTTGAAAAGTTTGCCTATACTCTTCAGTATTGTATCGGCAACCCGCTTTATCACTGGGCTCATATTGAGCTTCAAAGGTATTTTAACATTGACACTCCGCTCAATGCAAAAACAGCCGATGATATTTTTGAACGTGCAAACAAAGCAATGGCAGAAAACGATTTCAGACCGCAGAGCCTTATTATGCGAAGTAATGTAAAGGTTGTTTGCACAACCGACGACCCGGTTGATGACCTTAAGTATCATAAGCTTCTCAAAAATGTTGAAGGCTTTGACTGTAAGGTGCTTCCGAGTTTCAGACCGGATAAGGCTGTAAATATTCTTGCTCCTGATTTTGCAGATTATATCAAAAAGCTTTCTGATGTTAGCGGCGTTGAAATCAAAACTGTAAGCGATGTGAAAACCGCGCTTTGCAAAAGGGCAGATTATTTTAATGAAGTCGGTTGTAAGGTTAGCGACCAGGCATTTGATTATGTGCCGTTTGAAACAGCAGGTGATGACGAGCTTGACGAGATTTTTGAAAAGGCATTGAATGGTCACAGCTTGAGCGTTTGCGAGGCTGATAAATACAGAACAGCCGTTATGCTCTGCCTCGGTGAAAAGTATCATTCACTCGGCTGGGCAATGGAAATCCATATCGGTGCTATGCGAAACAACAATTCAAAAATGTTTGCAGCTTTGGGCGCTGACACCGGCTTTGATTCAGTCGGGGACGCTGAAATTGCAAAAAACCTTTCACGTTTCCTTGACGCTCTCAACAGTCGTGACGCTCTTCCCAAAACAATTCTTTTCAATCTTAACGACAAGGACAATACCGTGCTTGCTACTATGCTTGGTAATTTCCAGAGTAGTGATGCGCAAAGCAAAATTCAGTTCGGTCCTGCATGGTGGTTTCTTGACACTATGGACGGTATGACCGCGCAGATGAAATCACTTGCAAACCTCGGTGTGCTTGGCAAATTCGTAGGTATGGAAACGGATTCACGTTCCTTTACCTCATATGGCAGACATGAGTATTTCAGAAGAATTATGTGCTCTCTTATCGGCGACTGGATTGAGGACGGCTGGTATGCCTATGATGAGGAAATCGTTAAAGAGATTATTCAGGGTATTTGCTTTAATAACGCTATAAATTATTTCAATTTTTAATATACGGAGGATAAGACTATGGACTTAAAACTCAGACCAAAAGATGAATGTATGTTTGACGAAATTTCACTTGGCGAAATTATGCTCAGACTTGACCCGGGTGAGGGCAGAATCAAAACAGCCCGCTCATTTCGAGCATGGGAAGGCGGAGGAGAATATAATGTTGCCCGCGGCCTTCGCCGTTGCTTTGGATTAAAGACGGCTGTTGTAACCGCTTTCGCCGAAAACGAAATAGGATATCTTATGGAGGATTTAATCCTCCAGGGCGGCGTTGATACTTCTCTCATCAAATGGGTACCGTACGACGGTATTGGCAGAACTGTCAGAAACGGTATAAACTTTACCGAGCGCGGTTTTGGTATCCGTGGTGCAGTCGGCGCTTCCGACAGAGGTAATACAGCTGCATCACAGCTTAAGCCGGGTGATATTGACTGGGATTACATCTTTGGCACACTCGGTGTGCGTTGGCTTCACACCGGCGGTATTTATGCTGCTCTTTCCGAAACTGCCGCTGAAACTGTTATCGAGGCTGTCAAAAAGGCAAAGCAGTATGGCACAATCGTTTCCTACGATCTCAACTATCGCCCTTCACTCTGGAAGGATATCGGCGGTCAGGCAAAAGCGCAGGAGGTTAACCGTGAAATAGCAAAGTATGTCGACGTTATGATTGGCAACGAAGAGGACTTTACCGCTTCTCTCGGCTTTGAGGTTGAAGGTAACGACGCCGATCTCAAGGAGCTTAATATGGACGGTTACTACAAAATGATTGAAACCGTTACAAAGGCTTATCCTAATTTCAAGGTTATCGCAACAACCCTGCGAACAGTTAAGACTGCAACTGTAAACGACTGGAAAGCAATTTGCTGGGCTGACGGCAAAATCTATAATTCGCTCGAGTATCCCGGTCTTGAAATTCTCGACCGTGTAGGCGGCGGCGATTCCTTTGCCTCAGGTCTTATCTACGGCCTTATGACCTACGCTGACCCTCAAAAAGCAGTAAACTACGGCGTAGTTCACGGCGCTCTTGCAATGACCACGCCAGGCGATACCTCAATGGCTTCTCTTAAGGAGGTTGAGGCAAAGGTTAATGGCGCAGGCGCTCGTGTGCAAAGATAAAATCGCGACTTTTTCCGTTATGCCTTGTTATGCTGAAAATCAGGCTCGGTCACATATAACGTATATGCTCCAGTCGACCTGATTTTCACCAAGCCTTGCCTAACGAAAAAATCCGCAGATTTTCAAACAACTTTTTCCGTTATGCAGCATTACGCTTAAAATCAGGCTCGGTCGCATAACTATTATTAAGCATAATTTTGTAAGGGCAACTGTGCTTGCCCGAAAATATAAAGGAGTTTATTATGAGTAATAAAATTGAAACACTTGCAAAAATTCAGGAGGTTGGTATTGTTGCAGTTGTCCGTGCAACGTCAATCGAACAGGCTGAAAAGATTACAGACGCTTGTATTGCAGGCGGAGTTGCCGCTATTGAGCTTACTTTCACAGTGCCGCACGCTGACAAGCTTATTGAGGCAATGAGAGCAAAGTACAACTCGGGTGAAATAATTATCGGTGCAGGTACTGTTATGGATGCCGCAACCGCAAGAATTGCTATTCTTGCAGGCGCCGAATATATCGTTGCGCCTTACTTTGACCCTGAAACAGTTAGGTGCTGTAACCGTTACGGCGTTCCATCAATGCCCGGAATCTATACTCCGACAGAAGCTGTTCAGGCTATGGAGTGCGGTGCTGATGTACTTAAGGTGTTCCCGGGTGATCTTGCAGGTCCTCGCTTCATAAAGGATATTCATGGTCCCATCCCTCACGCAGTTATGATGCCGTCGGGCGGTGTTGATGTTGATAACGTTAAGGATTGGATAAAGGCAGGCGCAATCGCAGTCGGTGCCGGTTCAAGCCTTACCGCAGGTGCAAAGACCGGCGACTATGACAAGATTACTCAAACAGGCAAGCTCTTTGTTGAAAGGATCAAGGAAGCAAGAGCGGAGATGAAATAAAAAGTATTAAGGAGTGATGAAACATCACTCCTTTTTATAATTTTTATCACTAATGCAGCATATATTTTATTGGTGATAAAATGAAAATTTATAAGGCAAAAAGCAGTGAAAAAAGTGAATATGATATGCTTTTCGGAAGTCCGAGGCTTGAGATGAGCGGGCGGGAGTGCCTTGTTGACGGGCTTCAGAGTATTCTTGAATACTGCGAGGACAGAATTGTTGTGAGTCTTGGCAGTCAGATTATTACGTTTCGGGGAAGCGATCTTAAAATTAACTCGTTCACTCGTGAAGGCGCAGTTGTGGAGGGTGACATTATTTCAATGGAGTTTTCATCTTGACAAGGCTTTTTTCATTCATTTTAGGATATGTAAAGTTTACTTTCAGCGGCGGGTTTTCAGAGCGGTTTCTTAATATCTGTTTTAACGAAGGGATAAATCTGCGTGATATAAAAAAGAAGGATGATACGGTCTATGCAATGTGCTCACCGGCGGCATATAAAAAACTACACACTATCGCTTTGAAAAGTGGTGGCGTTGTTCGTATTTATAAAAAATGCGGTCTGCCGTTTCTCCTTCCCGATATAAAATACAGGCTCGGCTTCTTTGTCGGGCTATTCGCATTTGTTTTGATAATAGCATTTCTCAACTGCTTTGTCTGGTCGGTTGAGATTGTCGGAAATGATGAAACATCAACAAATACGCTTGAATACTATCTTGAGGACAATGGGCTTAAATCAGGCACTATGTGGAGTGCTGTCGACAGAGACAGGCTTTCATGGCTTATATTGCGTGATTTTAATAATGTTGCGTGGGCTCATATAAACCGTGACGGTGCAAAAGCCGTTCTTGAAATAACGCAGGCATTGCCACCGGATATGGATTATGACGAAAACGACCTTAAAGGGATATCGGTTGAAAGAAAGGAGCTTGAGGTCACTGCGCAAAGGCAGCAAAGTAAAATGACAGTAAGGGATATAAAAAACTATTACACGCTGAATTTCTTTTCACTTCATATCCCGCTTTACATTAATCAGGCACGCGGTGACGCAGAATCCAAAACACTTACGCCGCTTAGAGTAAACGGTGTGTCTATACCTATATCAATTGAAAAAACGGTGCAGACCTTTTATTTTGCAAACCCGTATACGCTTGATGATGACGAGCTTGAAGCTCTTGCGAGAAAAAAGCTTGAACTGCTCAAAAAGCAGGAACTTTCGGATTATGAAATAGTCAATGAAAGCGAGGAAATAGAGCTTGATGAGGAGAAGGCCGTAATGAAGGGCGCTTATGTTCTCAGGGGAAAATAATGCTATCTCTATTGCAAGCACTAAATTTATGTGATAAAATATAATGAATAAATATTACGGAGGTAGTGCTATGCAAATGACTTTTCGCTGGTTTGGCAAGGATAAGGACACGGTAACTCTTGACCAAATCAAGCAGATCCCCGGCGTTGTCGGCGTTGTACCGGCACTCCATTATCTTCCTGCAGGTGAAGCTTGGGAGATGGAGGACGTGCAGAAAATGTACGATGAGATTACAGCTGCGGGGCTTACCATGGAATGTATCGAAAGTGTAAATGTCCACGAGGATATCAAGCTCGGTCTTCCTACTCGTGACAAGCTTATCGAAAACTATAAAACCTCTATCAGAAATCTTGCGAAGGTCGGTGTTAAAGTTATATGCTATAACTTTATGCCTGTTTTTGACTGG
>DLBD01000050.1 GCA_002494125.1 Ruminococcaceae bacterium UBA7030 | reverse complement strand
TGGTAGTGAAAAAACCTCTTGTGAGCATATACCGGAAGTGATTTCTGCTATCGGCAACAGATACTTTGGAAGGCACGCAAGACTATTAAATGCAGAAAAAAGAACAATATAAGCCGTTATGTTAATAACACTTTTTATTGAATCATTTACGGCGCTGACAAGGGCGTCGCCAACGCTTAAGCTTTCGCGAAAAGTATAAAAAGATTTTTCACAGCCGCGAGAGAAGCGCGACAAAACAAACCCGACAACAATACTTGATACCACATTTGAAGCAAACAGCAAAAGACCGAGTTTTGAATTATTAAGTCTTGCGCTTCCTACCGCCGTTATGATAAAACCGCATCCGCCGCAGAAATTAAAGCACATCATCCGTCTTGCCTGTAAACTGTCGATATCATCATTTCCATAAAGCTCTGCTGTCAAAAGAGCACCTGTAGGATATCCGCCGACAAGACCGAAAAGTATTGCCGACGAGCATACAGCGGGCAATCTTAACACCCTTGTGCAAAAGAAGCCTGTCAGCCTTGACGCCGCTTCACCCGCACCGCTTTTCATAATCATAAGTACAATTATCAAAATCGGCAAAAGACTTGGCACAACGGTGTTCTGAGCAAGAATAATACCGTCCAGCGCACCCTGTCTTGCATCAGACGAAAAAGTAATAAGAAGAACAGCAAATACCAAAAGGGAAATAAATAAAACATAGTTTTTAACTTTCATATAATCACCGCAATATTATATGAAAAGCTTTTTTGCAAAATTCAAAAGCCAAGGGATTATCCCTTGGCTTTTACAGTACTGTTATTAAGCGGTAATATCAACTGAACCGCCGTTGTTGTCGGACGCCCAGCCAATCCATGTTTTACCGGGATTAAAGGTTGCATTCTTGCCGTTTGCATCCTTGATTACGAGAAGTCCGTTTTCAACTGACCATGTGATGTCGATAACGGTACCGTTTGAAGCAAGCTTACCGCTACCGCCGTCAAGGCCGTAGTCGCAGTAAACCTCTGTGCTACCGCTACCCTTGTAGTTTGATTTTGAAACATAAGTTGTGTTATCGAAAAGTACAAGGAGGTTTTCCCTCTTAACATCGGTATTATAATCTGATGAATGATATAAACCATCCTCACCGTATGTCCAGTTGGTTGAACCCGAACGGCTTGAATACTTAAGTGAAAGAGCTGAGCAGGATGTATCGCTGAGCTTTGTAATTTTTTCGTTAAAGGTGAGTTTTGAAAAGCTGCTGTCGTCAACGTCGGTTCTGAACTCTGCGCTTTCAATAGCGTCCGCCATTTTTGCACCGTAGATAACTCCGGTATGCTCTAATGCAACTGAGCGCGAACTGTCTCTGCCGTAAAGACCGACGCTGTCGCTAAAGGTCATCTGATTGATATGGTCAACATCATCGTTTTCAAAAACTGAGTCAGCGCCTAAATAATCGCTTGTTGTACTGCTCATACCCCAATGAACAAAGATTGCATCAAAGAGCTCTGAAAATCTTATGTACGGAGGTCTTGCACTTCTTGTAGGACCAATCTGATCCGGAAGTGCTGTGTAGTCAGCGTAGAACCAAAGCATTCTTGTTTCTCCGCCTTCAACCTCGCCCTGAAGGATTATATCGGGAGCATGCTCCTCATCGGCAATACCCCACTGCGGCCTCGCAGGCTGCGAGTTTTCAACTACACAAGCAACCGGTCGCTTGCCTATTGCCGATTTATTGTATTCGTTTTCACCGGTAAGCGGATTAACAATAACGACAGGCTTTTCGGTTGTTGAAACGGCTGTGGTAGGAGCGGTTGTGGTTGGCTCTTCAGGCTTGCTTCTTCCGAAGACTGCATAAAGCACTCCTGCAATAACAATTATAATAACAAGGCATACTGCCGAAATTATCATAATCTTTTTCTTTTTTGCCTTTGTTTCCTGCTCGTCAAGCTCATTTTCATAATCCATATCAATATCCTCGCCGTCATTAATTATTTCGAACCGGTCTTCGCCCTCTTCAGACTCGACAGCTTCAGCTGTTTCCTCGTCAGCAGGCGCTTCCTCCTGAGACTCTTCTATTAAAGCATCATTCTCAGCGTCTTCTACTGCTTCTTCGACAGTTTCCTCTGCTTCATCCTGTTTGTCAGAAATGACATCATCTTCTTCAGAAGATACAGCATCAGATAATCCGTCGTCCCCTTCGGGTTCTTCAGAGATGTTAATAGTAACTTCTTCATCACTTACTTCAGGCTTTACTTCATCAGCAAATGGATTTTCGCCGTTGTCCAGCCTTTCCTTTCTTGCTTTGACTTCATTAAGAATATCATCAATTTCTTTATTATCAGCCATATTTTCCTCCTATAAATCTATGTAATTAATTATTATAATTACAAGATATAGTATATTGTAACATATATCAACGCAAAATGCACTATATTTTTCAAAATTTATTGATTATTTATTATTTATGTAGTAAAATATTTATGGTTTAATAAGCTGTGAGGTGTTTTAATGGCTAAAACAATACCGATGATAATTACAAATTCGGACATCCTTGTCAAGGAAAAGGACTCCGACGAGTTTAAGGCTTTTCAGCTTCCTTCGATACAGGATATTCCGAACATACCGTTTTACCATATATTTGCTGAAAGAATCGCCGAGAGCCAGTACTATTTCAAAGAGTTTATGAAAGAGCTTTACGGCAAAAAGCTTTCAAAATATATTCTTGCAATTATTGTGCCCGACGACACAAGCAAGCTTGAGTCAATTTTCATAAACGAGTTTTTCGTAAATTCGGGTGCGTGCAAGGCTGTGGCTCAAATGCCGATGGCGCTTGCGCTTTCAAAAGAAGATAACAATTATATATCTATTTCCAAGTCACAGAGAAATGTTATTCTTGAATACATCAAAGACAGAGAGATTATTGTAAAAAAGCAATACAACGCCGACACCTGCACACCAATGCAAATACTTCGTGACGCCAAGGTTGTTCACATTGATGTTGAATACGATGACATCCCTGTTTACGTTAACAATTTTAATCTTAATATGGACGATTATCTTGAAATGGGAGAGATAATCGGCAAAAAAAGATTTTTACAAAAAATAGCACAAATTGATGTTGAAAAGCTTTAATAATATCATCGCCCCTGCAAAAGATATTTGCAGGGGTGATTTGTTTGAAAAAGAAAGATAAACAGAAAAAGAAAAAATTTAACGACCTGACATCATATTTCAATCCCGATATGCTCGACTTTGACCCGAGCGGAAGCTACACGGGAGTAACCGACGGGATGATGATATTTGATGATATGGACGACCGTCCCGTGCAGGATGCAGATGACTTATAAAACAAAAGCCTCTTTGTCTTAATTCAGACAAGGAGGCTTAAATATTTATTATTTCGCCCTAATGGACAATTTAATGAAGCTATGGCGGAAAAGATGCGATTTTAGGACTAACCTTCGTTACCGCACCTCGCCTTTTGCAGCGGGCTTTTTCTTCCTCTTTGTTTTTTCCTCATAAACAGGGATAACCTCATCAACAGGGCCCTGTGAAATAATCTTGCCATGGTCAAGAAGGATTGCATTGTCGCAGATTGCTTTAATCTGGTCAATATTATGAGATACGAAAAGCACGGTTACGCCGTTTTCAAAGAGCGACTGAACCTTTGCAAGGCTCTTTTTTCTGAAGCCTGCATCGCCGACCGAAAGAACCTCATCGAGTATAAGGACATCGGGTTCAACCGCAGTTGCGATTGAGAAACCAAGTCTTGCTCTCATACCGCTTGAATAGTTTTTAATCGGAACTTCGATAAAATGTCCAAGCTCTGAAAACTCAATAATTTCATCAACTTTGCTTTCAATATAAGCTCTGTCATAACCAAGTATAGCACCGTAGAGATATATATTTTCCCTGCCGGTATAGTTTGGGTCAAAGCCTGCGCCAAGCTCAAGAAGAGGCGCAATAACGCCGCATTTTTCTATTGTGCCCTCGTTTGGCTTATAAACGCCTACTATTGTTTTAAGAAGCGTTGATTTGCCGGCACCGTTAAGGCCCATAATAGCAAGGTGCTCGCCTTTTTTGACATCAAAATTAATATTGTCAAGAGCGTAAAACTTTTTATACTCAAGCTTACGGCTTAAAAGCTTTATAACATATTCCTTGAGGTTGTCAACCTTTTCCTTGTTGAGATTAAAGGTGAGGGTGACATCCTTAACGGAAATTGCTAAATTTTCATCCATAATTATTTACCCTTTCTCATCTTCCACGCAAGCGTCACGAATGCAAGCGAGACGAATAAAAGTACACCGCCTGTTACAGCTATACTGCCGATAAAGCTGTAAACATATCTCATAACCTGAGTTCTGAGATAAAGCGGGAAAATATCAATAGTTTTGAAACGGAATATCATAACAGCCATTATACTTATGATAATATCATAAATGCCTGCACTGATAAATCCGATGGCAATAGCCCTTACTGAACGGTAACGCCTGTGCTTGTTGCCGAGAAGATATGTTATTGTAAGAGCTGCCGCTATAAGAAATATTGAAACGCTAAGCGAAATATTTGATGCAAAGTTGCCTATATTGGTAACACCTTTAATTTCTGAAAGGTGGTCAATAGTTACCGTTTTGATGAGGTGATTTCTGAAGGAATCGACAACTGTTTTTAGCTGTTCGCTCGTGTATTCCTTTTCGTGCTTATCAAGCCGATGTGTGAAATCCTTTTCAAAATCCTGAGTTATAAGATCAATAAATTCAAGATATGAATCCTCCGAATAATTAGCTCTTGAGGTAATATTAAAACCGAAATATGCATCAAAAACCTGCTCAAAATCTCTGTAGTTCAAAACCTTTTCAATACCGTCAGTAGATACACCGTTGAGCGTATAAAGGTCGGCAGCAAAATCTACATTGTCGTCATAAACGCCGCTTATGTAATCGTAGTCGGTCATAAACTCCTCAATTCTCGAAATCTTAAAAGCATTCGTTTTGAGGTTTACCGAAAGCGTAAACACAACAAGCAGAGCAAAAACCACAAACGCCATAAACAAACGAAGGCGCCTTGTTTTTTTAGTTTCAGGGGTATAAACTGCCATTTACTGCACCTCCCCTTTTTCTGCTACAACAACGAAGGAGTTTCCCCAGTCGTCTGATACCATAGGATAAAGTGCGCTTAAAACAAGCGTATCATCAGTATACTCATCAAGAGAAACCTCATCAGACTTTTCGGTAAAATAGTCGGTGACTGTGTATACATATTCGCCGTATTCGGTTACAACTTTGATAACATCATCGCGTTCTACATATCTTAGTGCGTCAAAATCCTTTTCAATATAAGCTGTAACATAGCTTGCGCCATCTTCACCAAAGAGTGTGCTTTCGGTTGAAAGGCCGCTGCCGTATCTCATAGAAACACGGTCGGAACCGAAATACACTTCTGTATTAAGCCCTCTGTCATCGCAGCTTATAACCGCAATTTTTTTGCCTACCTTGTAGTCTTTCATCTCAGGAACAGTGTCCTTCGAAAGCGGTGAAAAGCTTTCATCAACAGTGATATCGTCAACACGTGCGGCATAAGCGTTTTCAGCCTTGTGAACATATTTAGTTGCCAATGGGTTTACCGCAACAACAGCTGCAGATGTAACGATTAAAGCAATAAGAAGTATTACTGTAATTCTGATAACATAGACTTTACTTAAGGATTTCTTACCGCCTTTTTCGTTTTTTTCTTCACTCATAGAGAAATCTCCTAATCCTCAAAAACTGCACCTCTTGAGCCGCTGGTAACGTGCTGTGCATATCTCTTAAGATAACCGGAAAGCTCCTGAACGGGAGGATGCCAATTTGCCTTCCTTTCAGCAAGAACATCGTCGGAAACATTAACTCTGAGAACTCTTGCAGGGATGTCTATCTCAATTTCATCTCCATCCTCAACGAGTGCGATTGTGCCTCCAACTGCTGCTTCGGGACTTACATGGCCGATTGAAGCACCCCTTGTGGCGCCGGAAAATCTGCCGTCTGTAAGAAGTGCAACAGAAGAACCGAGTCCCATACCGATAATAGCAGAGGTAGGTGAAAGCATTTCACGCATACCGGGTCCGCCCTTTGGTCCTTCGTAACGGATAACAACAACGTCGCCTGCAACAATCTTACCGCCGTTGATAGCAGCAATTGCATCTTCCTCGCTGTCAAAGCATTTTGCAGGTCCTTTATGCTGCATCATCTCCGGTGCAACTGCACCCTTCTTGACAACTGCGCCCTCCTCAGCAAGATTGCCGGTAAGAACAGCTATACCGCCATCCTTTGAAAACGGAGTTTCAAGTTTATGAATAACTTCGCCGTCAGCGTCAGGTGCTTTTGCAATTCTTTCTGCAACAGTACCGCTTACGGTAAGTGCGTCTGTGTGAATCATTCCGCCTCTTGCAAGCTCTTTGATAACTGCCTGCATACCGCCGACATCATTAAGGTCTGTGATGAATACGGATGAAGCAGGGTTAAGCTTACAAATCTGAGGTGTTGTATTGCCCATTTCGTTAAGGTCGGAAAGGTTGATATCATGACCTGCTGCATGAGCAATAGCGGTAAGATGAAGAATTGTGTTTGTTGAGCAGCCGATAGCCATATCACATCTCATTGCATTTTCAATAGCCTTTTCTGTGATAATGTCTGACGGCTTAATGTCTTTTTCAAGAAGCTCCATAACCTTTTCACCTGCCATTTTAGCAAGACGAAGGCGAGCAGAATAAACTGCAGGAACCGTTCCTGAGCCCGGAAGCGACATACCGATTGACTCTGTCAGGCAGTTCATCGAGTTTGCAGTATACATACCCGAACATGAACCGCAAGTCGGACAAGCAGTATATGCAGTAAGCTCGAGGTTTTCCGCACTCATTTTGCCTACTGCGTTTGCACCTACGTACTCAAACTGCTCCGAAAGGCCTATATTATTCTTGGTTTCAGTGCTCTTACCCGGGAGCATCGGACCGCCGCTGATAAAGATTGACGGAAGATTAAGTCTGCAGGCTGCAAGAAGCATACCCGGAACAATTTTATCACAGTTAGGAATAAAAACAACTGCGTCAAGAGGATGCGCGGTAAGCATAACCTCAATTGAATCGGCAATAAGCTCTCTTGAGCAAAGTGAATATTTCATACCCTTATGGTTCATAGCGATACCGTCGCAAACACCGATTGTGTTAAACTCAAACGGAACACCGCCTGCATTTCTTATACCCGCCTTGACCTGCTCTGCAATCTTGTCAAGGTGCATATGACCGGGAACATAATCGCTTTTTGAATTAACAACTGCAACAAACGGTCTTTTCATTTCAAGCTCATCTATACCGAGAGCTCTTAAAAGTGAACGATGAGGGGCTCTTGACGGACCCTCTTTAATTAAATCTGAACGCATATTAGTTCTCCTTTCATATCAATCAAGCGGTTTCATTGTCGGGAAGAGAAGTACATCCCTGATTGAATAGCTGTCAGTAAGAAGCATAACAAGTCTGTCAATGCCTATACCGAGTCCGCCGGTCGGCGGCATACCGTATTCAAGCGCCATAACGAAATCGTTGTCTATCATATTAGCCTCGTCGTCACCAGCCTCACGAAGCTTCATCTGTGCCTCAAATCTTCCCATCTGGTCAATCGGGTCATTAAGCTCGGAATAAGCGTTTCCGTACTCGCCGCCCATAATGAAAAGCTCAAAGCGTTCAGTGAGAACAGGACAATCAGGCTTTCTTTTTGTAAGTGGTGAAACCTCAACCGGATAATCCATAATAAACGTCGGCTGAGTTAGGTTTTCCTCAACAAACTCTTCAAAGAAGGAATTGAGAATATCGCCCCAGGTGGCTTTTGCATTCTCAACCTCGACGCCCTTTTCCTTTGCAACGGCAACTGCCTTTTCGTTGTCGCTCATAAATGATGCAAAGTCAACGCCGCTGTATTTCTTAACAGCCTCAATCATTGTCATTCTTGCAAACGGAGTTTCAAGGTCAATCTCCGTGCCGTTAAAGGTGATATGAAGGCTGTCGCAAACCTCACTTGCTGCATTTCGGATAATAGCCTCTGCAATATCCATCATACCGTGATAATCTGTAAATGCCTGATAAAGCTCGATGCAGGTAAATTCGGGATTATGTCGAACGTCCATTCCCTCGTTTCTGAAGTTTCTGCCGATTTCATATACCCTTTCCATACCGCCGACAATAAGGCGCTTAAGGTAAAGCTCTGTTGCGATACGAAGGTACATATCCATATCAAGCGTATTATGATGAGTGATGAACGGTCTTGCAGCCGCACCGCCCGGAATTGTGTTAAGTATAGGAGTTTCAACCTCGATAAATCCGAGATTGTCAAGATAGTTTCTTATTGACGTAATAATCCTTGAACGCTTAATGAATGTATCCTTAACATCAGGATTCATTATCATATCAAGGTATCTTCTTCTGTATCTTGTATCCGTGTCGGTAAGACCGTGGAATTTTTCAGGAAGCGGTAGAAGCGACTTTGAAAGAAGTCTTATCTCTTTCGCGTGAACTGAAATTTCACCCGTTCTTGTTTTGAATACAAAGCCTGTAACCTCAACAATATCGCCGATGTCCCAGCTCTTAAATTCTTTGAAAAGGTCTTCACCGATATCGTTCATACGAACATAAACCTGAATTCTTCCGTTTCTGTCCTGAACATCGATAAAGTTTGCCTTACCCATATCACGCCAGGTCATAATTCTTCCTGCAATCGTGACGTCCTTTTCCTCAAGCTCATCAAATTTCGCTTTAATCTCGTCGCTGTGATGAGTCTGACTTGCGAGGGTTATTTCAAACGGATCTCTGCCGTCAGCCTGAAGCGCCTTAAGCTTATCTATTCTTATTTGCTTAAGCTCGTTTTCGGAAAGAACAACCTCCGCCATTTTCATCTGTGCAGCGTTTGCATTGTTACCGATTTTTTCGATAATGTCAAGCACCTGCTCTTCATTATCTGCAGCGCCCTCAAGGGCAACTGCGCCTGTCTGAAGGAAGAGAGTGTATTTAACCTTGTCTCCGTCTGACTCAACAAGATACTTTGGGTTAGTCTTTTCCTCGTCGCCTGCAAGAGTATTCTGAACCTTCATTCTGCTGTTCTTTTTAACAGCCTTTACTCCTCGTTTGCAGTCGTCCTCCTTTTCAAAGGTCGGACTTTTTCCAACTGAAATATCGTCAATAAACAATTCAAATGTGAAAGTATTATCACCCTTCTTGGTGATTTCAAAACTTCCTGCCATAAAACTTACCTCTTACTCTAT
>DLBD01000080.1 GCA_002494125.1 Ruminococcaceae bacterium UBA7030 | reverse complement strand
AAAAGTTACTTTGTGAGTTTTAAGAAGGGGGAGAAGCTCCTCCCATAAATCTACGTTAAGTGCAGGCTTTTTGTCAGCCTTTTTCCACCCGTTTTTCTTCCATGAATAAACCCAGCCTTTTGTTACTGCGTCGAATACATATTTCGAATCTGTGGTAAGTTCAACCTCACACGGTTCTTTCAGCGCTGATAAAGCTTTAATTACGGCAGTTAGCTCCATACGGTTGTTCGTTGTTTGCGCTTCACCGCCGGAAAGTTCTTTTTCGGTTTTGTTATATACGAGTACAGCGCCCCAACCTCCTTTACCCGGATTGCCGCTGCAAGCACCGTCAGTATAAATGCTAATTCTTTTCATAAGTACCTCAAAATTAGTGTTTTAACTATCATATCATTAATTAACAAAATATTCAATATTGACTTATTGACATTATTAGAAATATGTCTTATTATAAATAAAGCATAATTTGATCGGAAAAATAATTGATTTAGGAGGTTTATATGTCAAATTATAATAAGCCGAACGGCAGAAACACTTACGGAAAACGGAATTCCGGCAAGCGTTATATTACCTACCGCAAGGCTCCTTACAAAAGACCTGCTTCGCAAAAGGCGAAGGAGTCTGTTCGTATTGCCTTTCTTGGCGGTATGAATGAGATTGGAAAGAATATGACCCTTTATGAGTACAAAAACGATATGTTTATTGTTGACTGTGGTCTTGCTTTTCCTGATTCTGATTTACCGGGTGTAGATGTTGTAATTCCGGATTTTACATTTGTTGAAAACAATGCTGATAAGCTTCGAGGAATTATTATAACTCATGGTCACGAAGATCATATCGGCGGACTTGCTTTTCTTCTTAAAAAAGTTAATGTACCGATATATGCAACAAAACTTACTATTGGTCTTATTAAAGGCAAATTAGAAGAACACAATTTACTCGGTAAGGTTAAACTTGTAGAGATAAAGCCAAGAGATAATATAACGCTTGGTGAATTTAACATTGAGATGATTCATGTGAATCACTCAATACCCGACGCTGTCGGTCTTGCAATAAGATGTGGTGCAGGCGTAATTATCCAGACGGGCGATTTCAAGATAGATACAACACCTGTCGATGGGGATATGATCGACCTTAACCGTTTTGCCGATTACGGCAGAAAAGGAGTTCTTGCTCTTCTTTCGGATTCAACAAATGCTGAAAGACCCGGTTACACAATGAGTGAAAAGTCTGTCGGAGATTCATTTGAAACGCTTTTCAGAAAAGCAAAAAACCGCAGAATTGTTGTTGCAACCTTTGCTTCAAATATTCACAGAGTTCAGCAGATTATTGATGTTGCAGAGTCAAGAAACAGAAAGGTTGCAGTGCTCGGAAGAAGTCTTGAAAACCTTGTTAGCGTTGGTTCCGAGCTCGGTTATCTGAATGTGCCGGATGGAATTCTCATTGACATTAATATGATAAGAAATTACCCTGACGATAAGCTTGTTATTATAACAACCGGCTCGCAGGGTGAACCGATGTCGGCACTTACGAAAATGGCTTTTGCAGACCATAAGAAAGTCAGCTTGACGCCAAATGATTATGTAATTATTTCCGCAACACCAATTCCCGGAAATGAGAAAATGGTTGGCAATGTTGTAAATGAGCTTATGAAGCGCGGCATTGAGGTTATCTATGAAAAGATGTATGATGTTCACGTTTCCGGACACGCTTGTCAGGAAGAGCTCAAGCTTATGATGGGCATTGTCAAACCAAAGTATTTTATACCTGCCCACGGTGAGCAGAAGCACCTTCAAAAACACGCAGGCCTTGCAAGAGCAATGGGTATAGATAACGAAAATATTTATATTGCTGATAACGGTGATATGGTTGAGCTTACTGAGGACCGCATTAAAAAGGTTAAAACAGTTGATGCGGGCGAAGTTTATGTTGACGGTATCGGCGTTGGCGATGTTGGAAATATAGTTATCAACGACAGAAAGAAATTATCGAAAGACGGAATAATTATTGTTGTTGCAACCTTTGACAGTTCAAGCGGATATATTGTCAGCGGGCCTGATGTTGTTTCACGAGGATTTGTTTATGTTAAAGAAAATGAAGAGCTTATGGCTCAGGCAAGGGATTTATCGTGTCAGGTAATAAACAACTGTTTTGACGGAAAATATCACGATTGGAATTATATCAAGACTAAGCTTCGCGACGAGCTTTCAAGGCTTATGTATGAAAAAACGAAGAGAAGTCCAATGATTCTTCCGATTCTGATGGAAATATAGGAGGGACAAAATGAAGGTTATACTCAAAGAAGATGTTAAAAGTCTCGGTAAAAAAGGTGATTTAGTAAACGCATCTGACGGATATGCAAGAAATTTCCTTTTCCCTAAAGGACTTGCTATTGAAGCAAATGCCTCGGCTATGAATGAATTTAACACAAAAGAGTCTGCTAAAAAGTATCATAAAGCAGAGGAAATTAAAGCGGCACAAAAGGTTGCAGACACATTGAGCGGCAAAACTTTTGTTCTCAAAGCTAAGGCAGGAGCTAACGGAAAGCTTTTCGGTTCTGTTACATCTAAAGATGTTGCTAATAAGATAAAGCAGGATATAAATGTTGATATTGATAAGAGAAAGATTGTTATGGAGGATATGAAAGCCTTTGGAACAGCTGAAGCCGAGGTAAAAGTTTATCAGGGCATCACTGCAAAGATTTTCGTTCAGGTAACGGAGGCTTAATATGGCTGAGAACAATATAAACGCAAATGTTGTTATGCCTTATAATCTTGATGCTGAACAGTCAGTGCTCGGTTCAATTCTTATTGAGCCAAGCTGTATGGAGGCAGCTGTCGATAAGATTAATGCTGAAAGCTTTTTCCTCCCACAGCATAAAGCAATTTACAGCGCAATGATGTCAATGTATGTTGCTTCAAAGGGCATTGATCCGGTTATAATTGCTGACACGCTTGCAAAAGAAGGACATTATGATACGTCAGGCGGAAGAGAATATCTTTTACAGCTTGCACAGGCTGTTCCGTCAACTGCTAATATTGAATATTATATTAATATTGTCAGAGAACAGTCATATTTAAGAAGTCTTATTTCGCTATCAAGCGAAGTCATTGATATGGCTACCAGCCCTGATGCAAAGGCAAACTCTATTCTTGAAATTGCTGAACAGCAGATTTATAACATCAGGCAGGGCAGGGAAACTAACGGACCGCAACGTGTTGGCGAAATCATCGTAAACGATGTTTATACAAGGCTTACTGAGCTTACCGGAGAAGATAAGGAAAAGTATAAAGGAATTCCTTCCGGCTTTGGTGTGCTCGATAAATATCTTACTGGACTTAACAAGTCTGACTTTATACTCATCGGTGCAAGACCTGCTATGGGTAAGACAAGTTTCGCATTAAATCTCGCCCAGAATATTACTATGCACTCGGGTAAAAAGTGCATTTTCTTCAGCCTTGAAATGACGAAGGAACAGCTTGCCGAAAGGCTTTTGTCATCTCAGGCAGGAGTTGAATCGCAAAAACTCAGAACAGGCGAGCTTACTAAAGACGAGTGGGTAAGGCTTGGAAATGCTGCCGGTCAGTTTGAAAAGACGGAGCTTTACCTTGATGACACGTCAGCAATAACTGTTCCTGAAATTAAATCAAGAGTCAGAAAAGAAAGAAATGTCGACTGTATTATAATTGATTATCTCGGTCTTATCTCTTCTGCAACAAGAAAAGAAAACAGAGTTCAGGAGGTATCTGAGATTACAAGGCAGCTTAAAATGATGGCTAAGGATCTTAATATTCCTGTTATTTGCTGTGCCCAGCTTTCAAGAGCTACTGAAGGTCATGGCAAAAATCATAAGCCGCAGCTTGCCGATCTTCGAGAATCAGGCTCTATAGAACAGGATGCAGATATTGTAATGTTCCTTTACCGTGAGGATTACTACAGAAATGACGTATCAGAAGATAAGCAGGATGATATTGACGCAAATAAGACGGAACTTATAATAGCTAAAAACCGTCACGGAGCAGTTGGATCTATTGAGCTTACTTTTGATAAGGAGTTTACACGCTTCAGATCTATTGATAAGTCAAACTATGAATAAGCAATTTATCAAAACTATTGAAAAATATAATATGCTCACTAAGGGCGATAGGGTAGTTGTCGGAGTTTCCGGCGGAGCAGATTCAATGCTTTTATTAAATCTTCTTCTTGAAATAAAAAATGATTATGATATTACTGTCGAGGTCGCTCATATTGAACATGGCATACGTGGTAAAAGTTCGGTAGACGATGCAAAATTTGTAGAGAATTTCTGCATAAAAGAAAACGTACCTTTTCATCTATTAACTATTGATGCTACGGCTGAAGCCAAAATATACGGAAAATCTGTTGAGGAGTATTCAAGAATCAAACGATATGAGTTCTTCAATAGTCTTAATTGTGATAAAATCGCTACGGCTCATAATTTTGATGACAATATTGAAACGGTTTTATTCAGACTTTCCCGTGGCACGGGACTTAAAGGCGCCTGCGGTATTCCTGCAGTGAGAGATAATATTATCAGGCCTCTTATTGAAATAACATCAAAAGATATCCGTTCTTTTTGCGATGATAATGATATTCAATATAGAATTGACGAAACTAACCTTTCAAATGAATACAGCAGAAACTATATCAGAAATGTTATTGTAAATGATTTTGAAAAGCTTAACGACAGCTTTTGTGATAATTTGGCCGCTTTTATTGAAGACTGCAAGGATGATTACGATTTCATAGAGAGTGCTTCTCAAAGTGCATATATTAAAGCACTTGAAGATAATGCGCTTGATAAAAATGTACTTAAGACTTTACACCCTGCAGTTTCAAAACGTGTTATTAATATGTATTTTGAAGATAACGGCGTAGTACTCGATCGGCTGCATCTCAACGAATGTATGTGCCTTATTGATAAATCATCCAGGTGTGAAATAAAAAAAGATATTTTTGCTTTATCAGATAAAAGACATATTCGTATTGCTGAATTTAATAATTCTAATAATAATAATAGATACGATACCAAAATTTTAAAAAAATTTGAATTTAATCCCCAAAATGTTGATTTTTACTGTGACTATGATAAAATTAACGGCAGTATAACAGTAAGAAACAGGCTGCCCGGCGACTATATTTCACCTGCCGGAAGGGGTATTGGGAAGACACTTAAGAAGTTATTAAACGAATGTGGTGTTGATGTCGAAAAACGTGACAGCCTTTTGATTATTTGTGATGAAAAAGGTGTTATAGGTGTTGAAGGAATATGCTGCGATGAGCGTGTTAAACCTGATGATAGCACCGAAAATTTTTTAATAATGACAGTTTCTTTGGAGGACTGATAAATGAAAAGTATTGTTAAAAATTGGAAATCAATAGTTGCATATCTTTTGATTACCGTAGTTCTTATCGGCTCTATTGCTTTTTTTGCAAACAAGCAAACAAGTGTTGATACAAAGTATTCTGAGATTGTACAGATGTTTCATAACGGCGAAATTTCAGAATTTACTCTTGATCTTTCAAACGGTAATCTTACTTATTCAACTTTTGAAGACCCTGAAAATGAACAGCATTATTCAATACCGAGTATTGCGGTTTCTATATTTGTTGAAGATATTAAAGAGGATATTATCAAGTATAATACCGTTCACTCGAATACACCGATAGTGTATGACTATAAGGCCGGTACTTCAAGTGCTTGGCTTTTGAGTGTGCTTCCAAGCTTCTTTATGATTGCACTTATTGCAATTCTCGGTTTTATTGCCTTCAGAAGAATGAGCAGTGCTATGAATAACGAAACCAACAGAACACTCGGTTTCGGAAAGATTAAGGCAAGACTTATTGACGAAAATTCCGAAAAGGAAACAACTTTTGAAGATGTTGCAGGCTGTGAAGAGGAAAAAGCGGAGATAGAAGAGCTGGTTGACTTTCTTAAAGAGCCTGAAGAATTTACAAAGATCGGCGCAAGAATCCCCAAAGGCGTGCTTCTTGTCGGCCCTCCCGGAACAGGTAAAACACTTCTTGCTCGTGCAGTAGCAGGTGAAGCCGGCGTACCGTTTCTTTCAATTTCAGGTTCAGATTTTGTAGAGATGTATGTCGGTGTAGGTGCATCACGAGTTCGTGACCTCTTTGACCAGGCAAAAAAGAAAGCGCCTGCAATTGTGTTTATTGACGAAATTGATGCAGTAGGTCGTCACAGAGGAACAGGAACCGGAAACAGTAATGACGAAAGAGAACAGACTCTTAATCAGCTTCTTGTTGAGATGGACGGTTTCGGTACAAATAGCGGCGTAATTGTTATTGCTGCTACGAACAGACCTGATGTCCTTGATCCTGCACTTTTAAGACCCGGAAGATTTGACAGACAGATTACTGTAAATAGACCTGATACTCAGGGAAGAGAGGACATTCTTAAGGTTCATTCAAGAAACAAGCCTCTCGCTCCTGACGTTGACCTTAAAGAGCTTGCCAAGGATACAATCGGCTTTACCGGTTCTGATCTTGAAAACCTTATGAACGAGGCTGCAATTTTAGCGGTTCGCCATAAGAAAAAGGCTATCACTATGACAGAAATCAGCGATGCCGTATCAAGAGTTGAGCTTGGTACAGAAAAGAAATCTCATAAGTATACCGAAAAAGCAAAGAAACTTACTGCTTATCATGAGGCAGGTC
>DLBD01000069.1 GCA_002494125.1 Ruminococcaceae bacterium UBA7030 | reverse complement strand
AATACCATTACGGAAAAGGATAAACATTACCAGATTCACAGCCGGACCTGCCAAAAGCACCAAAAACTCGCGGTTCCTTTTTAACTTTACCGAATACTTTATAGCAAAGCCGTAAAACGAAAGCTTAATCTCGTCCGCTTTTCCTCCGGCAATATAAAGTGCAGCAAGATGTCCAATCTCATGAAGCGACGAAAAAATAAGAAGTTCAAGTAAATTATCTGCTTCTAAAAGCAGAGCAGAAAGAAGCATGAAAATAAAATAGAATTCAACAATAAAACAAGTATCTCCAAGCCTTATTTTCAAAAAATCACCATAAAATAATATGGAATAAATCAAGGATAAATGTTATTTGTTTTTATCAAGATAGCTTTGAAGTATAACTGTAGCCGAAACAGCGTCTACGCTTTCCTTTCTCTTTTTTCCTCTAACATCATTTAGTGAAAGTATATCGTGCGCAATAACTGTAGTAAGTCTTTCATCCTCAAACTCAATCGGAATATCGGTATTATTTGAAAGAAGCTCACCGAGATTTCTGCATTCGTCACAGCGATAGCCATAAGTACCGTCCATATTTTTAGGCAGTCCGATTATGATTTTTTCGGGCTTTTCTTTTTCAATAATTTCACAAAGCTTTAATACAAGCTTTTGTGGATAAGTTTCTTTAATTACGCCATATGCACTTGCCAGCATTCCCAAAGAATCGCTAAACGCAATACCTGTTCTTACATCGCCGTAATCAACAGCCATTATTTTCATAAATTTCTCCCAAAAAAAGGAAACCAGCTTTACCTGATTTCCTTTTGTATGTTTTTATTCCTCAGGCTTTTTAGCGGAAGTCGTAGCAGCTGTAGTAGCACCCGCCTTAGTTGTGCCGCCCTCCTCTGTTTCCTCTTCGTCACTTTCGACATAGTGACCGCCGGAACAGTATCCCGGAAGATTATTAGCGTCATACCAACCCATAGCGGAAGAACCGGAACCACTTGCAAGCTTACCGCAAACTGTACAATAAGAACGACTTACAATACCATCGTACTCAGGGAATTTAGTATCATAATCCGTTCCCCTTGCATCCATATTCTCGTAAACCTCTTCCATTACAGCCTTCCAAATAGTACCGGCAGGGTTAGCTGAAAGAGAATAATGTACTTCTTTCGGCGTATCATAACCATACCAGGTAACGCCAATCATATTAGGAGTACCTCCTACAAACCATCTGTCTTTATCATCATTAGTTGTACCGGTTTTGCCAAAGCATTCAATACCGGAAAGCTTGTAAGATGTACCCGTACCCTGAGTCATAACGGTCTGAAGAAGTTTATTCATAAGCCAGCTTGTGCTTTCTGAAACAGCTTCTGTCTTTGTTTCCTCAGGCTTTTTCTCAATTATAATATTGCCTTGACTATCCTCAATCTTATAGTAAGAATATGGCTCATAGTAATAACCGCCGTTACCGTATGCCTGATAAGCAGCAGTCATATCAAGCACCTTAGCACCATTTGTAAGAGAACCGATTGCAAGCGGACCGTAGTCGAGATCTCGAATATCATCAAGTGAAGAAAGCTTGAAATTTTCCGAAAGAAATTCATACGAATAATCTACGCCGATAGTCTGAAGTGTTCTTGCTGAAATAGTGTTAAGTGACTGAGCAAGACCATACTGAAGCGTTACATCACGTGATGAATAACTTCCGCCTTGGTTAACAGGCCAACCCTTACCCTCAACTTTCATTGAAGGGCTGTCATTAAACATAGTTGACCAATAGACCTGTACGCTCTTTTCCTGAAGGCTCTTTTCAAGCGCAGGACCGTAAACAGCAAGCGGTTTGATTGTCGATCCGGGAGGTCTTGTTGACATAGTGGCACGGTTAAGAAGCATTGCGCCCTTATTTTTACCGGTACCGCCAACAACTCCGAGAACTCTGCCATGATAGTCCATTATACACATAGCGCCCTGCACAGTTTCATCAGGCATTCTGCGATAGTTTTCATAAACATCTTCAAGTGCATCCTGAACGTCAAAATCAATAGCAGTGTATATTTTAAGTCCGCCGCCATAGACCATATTGTGAGCCTTTTTGGCGGTATAACCCATCTTCTGTAAATCTTCCTCAATAGAGGTGATTACATAGTCAACATAATAGTTAGTAATATCGTCATTGTCGGCCTGCTTTGAATCCCCTTCAACCTCAGATCCCTGATAGTTTTCGCTGTTAGTGAAAACCATTTCATAGTCGACAGCAGCCTGATACTCTTCGTTAGTAAGGAAGCCTGTATCTTCCGATGCCATTTGCTCTAACACCCATAACTGTCTTGTTCTGTTGTTTTCAGGATTGAAAAGTGGGTCATAATAAGTTGGCGCCTTAGTTATTGAGGAAAGACATGCACATTCAGCGGCATTCAGATTAGCAACATCCTTACCAAAGTAAACCTCAGCTGCTGTTCTTACGCCGTAGCAACCGTTAGAAAGATAAATCGTGTTGAGATAAGCCTCCAGTATCTCTTCTTTTGAATAGTTTCTTTCAAGGTTAAGAGCACGCAGAATCTCATTAAACTTTCTTACATAGGTAACTTTGTTATCATCAGTAAGGTTTTTTATAAGCTGCTGGGTAATAGTAGAACCACCCTGATCGTTTTGTTTAATGAAAACGCCAATAGTTCTTATCCAGTCAACACCGTGATGATTATAAAATCTTTTATCCTCTGTTGCAACAAATGCTTCAGGCAAATATTCACTCATATCATCAAGGTCAACCCATATTCTGTTTTCTTCGCCGTGAAGCCTTGTAATTTCAACAAGGTCATCACCGTCCATACCGTAGATAAAAGATGTCTGGTTTTGCGAAAGTGCCTGTTCGGTAAGATCAAATACAGGGTCTCCGTATACTACGCTGTAACCGTAAATGGCAATAACAGAAAAACATACAACACCAACAACGCCGCAAATCATAACCAGCGCAAGAAGCGACCTGACGAGAAGCGATAAAAATCTTTGTGTCGGAGTTTTTTCTTTAGTAGAAAACTTTCTCTTCTTTTTCTTTTTTGCTTTTTTAGCGGCTAATTCCTTTTCAATCTCTCTTCCCCTTCTGATTCTTTCCTTTTTTTTATCAGCAGAAGAAACGTTGTAGGAAGAAGGGATATTTTCGGTGCGCTGTTCATGAGCCGTTTTGTCCTCATTATAAGCTTTAGCCGAGTTATTCATAAAGGATTCAAGCAAATCATCATAATCATGAGAAGCCATGTGAACACCCCCGTAAACTATCTGTTTAACATTTCTATTATTATATTACAATTATAAAAATAAATAAAGAGATAAAATGTAAACTTTTGAAAGTTCAAATTATTTTTTTAGCACGTCTCTTGTTTATTCTTACAAGTCTTTTACTTACGAGTACAGAGTCATATGTTTTCTTTGCTCTGACAAACACCCAGAACTTTTTATTGCACTTTTCGCATTTGCCGGCATTTTTGAAGCATCCGTTCTCAATAATATATTCATTAATCGGCTTTACATTTCCAAAACAGTCAGGACAAACAAGCTTTTCTTTATTAATATCAAAATACTCGCTGTTTAGCGAACGAATATAATAAGGCTTAAATACAAGTCTTTCAAAAAAGCTTTGATCACATACCCTAATATACTCGTCAAAGCGTTCTTTATCAAATACCTTTTTGAAACAATATGCAGTTACATAGCAGTCCTCAAGAGCTCTGTGAAGATTGGTTGTGTCAATGTCAATATTAAACTGCATTGCACAGTTTTGAAGACTTATCTGATTACCGTTATGATTTGCAACAAACTGCATACAGTATTTTTGGGCGTCTGCATATTTTGGAATAAAATCTATATACACCGTTTTTTTGAAAAATCTGAAGTTTTCCGCAAGAGTATATAAATCACTTGTTGACCAACTCAAAAACACAGTATCTCTGCCCTTTGACCACCTTGAAAAATCAGAAAACGCTGATTCAAAATCTATGCCGTTTTCCTTAAGCTCGTCCATAGTTATATGCGTAAGATTTTTGAAACGGCTCGTAAGCTTTTTTGAAAGTTTAGGCTTTATTAGCTGCTTGAAGGTATCTACAATCTCAAGCCTGTCGTTCAGCTTTATTGCACCGATTTCAACAATTTCATTAATCCCTTTATTCAGTTTGTAATTATAGGCATTATTCCATTCTAAATCAAAAATAATATACTCCATAATTTCCTCACGAACTGAAATGTCAGTCAAAAAAATAACCTTGCATAAGGCATCCTTATGCAAGGTTTAACTTAATTCTTGTTATACAAAAAGAAAAACAAGGAATGCAGCAAGAACTATAACAAAGAAAACAACAATAAGCCACTTGGTAATCTTTTCAAGTTTTGCTTCAATTGTTCTGCCCTTTGACTTTCCAAGGAAGGTTTCAGCACCGCCGGCAATAGCGCCTGAAAGGTTTTGTGAACGGCCCTCCTGCATAAGAACAACTATTGTTATAATAATTGATGTAATGATTAAAACAGCACCAAATACATAATGATACCAAGCCATATATATTTCCTCCAATAAAAGAAATTATCTCAATTTACTAATGGATTATATCATACAAGCAAAAATAATGCAAGTATTTTTTTAATTATTAAAAAGATAACTGCTCGGCAACATCTGCCTCGCTTGGAACTGCTCCGGCAGCAGGAAGATTTTTTGCCCTGAATCTCCATGCTTTCTCAAACTCGCCTTCCTTGTAAATATGAACCGAGGTGATTTTATGAGTTTTCTTAAGCTTCATTGCTGCAACACCCTGAGTATTCTTAGTAGTCTTCGGAAGTATTGAAGCTGTGTTAACAAGAAGCATTCTTCCGCTTGATGAACAAAGAACAAGTTCGGTATCCTCTTTGATGTAAATTGCCTGAGCAAGAGGAGATTTATCGGAATATGCGTTGATAAGCTTTTTTCTGTTTGTTTTTGTCTGATATGCGTTCATATCGACTTTTGCAAGCTTTCCGTTTTCAAACACGAAAATCATATATCCGCTGTAATCATCGGTTACTGCCATATAAGAAACCTGTTCATCAGCCTCCATATCGAGTTTACCCGGCACATATTCGCCAAGAACAGACGCTTTAGTATCATTAAAGTCGTCAACTTTTGATTTGTAGACCTGATTCTTATTTGTGAAGAAAAGAAGCTCGTCCTTATTGGAACACTCGACTTCAGGCAACATTCTGTCGCCTTCTTTAACCTTTTGCTCGCCGCTCATACGAAGATTAGCAGTTTTTATTTTCTTAGCGTAGCCCTGTTCGGTGATGAACATAGTTACAGGATAGTCGGCAACTACTGATTCTTCCGCAACATATTCATCATCAACATCATAGATTATCTCGCTCTTTCGTCCGGCGTCATATTTCTTTGCAACATTCTGAAGCTCACCTACGATAATTTTCTTCATTTTGCTCTTACTTGAAAGTATGCCTTCAAGCTCTGCAATATCGTTTTCGAGCTGCTCAATATCTTTAATTCGCTTAAGTATATATTCACGATTAAGATGACGAAGTTTAATCTCGGCAACATATTCAGCCTGTGTTTCGTCAATGCCGAAGCCAATCATAAGATTTGGAACAACCTCTGATTCGCTTTCGGTTTCTCTTACAATCTTGATGGCTTTGTCAATATCAAGAAGTATTTTTGAAAGTCCCTTAAGAAGATGAAGCTGTTTTCTCTTTTTATCAAGATTGAATACAACCCTTCTTCTTATACACTCAAGACGGAAATCTATCCATTCAAGAAGTATTGACTTAACACCGAGAACTTTTGGATTACCATGAACAAGTATGTTGAAATTGCAGGAGAAGCTGTCCTGAAGCGGAGTAAGCTTATAAAGCTTTGTCATAAACTTGTCAGGGTCAATACCTCTTTTTAGATCAATGGTAATCTTCAAGCCTGAAAGGTCCGTTTCATCGCGGACATCGTTTATTTCTTTAACTTTGTTTGATTTTACAAGTTCAATAATCTTGTCAATTATATCCTCTGATGTTGTAGTAGGAGGAATCTGCGTTATATCAATACAATTATACTTTTTATCATAAGTATATCTTGCTCTAACCTTAACTGAACCTCTTCCTGTTTCATAAATTTTTTCAAGCTCGTCTTTGTCATAAAGGATAAATCCTCCTCCTACAAAATCAGGAGCAAGAAGCGTTTCGCTTATCATATGGTCAGGATTTTTCATTAGGGCGATTGTAGTATCGCATATCTCTGAAATATTGAATGAAGCAATATTAGAAGCCATTCCGACTGCAATACCCTTTGACACATTACAGAGTACTGTCGGGAATGTTACAGGAAGAAGCGTAGGCTCCTTCATACTGTTATCATAATTATCAACAAAGTCAACTGTATCATACTTGATATCATCAAAAAGCTCGTGACAAATCGGTGCAAGTTTCGCCTCTGTATAACGGGAAGCGGCATATACCATATTTTTACTGTAAGCCTTACCAAAATTACCCTTAGACTCAACATAAGGATATAATAAAGTTTCATTGCCGCGGGAAAGCCTTACCATAGTTTCGTAAATAGCTGCGTCACCGTGTGGATTTAACTGCATAGTTCTGCCGACAATATTAGCACTTTTGATAGTTCCGCCCTGAAGAAGTCCCATATTATACATTGTATAAAGAAGTTTTCTGTGAGAAGGCTTCAATCCGTCAATTTCCGGAATGGCACGGGAAAGGATAACGCTCATTGCATAAGGCATATAGTTTTCGAGAAGAGTATCGGTAATTATCTCATCCTGAATAGTTCCTGCGCCTTTGATATGAACATTGTCAGCGAGAGGCTTTTGAGAATTTGTTCCTTCTTTTTTTCTTCTTGCCAAAATTATCCCTCCTTAGCTGACATCGGCTGCATCAAGATAAAGATGTCCGTAGTCAGAAATATAATCTTTTCTTCCCTGAAGGTTGTCACCCAAAAGTAAGTCAAATATCTCAGAGGTTTTTTCTGCATCATCAGGTGAAACCTTAATAACTCTTCTTGTTGCGGGATTCATAGTTGTAAGTGCCATCATCTCAGGCTCGTTTTCACCAAGTCCTTTTGAGCGCTGGACAGTATATTTTTCGTCGCCTATTTCCGCCTTAATCTCGTCCATTTCAATTTCATTATAAGCGAAGTAAGTCTGATCTTTACAAGTAACCTCATAAAGCGGTGACTCTGCAATATACACCTTACCTTCATCAATCAGTTTTGGCATAAGGCGGTAAATCATTGTAAGAATAAGCGTTCTGATCTGGAAACCGTCGACATCGGCATCAGT
>DLBD01000057.1 GCA_002494125.1 Ruminococcaceae bacterium UBA7030 | reverse complement strand
TAACGAATACTTTACATTCTTCGGGCTTAAAGAGGGCGAAACGAAGCTTACAGTTGAGTGCCGTTCTCCGATTGCCGAAAACTGCGACATCATTTATGACGTTTCAGTTGACAGCGACCTTAAAGTAACAATCACCGAAATTGAAACAATAGAAATTGAAAGATAAAAATAAAAGGCTTACATGGGAGAACCTTTGTAAGCCTTTTTTCTTTATGTAAGCTACCTTAAGATAGCCATTGACAAATCTATAACTCCGCTTAAAATCCTGCTTGTTTTTGACATATTAAGCGTTTCCGCAAACCACAAGAGGATAAGCGCAACTAATATTGCAATTAATAATGTTTTTTCGCTCATATCAACTGACCTCCTTGTCCGATATGCACTAATAATATTATATACTATTTCGTAATAAAATCAAGTAATTTTATGTATTTTGCTATTTTTTGCAGTATTGTTAATTTTTGATTGAAAATATTGTTAATATAATATATAATACACATAATCATTATTTTATAATGGGGGAGTTTTGATGAGTCCGATATTATTAGATTTAGTTCCTGACACATCAGCAATTTTTACTGCAACACTTGTTATATCAGGCATAGTAATTGTTGTAGGAGTGCTTTTATTACTAATACTTGTTATTAAGATTTTCGGCAGCGTCGTTTCAGGCTTGGAGACAAGAGCAAAAAAGCGAAAGGGCGATCAGAAAGAAAAGGAAGAAATTCCTATGCCGAAAATTCCTGCGCCAAAGCCGGCGCCGGTTGTTGAGGACGGCATAAGCGGAGAGGTCGTTGCGGCTATTGCTGCGGCTGTTGCTGCAAGCGAAGGACCGTCTGCGGTTGTGCGTTCTATTAAAAGAAAGAATGTTTCATCTCGTAATCCGTGGGCTCAGGCAGCACAGATTAACAACACAAAATCGTTTTAGGAAAGGGGCATTACTATGGAAATACTTCAGGGCGTATGGGAAGTTATTCAAAGCATCTTTGCTAATTCAGGTTATGCTTTTTTCTTCCAGCCTGGCGGTTATAAAAATTTAATAATGATCGGTTTTGCTTTTCTCTTTCTTTTTCTTGGAATTAAGAAAGGCTTTGAACCGCTTCTTATGGTGCCGATTGCGTTTGGTATGCTTCTTGCGAATATCCCCGGTGCAAACCTTGCGGTTCAGTATCACGACTTAGAAGGCTTTTTCGATTTGCTCAAGGGCAGAGGCGAGTTTGTCGGCGCAACGCCGGGACTTATGGACTTCCTCTATTTTGGTGTTAAAGCAGGTATTTATCCTCCGCTTATCTTTCTTGGTATCGGCGCAATGACTGATTTCTCACCGCTTATTGCTAACCCGAAAAGCTTTATTCTCGGCGCTGCGGCACAGTTCGGTATTTTCTTCACATATATCGGTGCTATTGTGCTTGGACCGCTTCTTCATTTTACACCCCAGCAGGCAGGTTCAATAGCAATCATCGGCGGCGCTGACGGACCTACGGCAATTTTCGTAACGTCAAAACTGGCGCCGGAAATGCTTGGTGCTATCGCGGTGGCGGCTTATTCGTATATGGCGCTTGTACCCGTTATTCAGCCGTTTATTATGCGTGGTCTTACAACTAAAAAGGAAAGAGCTGTTGTTATGGGCAATCTTCGTCCTGTATCAAAGCTTGAAAAAATCCTTTTTCCGATACTTGTAACAGTTGTTGTTTCACTCCTTCTTCCCGATGCGGCTTCGCTTGTCGGTATGCTTATGCTCGGTAATCTTCTTAAAGAGAGCGGACAGACAGAACGTATTGCGAAAGCGGCTCAAAACGAGCTAATGAATATAGTTACTATTATGCTCGGTATTTCAGTAGGTGCTACAACGTCTGCTCAGTCATTCCTTAACCCGCAAACAATCGGTATCGTTCTTCTCGGACTTATTGCCTTTATGCTCGGTACTGCCTCGGGTGTACTCTTTGGTAAGCTTATGTATATATTTACAAAGGGTAAGATTAATCCACTTATCGGCTCTGCAGGCGTATCGGCAGTGCCTATGGCTGCCCGTGTAAGCCAGAAGGTCGGACAGGAGTCAAACCCATCGAACTTCCTTCTTATGCACGCAATGGGACCAAACGTATCAGGTGTTATCGGCTCTGCGGTTGCAGCAGGTATTCTTTTAACACTACTCAAATAATAAAAACTCGGGACGAACTTTGTTCGCCCGATTTTTTTCCGACAGTTTAAGGAGGCACTATGCCATTAAATGAAATGCAGCAAAAGGCTGTCAACACAACAGAAGGACCGCTCCTTGTTCTTGCAGGAGCAGGCTCGGGTAAAACAACCGTGCTTGTCAACAGAGTGGAGCATATTATATCAAGCGGACTCGCTCAGCCGTGGCAGGTGCTTGCCATAACCTTTACAAACAAGGCTGCAGGCGAGCTTCGTGAAAGGCTTATCAGAGCAATTGGCGATGAGGCTGAATCAATCTGGGCGTATACCTTTCACAGCTGCTGCGCAAGAATTTTAAGACGATTCGGCGAAAACCTCGGCTATTCAAGCCATTTTACAATTTATGATACTGACGATTCCAGACGAGTTATGAAGCAGTGCCAGAAGCATCTCGGAATTGAGGATAAGTTTCTTAATCACAAATCAATTCTTTCGGAAATCAGTATGGCAAAGGACAGCCTTATTTCGCCCGAGGAATACAAAGCAAGCACAGTAAATGATTTTAGAAAAAGTAAGATTGCACAGTGCTACGACCTTTATCAGCAGGAGCTTAAAAAGTCCGATGCAATGGATTTTGACGACATTATTTATAACACAGTCGAGCTTTTGAGAAATTTTGATGACGTACGTGAATACTATCAGAATCAGTTCAAGTATGTTATGGTCGATGAATATCAGGATACTAACCATGCGCAATATGTCCTCACGTCACTTCTTGCCGACAAATATAAGAATATATGTGTTGTCGGTGATGATGATCAGAGTATTTACCGTTTCAGAGGCGCTACTATCGAAAATATTCTTTCATTTGAACAGCACTACAAGGGTGCGCAGGTTATAAGACTTGAGGAAAACTACCGTTCAACCCAGAATATTCTTGACGCTGCAAACGAGGTTATATCTCACAATAAAAACCGTAAGGGTAAAACTCTTTATACAAATCTCGGCATAGGCGAAAAGGTGATTTTCAATACAGCAATGAACGAATCAGACGAATCTGCATTCATTGTTGAAGAGATATTAAAGGGCGTTAAAGAGGGCAGGAGTTTAAGGGATTTTGCAATTCTTTATCGTATGAATGCACAGTCACGCAATCTTGAGGTTATGCTTACAAAAAGCGGTATTTCATATCGTGTAATCGGCGGTCACCGTTTCTTTGACAGAAAAGAGATCAAGGATATTATTTCATACCTTGCCGTAATCAGTAATCCCGCTGACAACGTTAGGCTTCAGCGAATTATAAATGTTCCGAAAAGGCAGATAGGCGATACGATGTTTGCACATGTCATGGAGATTGCAACGGGTTTGGGCATCTCTGCTTTCGAGGTTTGCGAAAGGGCAGATGAATTTGAAAAAACGTCCCGTTCAGCATCGAAGCTTATTGGCTTTACAAATATGATAAAACAGTTGCAGCTCTGTCTGCAGGAGGGTATGACTCTTTCCGATTTGCTCCAGGAGGTGCTCGAGGTTACAAAATACCTTGACTACCTCAATGAAGACCCTGAAACTTATGAGGACAGGGTAAACAATATCAAAGAACTTTCTTCAATGTTTATCAAGTATCAGGAGGAAAGTGAGGAGCCGGAGCTTGCAGATTTCCTTGAGGATGTTGCGCTTATTACCGACATTGATGCATATAACGAGGATGAGGATAGCGTTGTACTTATGACTCTTCATTCCGCCAAGGGACTTGAATTTCCGGTTGTATTTATACCCGGTATGGAGGAGGGAATATTTCCCGGCAACCAGTCAATGTTCTCTGAAGAGGATCTTGAAGAGGAAAGACGACTTGCCTATGTAGGAATCACAAGAGCAAAGGAAAAGCTCTACCTTGTAAATGCGCAGCAAAGAATGCTTTACGGTACAACATCACGCAATATGGCATCACGCTTTTTAAGGGAAATTCCTATGTCTGTAACTGAGGATGTTTCAACAAACAGGTACAAAGCAAGCGTGGCTTCAACAAAAATCGGCGCTTCAACTAAATCAAGCGCATTTAACAAAAGCTTCGGGCAGACAGGAAATAAATCCGAAAAGCCTTCTGTTGATTACAAGGTGGGCGATACCGTGCTTCACAAAAGCTTCGGAACGGGTACAATCCTTTCTCTTAAACCTATGGGAGGAGATACTCTTATGGAGGTTGCGTTTGATAAAGCCGGTACTAAAAAAATGATGGCGAATTATGCACGTCTTGAAAAGGTTGACAATTAAAAAATTACTTGACTTTTCTTTAACGGTTGCGTACAATTTAATTGTTAATTAAAAAGAGGTAGTAATTATGTCAGACAAATATGATGCACTTAAGCTTGAAAACCAGCTTTGTTTTCCGCTTTA
>DLBD01000097.1 GCA_002494125.1 Ruminococcaceae bacterium UBA7030 | reverse complement strand
TAACTCGAGTTCATGTTTTACTCTTATATCTGTTACTATTGTGTTTCCTTCATAAGCTAAAATAGAATTAAGCCAATAGTCGGGACTTTGCGCTCTGCCCCAGTCACCTAAATCAATTAAATCCTGACGATATACGGGTTTATTTTTTTCTATTTCTTCCAAAGACAATCCCGTCTTTTCAGAATAGCGCATCTTTATCGCATCTGCTATCCCTATTCTTTTAAAAGACTTAAATTTTTCCAGTAAAATCTTTGCAACAGTATCTTTTCCGGAAAATTGTTTTCCGGAAAAGATAATTATAATCTTATTATTACTCTTCATTTTTAATACTTAAACTAATTCTTCTGTCATCAGGGTTAAATTTCAGAATGGTTGTCTGAATCTTATCACCTGCTTTTAAAATAACATTCTTTTGATTTTGATATTCAATAAGCTCATTATTCGGTAATAAAGCTTCAACACCGGGGAATACTTCTACAAAAGCACCAAAGTGTTTAATTCTGGTGATAGTACCTTCTAATTTATCCCCGTCTTTAATTTTATCTTTTGCTTCTGCCCACGGGTCTTTTTCAAGATTTTTAAGGCTTAAACTTATTCTTTGTTTATCGTGATCAACAACAATAACTTCAACATTGATAACATCACCGACTTTTAATATATCGGAAGGATGATCAACCCATCACCAAGAAATTTGTGATAACGGTAACAAGGCATCAACTCCGCCGATATCAACAAAGGCGCCGAAATCAATAACATTTCTTACGGTTCCTTTAAGCTCCATTCCAACCTTTAAGTCATCAATACCCATAACATCGGTACGAAGCATTGGTGCAGGAAGCTCGTCACGAGGATCCCTGCCGGGCTTTACAATTTCTTTTGAAATATCAATAAGTGTAGGTTCACCGATTCCAAGCTCCTTTGCAAGAGCGGATGTGCCGACAGTTTTGATATATGCATTGACTGCAGATACGTTACCCCTTCTTACGTCATCATCTGTAAGAGAACAGAGTTTAAGAAGCTTGCCTGCTGCTTCGTAACTTTCGGGATGAACTGCAGTATTATCGAGAACGTTCTTACTCTCGCTAACACGAAGAAAACCTGCGCACTGTTCAAATGCTTTAGGACCGAGCTTTGAAACCATCTTAATTTCATTTCTTGATTTGAAAGCACCGTTTTCCTGTCTGTATTTTACAATATTATTTGCTATTGATGATGTAACACCGGCAACCCTTGAAAGAAGCTGAACTGACGCTGTATTAAGGTCTACGCCTACTGAGTTTACGCAATCCTCTACAACGCCGTCAAGCGCACCCTCGAGCTGTGCCTTCGGCATATCATGCTGATACTGACCTACGCCAATCGCCTTTGGATCAATTTTAACAAGCTCAGCAAGCGGATCCTGAAGCCTTCTTGCAATTGAAACAGCACTTCTGAGAGATACGTCATAATCCGGAAATTCTTCTGCAGCAAGTTTTGAAGCGGAATATACGGACGCACCCGCCTCACTAACGACCATATAAGTAATACCGCAATCAAGCTCTTTTATAACCTCTGCTGCAAACATCTCGGTTTCGTGCGAAGCTGTACCGTTACCGATTGAAAACATTTTAACATTATGCTTTTTAACAAGACCTTTGATTATCTTCTTTGCCTCTTCGACCTTATTATGAGGAGGAACAGGATAAATAACACCTGTATCAAGCACCTTACCTGTTTCATCTACTACCGCAACCTTACAGCCTGTTCTGTAACCGGGGTCAAGACCGAGTGTAACCTTTCCTTTTACAGGCGGCTGCATTAAAAGCTGGCGTGTGTTTTTAGCAAAGACATCAATTGCGCTTGTGCAAGCGGCGTCGGTAAGCATAGTCCTTATTTCTCTTTCTATTGAAGGAAATATTAGCCTTGAATATGAATCCTCTACCGCTTCTTTTACACATTCAGCCTGAGGTGTATTATTCTTAACGTGAAGATTTGTCAGAAGTTTTACGCCGTTTACTTTATCGTAGTCAAGGCTTACCTTAAGAAAGCCTTCCTTCTCTCCCCTGTTAACAGCAAGCACGCGATGTGAAGCGATACTTTTTACAGGTTCAGAATACTCCTTATACATATCATAAACGCCAAGATCATCTTTTGCACCTACAGATATGAGCTTTGCATTATTCTTAACTGAATAGCGTAGCATTTTTCTTCCTGCTGCATCGTCCGATACCATTTCGGCAATAATATCCCTTGCGCCCTGAAGTGCGTCGTCAGCGCTTTCCACTTCATCATTAATATATTCGCTTGCAATCTCTTCAAGAGTCTTATCGCACGGTGTCTGGGCATAAATAAAAGTTGCCAGCGGCTCAAGACCTTTTTCTTTTGCAACAGACGCTCTTGTTTTCCTTTTCGGCTTAAAGGGTCTGTATATATCCTCGAGCTCTGTAAGAGTAACTGCTGACTCGATAGCTTTCATTATTTCATCAGTCATCTTATCCTGCTCGGTTATTGAGGATATAATCTTCTCCTTTTGCTCTTCCATATTACGAAGATAATTAAGTCTGTCGGAAAGATTTCTTAAAAGCTGGTCGTCAAGCGAGCCGGTCGCTTCTTTTCTGTATCGGGCAATAAAAGGAATGGTATTTCCATCATCAATAAGTTTAACCGTGTTTTCAACCTGCCACGGCTTTAATGAAAATTCTTTTGTAAGCTGTAATAAAATATCCATATGCAACTCCTGAAAATTTATAAATACATTTTAACAGATTTGTATAAAAAATCAAACTAAATTTGTTGTAAAGCCAAAAATACTTTGTTATAATATATTTTATAATTAATGAAAGGAGAAAAAAGCCTTGGCAAATATTATTGATTATATAAATAACTATGGTGACAAAACATTTGATGAGCTTGAGTTTAACGACATTGATGCACTCGTTTTTTCACAGCTTGCATATATTGATTACAACAAAGTTGTCGGCGAGCTTTCAAGCGATGTCAGAGTTTCGCTTAAAGAGGTTAACGAGCAGTATACGGAACTTCACAAGGACGATAATCTTGATAACGAAATTTCGGTAGTACTTAAGGCTATACAGCTTCTTGACCAGTGTGCTCATACAAAAAGATATTCAAATACAAAGCTTCTTCGTTTTGTAAACAATGTTGACGAAGAGATTGACAAGCAGTTTTCGGCAATCAACTTTTATATTAACGACGAAACGGCGGTTATCGCTTATAAGGGCACAGACACAAGTCTTACAGGCGTAAAAGAGTCTGCGATGCTTGGTTATATGTTCCCCGTTCCCGCACAGATTGAAGGACTTTACTATCTCCAGGAAACAGCTCCGAGAACTAACAGACGATTAATAATTCTCGGTCATTCAAAGGGAGGAAACCTTGCAACATTTGCCGCTGTAAACTGTTCAAATTCACTAAAGAAAAAAATTGAC
>DLBD01000091.1 GCA_002494125.1 Ruminococcaceae bacterium UBA7030 | reverse complement strand
ACGTAAGCGATGCGTCGCCGATAGTGAGTGAAAAATTGTAACCGAAATCATTTGAGGAAAGACCTGTAACACGAACGCAGATGTTGTTTTCCTCGTCTGCGTTGTCAACCTTTGCAACAGTAGCGGTAAGTCCGCCGCTAACGCTTACGTTGAGCTCCTTCGCTTCCTCCTCGGTTACGCCGTCAATATAAAATCTGAACTCCGGATCAAGCTGCGCAATATAAGTTACGCCTGTTACCTGAATTTTATCGCCCTGGTTGATTGTCGGCGTTCCTGCGCTTTCCTTTAAGCTGTTAAGCTCATCGTCCGTAAACTGCGCCGTGTAGTCGCCGACAGTTTCTATTGAATATGGCACTCCGTTTACAAGCTCATGCTTTTGTGCGTATTCAAAGTATTCATTTGCAAGCTGACCGTAGTTAAGAATGGTACGTGCAAGATAACCGAAGTTGTCGTCCCTGTCCTTGATGGCAAGACAGTAATCCTCGATAGAACGGACAAACTGCGCCTTAAATTCACCGTCACGGTTATATACCCTGATAATATATTTTTCGCCGATTTGTGCCGGCGCCGCCTGAAGCACAAGCTGTCTGTCGCCGTCATAGTCGTTGTCACCGTGATACTTTGTAAGACTTTCAACGCTGACAACAGTAGGCTCTGACGTCCTTTCGGCGCTCTCTCTTTCGATAGTTGAAATATATTCGTATTCAAGGTATCCGTCTTCTGCGTCGTAATACTCTGTGTCAATAAGGAAGTTTACGTCGACATTGTTTTCAACCGTAAGGTAATATGCGTTGTAAGGAGCGTCCTCTGAATCCGTAAAGGTTGCAGATACAGTAACGTCGCACTGCGGCATTGTGAAGCTGTAAACACCTGAGCCAAGGCTTGTAAGGTTAACGGGAATACCGCTTTCATCCTTTACGGAAATATTTGTAAGTTCTTTTCCGTCGTTTGGAACAACGGTAATTGTTACAACATTGCTTTCGCTGTCGTTAATCTTTTCGTATGCCACTCCCTTTGCTGAGGCTGATACATAGCCGCCGTTTGCTTCTTTGTCAGCTTCGGGAGTTTCGTTGATTACATTGTAACCGAAAATCGGATGAATTCCCAAACCGTCGCTTCCGTCTGAATACGTCCACGTAAGAAGTTTGAAATCAGAATCAGCTTCAATAGTTGCATTCGTTTCATCAACATATTTATTAAGCGTTCCTCTGAGGTCTGTATCAAGCGGAGTGTCGGAAATAGTTTGATTCATATTTCCTGTTATTGTACCTGTGTAAACCTTACCGTTTTCGTCAGCCGATGTGTAGTAACCGATGTTTTTACAGGTGAATTGTGCGGGTGTTCCGTCATCCTCAATTGTTTTCTCAAACGGTATTGCGCCCTGACGGTAATATGCGTTGTTTGTTTCACATCTTACATCCTGTACAATATCGGCGCCGTTACCGACAGAGGATATATTGCCGAAGTTGTAAACATTGTTTATTGATGAATGTCCTTGCTGGGTTTCGTGCTCCTGAAGAATACCAATGATTCCGCCGACGTCATCTCCGCTGCTATATGAAATATCTTCATTTGTTACATTACCGGTATTATAGCAGTTTATTACAGAGTTAAACTGTTCGGGGAAATAAATATTGCCGTTTGGTGTTGTTATCGGACTTCCGTAGGTGTTGGTTCTGATATGTCCCACAACTCCGCCGGTGCAGCATGAATCATATGTATAAACATTACCTGCATTAAAACAGTTTATAATGCTTGCGCTTATTAATTCACCTGCAACTCCGCCGCTTCCTTGTGCTGATTTGGTTGTGACGGTTATATTTCCGTAATTGCCGCATCTGTTTATTACAACATCCGAATAGTCACTGCTTTCAGCGAGTATTCCTGCAAAAACATTAGAAATGTTTGTTGTGTTGTCGTTTGAGGATATATTACCATAGTTATAGCAGTCCGTAATATAAACGTAATTCATATAATCAACGCTTCTTTTGTTGCTCATAGCCGAGCCCATTATTCCTGCGCCGATATAATCGGAGGTTATCGTTGCATTGTTTATGCATCCGGTTATTTGCGTTTGCGTAGCGTCACGGGCACAGGCGCATATACCACCGGCAATTCTGTATTTTTCGCTATCTCCTCTGCCGTTGATTATAACATTTTCGTCTATTGTGCAGTTTTCAACCATTAGCGAGCCCATATAATTATCTGCAACAATACCTGCATTATAGTTCCAGTTCTTGCTAAAGTCGCTGCCTGCCTGAATTATACAATTACCCTCAAGATGACAGTTTATAATCTTGTCATCGCCAAGTGAAATCGGCGCAAACGGTGAATTCCAAGTATAACCGTTTTCAATTTTAACATCCTTTAATGTCAGGTCCTTTATAGTTGCATTTCCCAAAAACGGAAGCAGAGCGACAGTGTAGTTGTCACCGGTAACCATATTGATATTGCTTATTGTATGGTTATTGCCGTTAAAAGTACCGCAAAACTGTGCTTCCGAACTACCGTTTGAGTCAGGCGATACATATGTCTGCGTCATTTCAATATCCTGTAAAAGATTAACGCTTACGCCTTCAAAGTGATAATCGTTATTTTGCTTTGCTTGATTTAATGCGTCTCTGAACGCAAGTAAATCCTCTTCAGTTGAAATGTCGTATATTCCGTTGTCTGGGTCCCATGTGTTTTCCTGAGAAGCCTGTACGGTTATTGGCATTGCTGAAAATATAAAGAATACTGCTAATAAGCACGCAATTATTCTTTTCATATCACATATTCCTTCTTTCCAAATCTTATATTCAGCAATAGGCGATAAAAGTCTATTAATATATTAATATATATAATTTAGTTTATTACTGTACATTTCATTTGTCAATACATTTTGCAATGAATAAGTTGCTTTTTGTATAAAATAACAAATAAGAATTGCTTATACAACTTGTTATTTATGCAATATTCAAACTTTTGTCTATTAAACAAAATTTGTATATTTTGTAACTCTGAAGAATATTAACTAAAGTTATTTCAAAGTTATAAAACTTTTCACTTTGTTGCGTATGAACTGCGTTGGGAGAGATTTCCGAATTTTACGAAAGCACGTCGTGCAAAAAAAATAAGCACCCTCGCTTTTGCAAGGGCGCTGTATAATAAAGATTATCTCTTTGAGAACTGTGGTGCACGACGTGCTTTCTTGAGACCCGGCTTCTTTCTTTCCTTCATTCTCGGGTCACGAGTGAGGAAGCCTGCCTTCTTAAGTGCCGGACGAAGTGACTCATCATACTGAAGAAGAGCTCTTGCAATACCATGACGGATTGCACCTGCCTGGCCTGTTACGCCGCCGCCGTTAACACGACAAACGATGTCAAACTTCTCAGTTGTTTCTGTAAGAGCGAGAGGCTGGCGAACGATGAGCTTAAGTGTTTCAAGACCAAAGTAATCGTCAATATCTCTGTCGTTGATTGTAATCTTGCCGGTACCTGCATAAACACGTACACGAGCTACAGATTCTTTTCTTCTACCTGTTCCGTAGAAATAAGGATTTGTTTCGTACATAATTCAGATACCTCCAATTAAAATTCGTAAGCTTCTGGCTTCTGTGCCTCATGCTTGTGCTCAGCACCCTTGTAGATGTGAACTCTTGTGAGCTGCTTTCTGCCCTGAGTTGTGTCAGGTATCATACCCTTAACAGCAAGCTTCATAGCAAAGTCGCTCTTTTCCTTCATAAGTGTGCTGTACTTAACTTCCTTGAGATTACCGATGTAACCTGTGTGGTGCTGATAAAGCTTCTTGTTAAGCTTGTCGCCTGTAAGAACAGCCTTGTCAGTATTGATAATAATAACGAAATCACCGCAGTCAACGTGAGGTGTAAAAATTGGCTTATGCTTACCTCTGAGAAGGGTTGCAGCCTCGCTTGCTACTCTGCCGAGTGGCTTGCCGGCAGCGTCAATTACATACCACTTGCGT
>DLBD01000047.1 GCA_002494125.1 Ruminococcaceae bacterium UBA7030 | reverse complement strand
TATAAAAAACAAAAAGTGAGTAGGGAAACCTACTCACTTTTTTGATTTGTTGTAATTAAAAAGGCACCTCGCAAAAGCGAGGTGCCTTTTTCTTATTGGAATATGCTTACAAGTCCTACGCCGAGCCCGCTTACCGCCATGAGTGCAGCAAGGATAATCGCCGTAACTTTTACCCATTTTCTGTTGTTCATACTTTACCTCTTATTTCATAATCTCGTCTGCGTCTGCCTGAAGCTTGTCGGCAATTTTCTGTGCAGCCTCTCTTGTTTCACCGACTGCGGTAATATATGCCTTGATTTTCGGCTCAGTTCCTGAAGGACGAACAATAATCTTGTTGCCGTCGGTAAGAGTGTACGCAAGCACATTTGATTTCGGCAGCTCAATAGTTGAGGTTGAGCCGTCTGAAACCTTTGTCGAAACAGACGTCTTATAATCGTCGATTACTGTTATGTCAAGGCCTGCAAATGACTTCGGCGCATTTTCACGCAGCGAGTCCATAATGCCTGCCATCTTTTCCATACCCGACGCGCCCTCAAAGGTGTAGCTTGCAACCGTGTTGCAGTAATAGCCATATTCGTCGTAAATCTCGTCCATAACCTGCGCGAGCGACTTGCCCTGAGCCTTATAGTATGCAGCCATTTCGCAGATAAGCATTGACGCTACAACTGCGTCCTTATCCCTTGCGTGAGTGCCTGCAAGGTAGCCGTATGACTCTTCAAAGCCCATAACAAAATTATCCGCTTTGCCCTGCGCTTCAAGCTGTGTTACAAGCTCGCCGATATATTTAAAGCCTGTGAGAAGATTCTTGAAACGGCAGTTATATTTCTTTGCAATAACTTCTGCAAGGTCTGTTGAAACAAAGGATTTAACGGCAATGCTTTCGTCTGAAAGAGTGCCCTTTGCCTTCTTCTGTGAAAGAAGGTAGTTAAGCATCATTGCGCCAACCTCGTTACCTGACATAAGCTTATATGAGCCGTCGTAGTCAACAACTGCGATTCCGACTCTGTCGCAGTCAGGGTCTGTTGCAAGGAGAAGGTCGGGCTTGATTTCATCAGCCATTTTGAGTCCGCATTCAAACGCCTGCCTGATTTCAGGGTTCGGGAACGGACAGGTTGGGAAATTGCCGTCAGGGTTTTCCTGCTCGGGCACAACGTAAACCTTTTCAACGCCGATCCTTTTAAGTATTTTCCTTACCGGCTTATTGCCCGTGCCGTTAAGTGGTGTGTAGATAACCTTAAGGTCGGCGTCTTTGATTATTTCAGGATTTACGCACTGCTTTTGCACCTCGTCAAGAAACGCCTCGATAACATCATCACCCATATATTCAATAAGACCTTTTGAAACAGCCTCGTCAAAGTCCATGGTTTTAATACCCGTGAAATAGTCAACCTTTTGAATAAACTCATAGGTTTCGGCTGCCTCTTCGTCGGTCATTTGATAGCCGTTGGAATTATAGCACTTATAACCGTTATATTTTGCGGGGTTGTGCGAGGCGGTAAGAATGATACCGCTTTGCGTTTTGAAATATCTGATTGCAAAGGAAAGGCAGGGCGTCGGCTGAAGCTCTTCGTAAAGATAAACCTTAATGCCGTTTGCAGCAAGCACCTTTGCAGCTTCGACTGAAAAATAGTCGCTCTTTATTCTTGAATCATAACCGATAGCGATTGACGGTTTTTCGTAGTGAGCGTTAAGAAAATCCGAAAGGCCCTGCGTTGCCTGGCATACAGTATAATAATTCATTCTGTTTGTGCCTGCGCCGATAACGCCGCGAAGTCCTGCTGTTCCGAATTCAAGACAGCGGTAAAACCTGTCAAGTATTGCCTCCTCATCGCCTGCAACCGACTTTAACTCCTCAATTAAATCAGGGTCGGCGGTTGCCTTTTCAAGCCATTCATTATAAAGTGATTTGATATCCATATAATTTTCTCCCTTTCTTTTTTGGAAAAAATATCCCATTCATATCTATTTTAATCCTTATTAAATATATTGTCAATATTGACATTTGTGTTATAATTAAAATATATATGTTAAGGAGAATGATATATGTACGCAAAGGTAAAAAGTCTGGGCATTTTCGGTCTTGACGCATATGAGGTTACCGTTGAGTGTGATTTGAGCAGCGGACTTCCTCGTTTTGACCTTGTCGGCTTACCTGACGCTGCCGTTAAGGAAAGCAGGGAAAGGGTGAGAGCTTCGGTCAAAAACTGCGGCCTTGAATTTCCAGTTTCGCGAATCACCGTAAATATTGCTCCTGCTGATATAAAAAAGGAAGGAGCAGTTTACGACCTGCCTGTGTTTATATCAATTCTTGCTGCAAGCGGACAGCTTCCGTCCTCGGTTGACGGGTGCGCATTTGTCGGCGAGTTATCACTCGACGGGGAGATAAGAGGTATTACGGGGCTTCTTCCGATGCTTATTCTCGCAAGGCAGAAGGGTATAAAAACCGTGTTCGTTCCTTTTGATAACGCAAGCGAGGGAAGTGTTCTTGACGGTATTGACGTGCTGCCGGTAAAAAATATTCACCAAGTGCTCAAGCACCTTGCGCATGAAACGGAGATTGCGCCGTGTTACAATCCTAATAACACAGAAAGCGTAACAAATTACAGCGTTGATTTTTCCGACGTCAAGGGACAGGAAAATGCGAAAAGAGCGCTTGAAATTGCAGCGGCAGGCGGGCATAACTGCATTATGGTCGGACCTCCCGGTACGGGAAAGTCAATGCTTGCAAAGCGTATACCAACAATTCTTCCGGATATGACCTTTGAGGAAAAGCTTGAAACTACGAAGCTTTATTCAATAGCGGGTGAAATGAAAGGCAAAGCGCTTATTAGCGAAAGACCTTTCCGCTCACCGCACCATACAATTTCGGCTCAGGCACTTACAGGCGGCGGGGTTAATCTTAAACCGGGCGAGATAAGCCTTGCAAATAACGGCGTTATTTTTATGGATGAATTCCCTGAATTTGACAGAAGAACCAAGGAGTCGCTCCGCCAGCCGCTTGAGGACGGCGTTGTCAGCATTTCAAGGGCTTCCGGTGCAGTTACTTACCCATCCGATATAATGCTTGTTGCTGCGATGAATCCGTGCCCGTGCGGCTATTATGGCCACCCGACAAGACAGTGTAAATGTACTGACGCCGCAAAGAAGAGATATATGGACAAAATTTCCGGACCCGTTCTTGACAGAATTGACCTTCATGTTGAAGTGGCAAGCGTTGACTACGAGCAGCTTTCATCGGTTGAAAAAACAGAAACGAGCAGCGAAATAAAAAAGCGTGTTGAAAAGGCGAGAGAGCGTCAGCGAAAACGCTTTGAAGGGACAAGTGTCAGATGCAATGCGAAAATGAGCGCTAAGATGACGAAGGAGTTTTGCGTCCTCAGCGACGAGGCGAATGATCTTCTCAAGGAAAGCTTTGAAAAGCTTGGAATGTCTGCGCGGGCATATGATAAAATACTGCGAATTGCAAGAACAATTGCAGATTTGGAAGACAGTGACAGTATCGAAACCGCCCATATTTTTGAGGCGCTTCAGTACCGTTCACTTGACAGAAAATACTGGAGTGGAGGAATGTAAAATGCCGGATATTGAAAAAACAATGAAAAACCTCGAAAGAAACAACATTAAGCCGTATTTCGTTGAAACTAAGGCGGAGGTTGTGCCTCTTATCAAATCCTTGATTAATAAGGGCGACAGCATATCAAACGGCGGTTCTGAAAGCCTTAAAGAATGTGGCGTTTTCGACCTTGTTAAAAACGGCGACTATGATTTTATCGACAGAACAGGACTTAAAGGCGAGGCTGTAAGGCAGGCGTATATCCGTGCCTTCGGCTGTGACACTTATCTTTGTTCGTCAAATGCTGTTACCGAAAACGGCGAGCTTTATAATGTTGACGGCAATTCAAACCGTGT
>DLBD01000043.1 GCA_002494125.1 Ruminococcaceae bacterium UBA7030 | reverse complement strand
AGGTCGATCTGTGTGAATTCCGGCTGTCTGTCAGCTCTTAAATCCTCGTCCCTGAAGCAGCGTGCAAGCTGAATATATCTGTCAAAGCCTGAAACCATGCAAAGCTGCTTATAAATCTGCGGCGATTGCGGAAGAGCATAAAACTTTCCGTTGTGTACCCTCGAAGGAACAACATAGTCCCTTGCACCTTCAGGCGTAGACTTTATCATCATAGGAGTTTCAATCTCGATAAAATCGTTTGCATAAAAATATTCTCTTGCAATCTTTGCAATTTTATGGCGCATTAGAATATTTTCGGTAAGCTTTTGATTTCTCAGATTTAAGTAACGATATCTGAGTGTGACATCATCGCCGACCTTCTGTGAGTTTGCAATTTCAAACGGAGGAGTTTCAGCCTTTGAAATAATGCGAAATTCCTTTACGTTTATTTCAATATCGCCTGTCGGGATTTTGTCGGTTTTGCTTTCTCTTTCACAAACTGTACCGACAGCAGCAACTACATATTCTGCCCTTACGCTTTGCGCCTTTGAAAAAATTTCCCTATCGGTCGTGTCGTTGAAGGATAGCTGAACAAGTCCTGTTCTGTCCCTTAAGTCGATGAATATAAGATTACCGAGGTCGCGTTGCCTTTGCGCCCAGCCGAAAAGAGTTACCTCTCTTCCGACGTCGGACGCTCTTAAAGTGCCACAGTAGTCAGTTCTTTTTAATCCTTTAATTGATTCTGCCATAGTTATTCCTCCTCACCCTTAAGTCCGAAAAGTGAGCCGAAGTCAAATTCTTCGCCGTTTATTTCTAAATCCGAAAGCTGTTCCGACAGAGAAATATTGTAAAATCCGCTTACAAAGGTGTCAAGCGCAATTTCGGTCTGTTCTCCGCTTTGCATATTTTTAAGCGTTGCTATACCCGATTCAACCTCGTTGTCGCCGATGACAACATTAAACCTTGCACCGAGCTTGTCAGCATATTTCATCTGTGCTCTTACCGAACGCTGATTAAGGTCCATAAGAGCGCAAAAGCCTTCTTCACGCATATCCTTGATTATCTCAACTGCTTTGAGAGTTGCTTTGTCGCCGAGCGCAACTACAAAGAGGTCGGGCTTTTCAGCCTCCGGGAACGGAGCGCCCTGCGCCTCCATAAGAAGCATAAGCCTTTCAAGTCCCATGCCAAAGCCGAGGGACGGCGTTTCCTGTCCGCCGAGCTCGCTTACCAGTCCGTCATATCTTCCGCCACCGCACACTGTACCCTGAGCGCCGATTGAATCGGATACAAACTCAAATACGGTTTTGGTATAGTAGTCAAGTCCTCTTACGATTTTAGGATTGATTTTATATTCAATTCCCTGTGCCTTAAGGTATTCCTGCACTTTGTCAAAATGCTCCTGACACTCCTCGCAAAGATAGTCAATTACAACGGGCGCGTTCTCAGCAAGCGCTTTATCCTGAGGACTTTTGCAATCGAGAAGCCTCATGGGATTTCTTTCAAGCCTGTCCTTGCAGGTGTCGCAAAGGCTGTCCTTATACTGCATAAAGTATTCTTTAAGCGCCTTCTGATATTCGGCACGGCATTTTGGGCATCCGATTGAATTAAGCTCAAGGCTTAAATCCTTAATACCGAGATTGTCGAAAAGAGCCTTTGCAAGTGCAATGATTTCTGCGTCTGCAAGAGGGGATTTTGTACCAAAACATTCAACACCGAACTGATGGAATTCCCTGAGCCTTCCTGCCTGTGGTTTTTCATATCTGTAACAAGAGGTGAGATAACACACCTTTTGCGGCATAACTTCGTTGCAAAGTCCGTTTTCAAGATAAGAACGAACAGCGCCGGCAGTGCCCTCGGGACGAAGAGTTATTGACCTTCCGCCCTTATCGTCAAATGTGTACATCTCCTTTTGAACAACATCTGTCGTGTCGCCTACACCGCGCTGAAAAAGCTCTGTGTGTTCAAAAACAGGAGTTCTTATCTCTTTATATCCGAATTTTTCCGCAATGTCGAGTGCGGTTGCTTCTATGTACTGGTTTTTGTGCACTTCTGAAGGAAGTACATCTTTAGTTCCCTTTATAGCTTTTGTAACAAGCGCCATAGTGACCTCCTTGTATATAGAAATTATGCTCCATATAAGAAGTCTTATATGGAGCGTAGTTTGTGATTAGTTTTTAGTGGGATTGTATTTCGGGTTAACGATTTCTCTCCATTCAAAGTCGCCTCGTTCAACACCTCTTATCAAGGCTTCGGCAGTTGCAATATTTGTTGCGTACGGGATGTTGTGAACATCGCAAAGCCTTAATAAATCGTTGTCGTTAGGCTCGTTTGGCTTAGGGTTAAGCGGATCGCGGAAAAAGATTAGCAGGTCTATTTCGTTAAAAGCAATTCTTGCCGCAATCTGCTGGCCACCGCCCTGACTTCCTGCAAGAAAGCAATTTATATCAAGCCCTGTTGCCTCTGCAACAAGTTTGCCTGTTGTGCCTGTGGCGCAGACCTCATGCCTGCTGATTATGCCGCAATATGCTATACAAAACTGTACTAAAAGTTCTTTTTTTGCATCGTGTGCGATTAAAGCTATATTCACAGTTTATCCCCCTTTCTCAAAAGCAATTATTAACTTTTGTTTATATCTTTTTTTCTATCTTATCATAAATCTTTTCTGTATTCAATAAAAAAATTAATTTAATTAGACAAAAATCTATTTTTTATTTGTTATACGTCAGCCGAGAAGCCGCCCAGCCTGCTGGCTTGCCTTTGAATCTGTGTTGTTCTGATACCAGTAATCTATAATTGATGCGGTGAGCTCGGCTGTTTCCGTACCGGAGCCGGCAAGCTCAACAACAGATGATACCGCTATTTCAGGATTGTCATACGGAGCGTATGTAATAAGGAATCCGTTGTTTCTTTTTACACCGTTATTGATAACTTCCGATGTGCCCGTTTTGCAGGCAACCGGTGTGTCAAGCTCATCAAAAATAAGATACGGTCCGCCTTCAAGCGCAACAAGTCGCATACCGCTGTGTACCTGATCAAGTGTGTTTTCGCTCAACTCAACATTATCTGCAATAACAGGTGATGTTTCATTTACAACGCCTGTTGTTCCGGATATGACGGATTTTACGAAATGAAGCTCATATCTCGTTCCTCCGTTTGCAAGGGTTGAGCAGTAGTTAACAAGCTGAAGAGGAGTGAAAAGGTTATCAGACTGTCCTATTGCAGACTGGAGTGTGTCACCAAGGTTCCATAGTCCGCCTTGCTCCTCTCTTCTTTCAGGGGAAGCAAGTATTCCCGACGACTCCGCAATCTCAACTCCCGTCTTTTCACCAAGTCCGAAAGCGGAGGCATATTCGTCAAGCTTTGCCATACCGAGATACATTGCCGTATTGAAAAAGAACATATTACACGAATCGCGAAGAGCCGTTCTTACATTTTCTGTGCCGTGCTCGTTGCTGTGAAGACAGTGGAATTCTTGCCCGTTAAATTCATCAACACCCGGGCAGTAGAAGGTTGTGTCTGCTGTAAGTACGCCTTCTTCAAGCGCTGCACATGCTGTAACGGGCTTGAAGGTTGAACCGGGTGCGTAAGTGCCCATTGCGAATCTGCTCCAAAGCGGATTTCTGCTGTCTTGGGAAAGCTCTTCGTAGTATTCGTAATAATCGTTGAGATCGAAGGTGGGGTAGGAGGCGGCTGCAAGAATTTCACCCGTGTTGCAGTCTTCAACAACTACTGCACCTGCTGATGAGGCAATGCTTACCTCATTGCACACGTCCCTGAGTCCGTTTTGAGCAAGCACCTGTAAATCTCTGTCTATTGTAAGAACAACAGTGTTTCCCTGAATAGGCTGTTTTGTAACCTCTTCGGTGATGTTGCCGTCATTGTCAATAGTGATTGTCAATTCGCCCGGTATACCTCTTAGTTTATCCTCCATTGCTCTTTCAATACCCGACTCGCCAATCTGGTCGTTGATACCGTAACCGCTGTCCTTCATCTCCTCATATTCCTCTGCGTTAATCTTTCTTACAGTGCCGAGAATGTGGGGAGCGATAGTGGAATCAACATATTCTCTGTAAGCGACAACCTTTACGTCGGCACCAAGGTATGTCACCTGGTCCTCCTTGATTGTTGCAACTGTTTCATCACTTACCTCGTCAGCAATGGTAACGGGGTTGTTATATGAGAAGAGGAGTCTTGTAAGCTCATATCTGACATTAGCAATTTTAAGTGCAGTTTCACGGTCGTAGTCGGCGCTTATGCCGTACTTTTCAACTACTGCATCGTAGCAATTCTGCGCCGTTGCGTATGGCTGAAGATTGAGCATATCGGCGCTTTTCATAGTAGCGATATCTTCTTCCTCGCCGTAAAACTCAATGTTGCCGTTTGAGTCAAAGGCAAGCGGAAGGTTTTGCGCATATTCCTCATCCCTCGACTCAAAAAGTTGAATAAGATTATATATTATTTCATTCCTTTTTTCGTTTTCCGAGGCAGGCGGGAAATATACCGCATTGAGAACTATTGAATTTCCCTGTCGGTTTGTTACAAGGGAGTTTCCGTTTCTGTCAACAATTTCACCTCTTGCCGCTTCGATAGGAACTATGTAGGTGTCGACTGCGTTGTTTTTTTCAACATACTGCTCGTGGTCACGCACCTGAATGTGATAAAGGTCGTATGCAAAGCCGAAAACAACGGCAAATACTATTATAAGAGCAACAACGCTTCTTGTATTTAAGAATCTGCTTTTCAAGCCTTACACACCTTCTTTACTGAAAAATTCACTTATCCTTCAAAATTCTGCTTTTTAATGTGATTTACTTTATCCTTTATTGCTTTTATTACGAAATACTCTGCAAAGGATATTATAATCGTATATATCGCCGAAGGAAGATAAAAACTTAGTATTGTAAGCTCTGCTCCTCTTACACCTTTAATAAGAATGAAAAAGAGCCAGTAGATAAAACAGTAAAAAATTACCGCCACCGATGATAGAATTATATTTGTGATAAAGGTATCCCTTGCTATATAAAGAGTAAGCGCCGAAGTTATACAACATAAAAACATAAAGAAAAGACAGTTAAAGCCCATATGAACAAGGCTTGTCAAATCCCAGAGCATACCTGAAAAAAGCCCTAACATTGCTGCTGCAAACGGTGCTTCGCCAATTGATATAAATACTGCTGCAGGAAGGAGAAGAAAGCATCTTGCTCCTGCAATTTCGGGGAAGAGTCCGCCGACATTCTGTAAAAGATGAAGCACTAAAAGAGTGCCGCACAAAACAGCATATTTAATTTTTCTCTGCTGACTTGTGAGCTCCATTATTCTGCCTCGCCTTCAATATTGTAGCCTGTGAGTATAAGACATTCGTTCACCCTTGAAATTTCAACGCCCGGCTTTACTGCAGCATAGGTTGAAATATCAGTCGGCTCGTCGTTGATATCCCTTACCGTTCCTATGATTATACCTCTTGGCATGGTCTGGCTTATACCTGCCGTTGCAATAATTGAACCGTAAGATATTTTTGTTGCAGAGTCGAGATTTTCAAATTTGCAAAGTCCCTGTGCCGCAAGCGTTGCGTCACCCGTGACATAACTTATTTCACTTGTTGATATATCATAAGCCGACACTGAAAAATCAGGGTCAATGACAGTGCATACAATACTGTATGTAGGATAAGCCTTGTCTATAATACCAATAAGGTATTTCCCGTAGAGAACAGCGTCGCCCTCCTTAACGCCGTTAAGAGTACCTTTGCTTATGGTAAATGAGCAAAACGGGTCGGCGCTGTCCCTTCCTGTTACTGTTGCGTCAACAAAGGTAAAATCGGGATTTTGTTCTTTAAGCTCGAGGGCATCTTTGTATAGATCGTTTTGCGCCTTGAGGTTTTCGTAGTCTGCAAGCTGGTTTTGAAGCTGACCTACCTCCTGCTCAAGCTCGTCAATTTTTGCGTCATATTGAGCGTTACCGCCTGCGCTTCTTGTGATAACTCCAATACCCTCGCTTATTTTACCCGCAACCCAGTGCGCAGGTGCAAAAACTGTGCCGACAACAGATGACTGCGCGCTTTCGCTGTGTCCCGTTGCAGCTGCAAGAAACATACCCACTAAAAGAAGTGCGGCTATGCTTAATATTATTTTGAAACGACTGTTTTTGAAAAAGTCCTTCATTATTATTCCTTCTTATTTAGCTCTTCTTAATTTAATTGAGGTTCCGATTGCAACGCACTGTTCAGGCTTTTCGGGTATATGAACAGGTATGGAGGTTTCTTTTGTAATTAGCTCGCCAAGTCCTCTAAGCTGGCTTGAACCACCTGTGAGGTAAATACCTCGGTCAATAATATCAGCTGAAAGTTCAGGGAGCGTAACCTCAAGAGCCTGCTTGATTTCCGCTATAATCTGAGATACAGGCTCGGCAAGAATTGATCTTACCTGCTCTGATGTGATTTCAATGCTTCTCGGCAATCCGTCGGAGATGTTTCTTCCTCTTACTTCCATAGCGCCTTCGCCGTCGTACTCGCACGCAGAACCGAGCTTTATCTTGATGTCCTCAGCTGTGTTGCTTCCTATCAAAAGGTCATACTCGTTTCTGATACTCTCTGCAATCGCCTCGTCAAATGCGTCGCCTGCAGTTTTTATGCTTCTGCACACTGCTACGCCTCCAAGACTTACAACTGCAATATCACAGGTTCCGCCGCCGATGTCAACTACCATAGAGCCGGTTGCTTCAAATACGGGGAGTCCTGCGCCGAGAGCTGCTGCCATAGGTGCTTCGATAAGCTCAACATCCTGTGCGCCTGCGCTTCTTACGGCGTCTTCAACTGCGCGTCTTTCAACTTCCGTAACGTCGCTCGGGATTGAAACCACAACCCTTGTCCTTGTGAAAAGGCTTTGCTTGCTTGCGCGGGTGATAAAGCTTCTAAGCATGTCCGATGTCATATCAAAGTCGGAGATTACTCCGTAAGTAAGCGGTTTAACTGCAACGATTGAACCCGGTGTTCTTCCTATCATGGCTTTTGCCTGGTCGCCGGTTGCAAGGACTCTTTTTGTCTTGACATCAACGGCAACAACGCTTGGCTCGTTAATGATAATTCTGCCCTTTTTGTCGCAAACGAGGGTGTTTGAGGTTCCGAGGTCGATACCTAAATCTCTTGAAAATAACATATGTATAACTCCGTTTCGCATATAGTTAAAGTTAAAAAACTGTATAAAATACCATTTTAATAAATTATTCATCTTATTATATAATAGTCGCCCGATTATAACAATACCAAAATCAAAAATTTACAAAAAATTTATGTGCAGCCGAAAACACCGACTGCACATTTTTTATAACTCTGTTGTAAACTCGTATCCCTGCGCTTTCGCCTCGTCAATAGCATCGCCGAGTATTTCGGCATTTGTTGCGCTCACTGCGTGAAGCAGCATAATTTCGCCGTTGTGAAAATTGTCCGTTATTTCCGAAAACGCCGAAGCGTTGTCAACCTGATTTTGTGTGTCCCAGTCTGCATATGCAAACGACCAGAATATACTTTTGTAACCAAGCTCATTTACAAGCGCAAGCGTGTTTTCGCTGAATTCACCTTTAGGAAAACGGAAAAGCTTCATTCTGTATTTATACTGCTGTTTCATATATTTGTCGAGGTACATAACCTCCTCGCTTGCCTTTTCAACGGCAATTTCGTCCATAGTAAGATGCCGGTATGTGTGATTGCCGATGATGTGTCCTTCGTCAATCATACGCTCGATAAGCTCGGGGTTTTCGCTTGCAAAATCGTATGTCACAAAGAAAACGGCCTTTACGCCTTTTTCTTTAAGCGTATCAAGAATTGCAGGCGTATAACCGTTTTCATACCCCTCGTCAAAGGTAAGACAGATATACTTTTCATCGCTCATAATAAACTGAGCGCCGAGCTCTCCGTACTTTTCCTGAAGTGAAACGGGATCACTCGGTCTTTCGTGGTTTTCACCTCTGCCGGGTCCCCAAACAACCTTTTGAGTATCATAGTTTTGCGCAAGCACATTGTCAATTCTCACGGTAGTTTCTGCAACGTTTGTACTGCTTGTATTACTTTGCTGTGATACCGTGCTTTGTTCGGTGCTATCCTTCATGCCTGCCGTGCAACCGCTTAAAAAAAGAAGGCACAGCAGCGCAGATATATATTTTTTCATAATAATAATCCCCCTTGAATTATTGTTATTCAAAGGGGATTATATATTAGTGGTAATTTTTTAATCGTTTGTTAAGGTCCAGCCTGCGCTTATAATGCCCTGGTCCTTTCCGATATGTATCAAAAGATTTTCTATTATTTCATCATTTTTCTTGATTGTTGTTACATAAGCACGGATTTTTATATTTCCGTCATCAGTTGATTTGCTTTCAAGGTTATGAAGAAGCACGCCGTCCTTTGCCTTAATTGTTTTTACAAGATGAGCACGAATATCAACCTCCGTGTCCTCTGTGCACAAAATCGAAATTTTGTAAAGACATTCAACGTTTCTCTTGTCGTTTTCTTTGTTGTAATGTGAAATCTTGTTAATGTACATTGCAAGCGGATGAAGCACAAGATGAAGAAAAACTATTGCAACAGCAACAAGTATCGGGTAATAGATGTTCTGAAGGCAGCAAAGTATTCCGACTGCTGAGGTTGACCATATTGTTGCAGCAGTTGCAAGGCCTCGTATGTTTCCCTGCTCGCGAAGAATAACGCCCGCACCGAGAAAGCCGATACCCGAAACAATACCCGATGCAACACGGGTAAGGTCGACGCCGTCAGTAAACGCAAGATAGCTGAAAGCTGTGAACGCAAAGGAACCTACGCATACAATGACATTTGTAAGAATGCCTGCATGGTGCTTGTTCCACTGCCTTTCAAGTCCGATTATAAAGCCAAGTACGATTGCAAGCACAAGTCTTAATGCGAAACCTGACATAGTAAATATTTCAGGAAGTGCAATGTTGGGTGTCATTATTTTTCAGCTCCTTCGACTGATTTCATTTTAAGATAAGCGTTTATAAATCCGTCAATTTCACCGTCCATAACGGCATTGATATTACCCATTTCAAAGTTTGTTCTGTGGTCCTTTGCCATTGTGTACGGCATAAATACATACGACCTTATCTGACTTCCCCAGGCGATTTCCTTCTGGTCGCCTTTGATGTCCTCGATTTTTTCGAGGTTTTCTCTTTCCTTGATTTCAACAAGTTTTGATTTGAGCATCCTCATCGCAACCTCTCGGTTTTGATGCTGGCTTCTTTCAATCTGACACGAAACAACAATTCCGGTCGGAACGTGCGTAAGTCTTACTGCAGATGAGGTTTTGTTTACCTTTTGTCCTCCTGCGCCTGAAGCTCGGTAAACATCCATTTTTATATCTTCTTCACGGATTTCAACATCAACATCATCGTCAATTTCAGGCATAACCTCAAGGGATGCAAAAGATGTGTGGCGGCGTCCGGAGGAATCAAACGGCGATACTCTGACGAGTCTGTGAATACCCATTTCTCCTTTTAGATAGCCGTACGCATTTTCGCCCTCGACAAGGATTGTTGCACTCTTTATTCCTGCGACATCGCCGTCGAGATAGTCAAGTGTTGAAACCTTGTAGCCGTGTCTTTCACCCCAGCGGTTATACATTCTGAAAAGCATTTCAGCCCAGTCCTGAGCCTC
>DLBD01000111.1 GCA_002494125.1 Ruminococcaceae bacterium UBA7030 | reverse complement strand
TGCACGCTTCTGTCCAAGAAACTGTACCTTGTTTAAGATATTATTGCAACTGAAATGCGCGGGTGTTATTCTTAAACTGGACAAGGTTCCAGACAAGTTTTCAGCAAAGGAGGTTTGCAGATAATGACCTACACCGAAGTGCAGAATTTCATTAAAGCAGGGCATTTCTTTCTCGTTCCCGATGACATTCTTGACTACGGTTTAAGCCCTGCTGCGTTCATGGTTTTCTTTTATTTATGCCATTGCAGCGACGCGGTCGGCTCGTCTTTTCCGTCAAGAAAAAACATCGGCGATAACTGCGGCGGTATCTCCGTTGTAACGGTTGACAAGGCGATAAAAGAGCTGCTTGAATGCGGTTTGCTTGAAAAATATCACCGCTTCGATAACGATCATATGCAGACCTCTAATATGTACATTGTAGCCGATTTGAAGAAGCGTAAGAAGGCTTTTACTGACATTAAGAAGGAGATACGAAAAGGTAATTTCTCTTGATTTTCAGGCGTTTCTGACGACTCGAAAATCAAGCAGGATAAAGCGCGTATTCCGCTCTCGGCGGAAATCGCACGTATAACACCGTACGGCAACGCCGTTCGGGAGTATTCCAAAATATGAGGGTGTATTCCGTTTCTGACGGTAAAAACAGCGTTTTGCAGACGGTGACAAGCTTTAAGCGTATTCCGTTATGTATTCCGTTATTGTTTTGTGAATTTTGAAGAATTAAAGGAGAATGAGTATGAGAGAGAAACTTGAAGTTGAAAATACGGATATTATTGAAGAAGAAAATGACGAGCTTGTGTTCCTTACGCCTATGGATATTGCCAAGGCGATGGACTGCTCCGTACCGACAGCGCGCTCGCTCTTTTACCGTGACGATTTCCCCGGGCTTAAAATCGGGAAGAATTACAAGGTGCTGAAAAGTGCCTTCCTCAAATGGTGCAGCGAAAGACATTTTGATTGAAAACATAAGAATAGTATGGTAATATATTCTTATAAATAATTCTATTTACTATATTTGTTGTTCAAGGAGAACAGTATGATAAAACAAGTTGACCAATATCCAGTTTCGGATATTTTCCCAAATGGAGGAGAAAAAGTCTATAAGATTCCAAAGTACCAACGTGAATATACGTGGTCTCAAAGAGACTGGGATGCACTCTTTAACGATATTATTGAAAATGATGACGGATACTTTTTAGGCTCGTACATTTGTGTTTCGGATTCGGCTATGAACAACTCAGCTGAACTAATTGACGGACAACAGCGTTTTACATCTTTATCGTTATTATTGCTTGCAATTTATAGCAAACTGGCACCTTATAAAAGCGACATGGATGAAGAGGAACTAACTGATTTTATAAACTTAAAAAGCCAGTTAGCAAACAAACACACGCATAAAGATTCTTCTGGGAAAAAGGTTAATACTTATACCTCGCGTTTAAAGTTACAGGTTCAGAATAGTAACAACGATGATTTTCAGTCATTGTTACATGAAAACGGAATAATCAGTTATGTTCCAAAGCCAGCATTTCTTGGTGTGCGAAGAATCGGGCGTGCTTTTAAGCGCTTTTCTGATTGCATAGATGAACATATTGCTGACCGTATTGCAGAAGAACCATCAACAACAGAGATGGAAATACTTTTTCAATTGGCTGACAAATTCAATTCTGCTGTTTTAGTCGGTATTGAAGTTGACACACATAAAGATGCGTATATGTTATTCGAATCTTTAAATCATCGTGGTGTTCCGCTGTCAGCTATAGACTTAATTAAAAATGTTTTAATTGCTGCAGCAGAGACTGATAACAGAACAGATGAATGCTATGATTTGTGGGTGAGCACTCTTCATAATGTAGGAGAAGATTATTCAATTCAGGAAAGGTTTTTCCGCCAGTATTACAATGCATTTAGAAAGGAATTAAACGAGCCATATTATCACGGCGATGAAACAAAAATGTATCCATTGGGATACTTAGCAACTCGCACCACATTACTTGAGATATACGAAAAACTCATTAAGGATAATTACTATGATTTTATAAAATTGCTTCATCATGAAGCAGAATTATATTCGATTATAGTTAACAATTCAGATAGCATTAAGATATACTCTGACGATTTGAAAGATTTAGAGCGTATCTCGGGTGCGCCGTCATATTTGTTGCTCTTATATCTCCTAACCAAACAGAATGACTTAGAAATAACAGATTATGATATTCAGAATGTTATAAAAACGCTTGTAATATTCTTTGTTCGACGCAGCGTTACAGATGTTCCCAATACTCGTAAATTAACTGCATTATTTATGAATATTATTGACACAATTAGGAACCAAAAAGGTAATGTGATTGTAGATATAATTAAGAGCGCTTTAGTAGATATATCGGCATCAGATGATTTGTTTGAGCAAAAATTGCGCGGACCAATCTATCAAGATAATCCAGACACAGCAAGATTTATTTTATGTAGCATAGAAGCGCAACATCAAACAAAAGAAATATATTCAGGATTATGGGAAAGAAATAAATCAAACGTATATGTTTGGACAATTGAACACATATTCCCTGAAGGTGAGAATATTCCTAAAGAATGGGTAGATATGATTGCGAGAGGTGATAATCAGTTAGCAAACACATATCGTCAGCAATATGTTCATACTTTGGGCAATCTTACAATTACTGGATATAATGCCTCGTTGTCAAACAGGTCTTTTGAAAAGAAAAAGGAAATGAAATCAAAAGATGGGCAAAAGTACACGGGATACAAAAATGGACTTTTCTTAAACAATGATGTTATCTCTGAACAAGAATGGACTATTGAAAAAATCAAAGATAGGACAGACAAGCTTATTGCTACCATTAAAGACTTATTTGCATGGTAATTATATGAACTGATGAACGAAAATCGGCTGTTGTGAAATTGCACAACAGCCGATTTGTATATTTATGGAAAGTGCATAAGAAATTCAAGTCCTGTCATTTTCAAAATCGAAAAAAACTGCAACTTAGGCGCAAAGCCTTTATTTATGCGGGTTTGCGGTGTTGCAACTATGTTGCAATTTAACGTTTATGAGGCAATCTCAAGTGTTCTCAAGCAAAATTAAGAAATCCCCCAAAGCCACTGTTTAAGCGGTTTTAGGGGATTTTGGCATAAGTTAAGGACGGGTTGGAAAACCCGTCCCGTTGGTCGAGGTGTCGTCAAAACA
>DLBD01000026.1 GCA_002494125.1 Ruminococcaceae bacterium UBA7030 | reverse complement strand
AAATTAGGGGTTGACAAATGAAAATTACTTGTTCCATGTGTTTTCGTCTTGACCGGTAAATAATTAGTTTTATCACATAATTACGCTCGAAATGATGAAGGATATGCAAAAATGAATCTGTTAAAATTATTTGCTTTTTTCTCTGTTCTTGAGCAGTAAAAAATCGGCAAAAAACGGCACATAACACATATAATGATTTTTTTAATGAAATTTGCAATATGTATCTGCTTGTGGTAAAATAAACGCACAACTATTTGGCGGTGAGATAATGGATGCAAAAATAAGAAATATGGCGACGATTTACATTCGCAGAGGCGATGAAATGCTGATGTTATTCCGTATCGGCTCTAAGGTTGTAAATGAATGTTTTTGCGGCGTTGGCGGTCATTTTAAGGAAAAAGAAATGAAAGATGCAAAAGCCGCCGTTCTTCGTGAGATGAAAGAAGAAATACGATTAACCGAGAAGGATTTGGACAACCTTTCACTTCGCTATATCGGGCTTCGCAATGTTGGAGACGAGCTGCGAATCAACTATTATTTCTTTGCTGATTTAAAGGACAAAGCAAAGCTTACGATGAAATGTAACGAAGGTATTTTGCAGTGGATACCGTTTGATAATCTTATGGAAAAAGAAATGCCTGTTACTGCTAAATACTGCATTGAGCATTATCTTACCGAAGGTATGAACAACGACAGCGTATATGTTATAACCGTCAACGGCGATAACACAAGTGTTATTGAATTAGATGAAACATAAAACTATGAATATGAAATTAAACGAAGTGCCGTTTGAAAAAATCAAGAACGGTTCAAAAACAATTGAACTTCGGTTGTATGATGAGAAACGGCGCAAGATAAAAGTCGGTGACAACATTTGCTTTAAGTCAAAAAAAGATAAACTGACTGCTACGGTTAAGGCACTACATATTTTCAAAGATTTTGAAGAACTGTATGCGGCGTTACCGCTTGATAAATGCGGATATACAGAAAGCGAGCTTGCAGCAGCGTCCCCTGACGATATGCTCGAATATTATTCAAAAGAGCAGATTGAAAAGTACGGCGTTGTAGGGATTGAAATAGAGATTTAAGGTGAAAACTATGGTTGTGTTAACATCAAATGGTTTAACTTCAAATAAGCTGATTAAAGAAATAAAACCATATATGAAAAATCTACAAAAAGCGGTTATTATTACAACCGCTTCATTCCCTTATAAAGAAAACGATAAGCACATTCCCCGAATAACTAAAGAATTAAAGCATTTAGGTTTGTCGGTAGATTACTTTGATTTTGATACTGACGAACCCGAATTGTTGTTGCAGTATGATGTGATAGAAATTAATGGGGGAAATCCGTTTTATCTGCTTGCAGCAATTAAAAAGGCTAACGCTGAAACGCTGATTAAGCGGATATCTAAAGAAAAACTTTTAATTGGAATCAGTGCAGGTTCAATTATTATGCAAAAGGATATGAATCTGATTGCAGAGTTTACCCCCGAAATGAATGATACAGTAAATCTACCTGATTTTTCAACACTTGGGATTGTCGATGCACAAATCATTCCTCACTATCATAGGTTTATGCATAGATTTGACAGCTTTGAGCAGCGAATCAAAAAATATGAACTTGATAATAATTGCAGTGTTCTTCGTATGGATGACGGTGACGGATTGTTGGTTGAGGTATAATAAATGCTTGGCAAAAGAGTAAAGGTAACGGTTGACAGACCGCTCGGTACATATCATCCGCAGCATAAGAATTTATATTATCCGATTAACTACGGATATATTGAGGGCATTATGGCTCCCGACGGCGAGGAACAGGACGCATATATTCTCGGCGTTGATAAGCCCGTTTCCGAATTTGAAGGCGTTGTTATAGCGGTTATCCACAGAAATAACGACGTTGAAGAAAAGTGGGTAGTAGCACCTGAGGGTAGCATATTTACAAAGGAAGAAATTGAAAGAGCCGTGCATTTTCAGGAGCAGTATTTCGACTATGAAATCATTATGTGCGAAGTAAAGATTTATGAATGTGCGCCTGACGATCAACTTAAATTCGCTGTAATTGTAGCAAGGACAAACGGAAAATGGGTGTTTTGTAAACACAGAGGTCGGGAAACTTATGAATCTCCGGGCGGTCGCAGAGAAGCAGGAGAAAGCATAATGGAAACAGCACGGCGTGAACTCTACGAGGAAACGGGTGCAATAAAATACGATATTAAGCCCGTTTGTTATTATTCAGTTACTATACCGGGCGTTTTTGACGGTGAAGAAACCTTCGGTCTGCTGTTCTATGCCAATATTACTGAATTTGAAAAAGAACTGCACTGCGAAATTGAAAAGATTATTATAACGGATGAGTTGCCTGACAACTTGACTTATCCGTTAATGCAGCCGGTGTTATTAGCAGAAATAATGAAAAGGAAAGATTATGACGGTACGGGAAATTAAAGAAAATGAATTAAACGAGTTATTAGAATTATATACTCACCTTCACGAGACGGGCGTTCCCGAGCAGAGCGAAACACTGAAGAATACTTGGGCGACAATTATGAATGATAAAAATCATCATATCATTGTGGCTGAAGAAAACGGCAGGCTTGTTTCCTCCGTTGTGTGCGTGATTATACCTAACCTTACAAGAAACGTCAGACCGTATGCTTTCATTGAAAATGTGGTTACGCACAGTGAGTACAGAAAGCAGGGCTACGCTACCGCCTGCCTCAATTACGCAAGAGATATTGCAGAGCGTGAGAACTGTTACAAGATGATGCTGCTCACAAGCGCAAAAACAGAAGATACGCTTAACTTTTACAAGAAGGCAGGATATAATTGCACGGATAAAACTGCTTTTATTCAATGGTTATAATATTCAAGCCGAGAGATTCCTTGGCTATACTTTTGATTATCAATTCTACCAATGGTTGAAATTTCTTCAATAAATGGTTTATTGTATTCATCTTGTTTAAGCGATATGATGAAGTCAGACGGTACCGCCAATATAATTTGAGGTGAAATAATGAATATTTATTTTAGCGAAATTTTCAAACAACTTCGCAAAGAGCGAGATTTGACACAAGAGGCGCTCGCAGATTACCTTGGCGTTTCTTTTCAAGCAGTAAGCAAATGGGAGCGCGGCGAAAGCTATCCCGACATTGAAACATTACCTGAAATTGCAGGATATTTTGGCATTTCCGTTGATGATTTGCTTGGCGTAAACCGTGCTGAAAGCGAAAAGGAAATACTCGGTATCATTGAGGAGTATGACAATCTCACAGACGGAGAGTTAAAACACGAAATAATCGTTAAGGCAACAGAAAAGTTCCCCAACGATTTCAGAATCCAACTTCGTTATATGGGAGATTTAGCGTTCAGAAATAATGGCGCAGACTACAAGGAATACCTGCCAAAAATCAAAACTATTTATTCAAACATTCAGAATAATTGCAGGGTTGACAGTATACGCATTTGCTCAAAGAGATATTTAGCTGCATATTACAGCACTCTTTCCGAATATGAAAACAGCGGAATAACATTTGACGACTGCAAAAAAATCATTGATGAAATGCCATATATGCGAGACGGTCAAGAATTCCTGCGTTCTTATTTATTCCCGCACGGTACAAATGAGCAGAAGGATTATTCTATGGAAGCAGTTGATGAAACAATAGGTTTGCTTTGTGCCGGATTAGCGCATCTTTTTGGCGTGACAGACGAAGAAAATGATGTCGACATACTA
>DLBD01000110.1 GCA_002494125.1 Ruminococcaceae bacterium UBA7030 | reverse complement strand
TATAAGGAATGGTTTGTCCGCTTCCGTTTCCCCAACTGGCAAAACACCGAATTTGAAAACGGAATTCCAAAAGGGTGGCTGATAAAAAGGCTTAGTGACTTTGGAAGAGTTGAAACAGGAAAAACGCCTTCAACCGAAAATAGTGATAACTATGGCGAAAAATATATGTTTGTGAAAACGCCAGATATGCATGGCAATACTTTTGTTATCCAAACAGAAGAGATGCTTTCTGAAATTGGTAATAGAAGTCAACCAAAAAAATTGCTTCCAACTAATAGCATTATGGTTTCATGTATAGGTACAGCGGGGGTTGTTGCTATTACAACAAATCCCTCACACACAAATCAACAGATCAATTCTTTAATACTTAATGATTTATCAGAATTGGAATGGTTGTATCAGACCTGCGTATCGTTAAGACCTTCTATTGTTGCATTTGGCGCAACAGGCGCAACGATGACTAATCTAAGCAAAGGGAAATTTGAACGCTTAAAAGTTATATATCCAACAAGAGAATTGGTTTATGAATATCATGTATTAACGCAACTAATATTTGATAGAATAAAAACACTTTTATATTGTAATCAAAACCTTATCAAACAACGTGATTTATTATTGCCCCGCCTCATGAGCGGCAAATTGGAGGTGTAAACTACGAAACCTGAAACTATAGCATTTTGGGAAATGATTTTTACTGGTGCAAGTGCATTGTTTACGCTAGTGTTAACTATAATTATTATTTACCAAACATACAGTTTACATAAAAAACAGCAAAAATTAGAAAAAAAGCAATTAAAAGTAAATGTATATAAATATAGACATGAAGTCTACAGAAATCTTATTACAGTGTTCGACTATTGCTATAATCTGAAAATGCATGATGAGTGGGAGAGCTTTCGAGATTTGTCAGTAAAAGATTTGAAGCAAATAAATGAACTTGTTATTTCAAGAACAAATGGTTTTTCATCTAGTGTTGAAGATGTAATAAATGGTGCAAAACATTTATTTAATAAAGATATAGCTGAAGAAATTAATTATGTTAACAATAGATTCGGAATTATAGTAACAACATTTAACATTTTACAGGATGACAGTTCAGATATACCAGAAGGTTTCAATGATAATTGCATTAGGCTTATTGTTCATAGTATATATGAAGTTGACAGTAAAAAAGACGAATTAATCAATTTATTGGATGAAGAACTTGATATTTCTAATCTAGAATAGTTTTGTGATAAATCTTAAACAGAGAGGTAAATAATGGATATACCAAAAGAGTTTTTGGAAATGGTCGATAACGACATATTAAGAATAAATCAATGTTTGAATCAGGGAAGAGAACAACAATGGCAACTTTTTATTGAAATTGATGGAAAATATCAGTCGTGTATAGATAAATGGTGTACAAGTTTTTGGGGTTCAAATAAAGACGGAACACAAATTAACTATGTCATTAGTAGTGAATATAGTGATTATATTAAAGATAACTTACTGTTAGCTAAATCAAAACTTATTTCATTCAAATATGGAATGAATGTTATTTCCCTACCTGAATTGCCATCAACACAGGTTAATATTAATAATACAAACACAATAACAATGGATATTACCTTTGAGAGTGCACGTTCAAAAGTTGAAGATATGACATCATTAACTGATGACGAAACAGAGGAATTGATAGAAAGAATTAACGAAATTGAAACCGTATTTAATTCAAATGACAAGAAAAAGTTAAAGTGGAAAAGAGTTGCACCAATCGTCAAATGGATTGCTGATAAGAGCTTTGACGTAGCAATGGTGTTATTACCGCTAATTCTAAAATTACAGGAGCAATAATATGGAATGGTTTTTTGATGGGTTAGGAACAGCAATAATTACGCTTGTTATAGGGTTGTTTGTTGGCGGTGGCGTAGGTTACAAATTTGGTTCAAATAAGCAAAAACAAAAAGCAAGAAATAACTCAACTCAAACACAAATTGGGAGTATAAATAATATCAATGGGAAAGAATAATCAAACACAAAATGCAGGCGATAATTCACAACAGTTTCAGGCAGGCATTGTAAATGTTTATAACGGTATTACTGAACAACGTGCAAGAGAAATATGCAGGGAAGAATTTGAAAACTTTGGAGCAGTAAAGACACAAGAAGCATTAGCGATAGCCCAACAGAGAGTTCAAAAACTAGAAGATGTTGTTATACCCAAAATGGCTCAAATGGACAAAGCTTTAGATGCTTTTGCTGATCCTGCATTTCAATTTGTTTTGCGTGATGCACAAAAAACTGCTGCGGCTTCCGAAAGAGACTCGGATTATGAGTTGTTATCGGAATTATTGGTTGATCGCGTGAATCACGGAAATGATAGAAAAAGATCTTTAAGCATTAGCGAAGCAATTAAGATAGTTGATAAAATTGATGATGATGCACTTTGTGGATTGACATTGTTATTTGCTATACATAAATTGCAACCTGGAGCAGGAGGTATATCCGAAGGGATAGAACTATTGGCTAAACTATATGAGAGAGTTTTAACATGCAATCCTCCAAAAGGGAATGACTGGTTAGATCATTTAGAACTGCTGAGTTTAGTAAAGAATGACACTATCAGAACACACGAACCATTAGAAAACAGCTTCCAAAAGTATTATAATGGGTATGTATGTGTAGGTATTGAAAAAGGTAGTGATACATATTATACTGCTTTAGAAGAACTAACTAACGTAGGTTTGCCATACTGGTTAATTATGCAAGACCACGAACTATTGCCAAATTATGTGCGCATTAATACACCTTTTAAAAGTGGGATAAGAAACCTAAAGATATCATCTGTTTTTAATGGAGGAAGACAAAACGTTCCTATATCTGATGCCCAATACGAAACAATAGAAAAAGTATTTGATATGTATTCTCAAAATCAAAACCTCAAGAATGAGGTTTGCAATGCCTTTTTGAGCAAACTCCTATCCAACAATACTATTAACACTGTTTTTGATTGGTGGAAAAACTTGCCATATTATACCACACTTACACCTGTTGGCATAGTTTTAGCACAAGCCAATGCTCAAAAACTATATCCTGAAATACCAAATATTCTAAAATAAGGAGCAATATATGACAGAATGGATAACAGATGTTTTGATTCCACTTATTTCCGCTATAATCGGCGGAGGGTTAACGCTTGCGGGTGTAATCGTAACTATTAAGTGGGAAGCAAAGCAGAAAAAACAGGAAGAAATAGAAAAAGTTAAGCCGATTATTATTAATACTGATTACGATAATACCAAGCAGTTAAAATCCTATTTAACTTTTGAGTTTGCTACTGCGGGTGATACTTGCACGCGTATCTTTGGATGCTTTAAAAACACCGATAATGGTATCTTATTTATTGATTATATAGAATCTGATAGTAATAAATATGAGTCTTTTGCTGATTCGACAGTAGATAAAAACTCCTATTTTTCGATTAATATGTATGCAGGGCGTGACGAACAGTTTAACAATTTTAAAATTTACTGCCATGATGTGTTAGGAAACAAGTATTATTATGACACATTATTAATGCTTAACAGAAATCAAGATGGACTCGTTGATGAATGCATGTTGAGAGTTAATAATTGTCATCGAATTCATAAGAAATATTAAAGGAGACCATTATGCCGAACTATATCACCGAAGACGATATTGAACAGGCGATACTCGAAAAGCTAAAAGCTGAGCCGTTTTGCTATGATATTATCATTTGCGATGCGGACACAAGCAAGCGTGACGACCTGAACGACGGCACGGGAAGAAGCACTAAAAAGCAGTGCGTCTTGGCCGATGTTCTCCTACGCTCTTTAATCCGTATAAACCCCGATATTGACAGAAGTATTCTTGAAAATATCGCAAGGGATTTATCGCGTGATTTTACGGGCGCGGATATGACGGACGTCAACTACCGCAACTATAAGAAAATAAGGGATAAAATTCAGGTTAAAATCCGTCGCAACGGCAGGGACGATTTTGACTTTGTTCAGCTTATAGATTTTGAGAACCCCGAAAACAATACATTCACAGCCGTTTCGCAGATGTGGATTCAGGGGCATTATAATTACCGCCGCCCCGATGTTCTGATTTTCGTCAACGGCTTACCGCTTGTTTTCATTGAGCTTAAAAACAGTATCGTTAAAATTGAAGAAGCATATAATAAGAATCTCCTTAACTATAAAAATGACATTCCGAACCTTTTTGCTTTTAACCAGATTTGCGTTCTTTCAAACGGACTTGAAACAAGGCTCGGTTCGTTTACCGCAACATACGACTATTTCTTTGAATGGCTTAAGGTTGAAAGCGAAAAGGAAAGCATAAACCGTGAAAGCATCAAGGAAAACGGAATATCTGCAGAGCGTTTTGTTGACGGTCTGCTCAACAAGGAACGCCTTATTGACTATATTGAAAACTTCATTGTTTTTGATAATCAGCGTACAAAGATTATTGCAAAGAACCATCAGTTCTTCGGCGTAAACAATCTTATTAAATCCGTACATAACAGAAAAGAGCTGAACGGTAAGCTTGGCGTATTCTGGCACACTCAGGGCAGCGGAAAGAGCTATTCTATGGTAATGTTTGCCCGCAAAGTACGCCGCAAGATTGAGGGCAATTTTACATTTCTTGTTATTACCGACCGTGAAGACCTTGACGGACAGATACATAAAAACTTTGTTCGCACAGAGGTTATAGGCGACAAAGAGGAGTGCCAGCCACAAAACGGAAAGCAGCTTCGTGAGTATCTGCAAAGCAACAAGAGTTTTATCTTTACTCTGATTCACAAATTCCGTTACGACAAGGACAAAAAATACCCCGTGCTTTCGGAGCGTGACGACATTATTGTTATGGTTGACGAAGCACACAGAACGCAGTACAAAGACCTTGCAGAAAATATGAGAAGAGCGATTCCAAACGCAAACTTTATTGCGTTTACGGGCACGCCCCTTCTCGGCTCAAAAAGGCTTACTAATCAGTGGTTCGGTGACTATGTCTCAGAATACAATTTTGCACAATCTATTGAGGACGGCTCGACTGTTCCGCTGTTTTACAGCAGGCGTGTTCCCGAGGTAGGACTTCAGAACAACTTTCTTGACGACGATATTGTTGATATTATTGAGGATGAGGACCTCAACGAAGAAGAGGTTAAGAAGCTTGAAAACTCAGGCTCCCGAATTCTTGAGGTTATAAAACGCGAGGACAGGCTCGATAAAATCGCAAGAGATATTGCACACCATTTTCCGAGGCGAGGCTTCCTCGGTAAAGGTCTTGTTGTTTCCGTTGATAAGTACACTGCAGTAAAAATGTACGATAAGGTGCAGCATTACTGGCAGGAGGAAATCAAAGCACTTATCAAAGAGAGAAACACTGCTGAAACAGCAGAAGAAAGAGTGCGTCTTACAAATATAATTGAATATATGCAATATACGGATATGGCGGTCGTTATATCCGAAGAGAACGGTGAGGAGGAAAAATTCAAAGCTCTGGGACTTGATATAACCAAGCACAGAGAGAAGATGAATGCAATTACACCTGAGGGCTTGGATATTGAAGACAGATTTAAAACTCCTCATGACCCGTTGCGGCTTGTGTTTGTCTGTGCTATGTGGCTGACGGGATTTGATGTAAAAAATCTTTCTACGGTTTATCTTGACAAACCAATGAAGAGCCACACGCTTATGCAGGCGATTGCAAGAGCAAACAGAGTTTTCCCAGGCAAGCCCTGCGGAATTATTGTTGACTATGTAAATGTATTCAAATGGATGCGTCAGGCACTCAGCGATTACGCGACAAGCGACGATTCCGATGACTATCCCGCAAAGGATATAGAAATGCTTGTTGAACTGCTTAATCAATCCATTGATGAAGGCGACAATTTCTTAAAGAGCATTGGCTACGACCTCGAGGAACTAAACAAGAGCGGAACCTTCGACAGAATCCGAATTTTTGATGACATTATTTCAAGGGATGATACAAAAGAAAAGTTTAAGGTTATTACCAATACTATGGTAAGCCTTCACGAAGCGTCCAAACCCGAAATCTTTGAAATGAATTGGCATAATGAAAAATTTGCACCGCTGAAATATCTTCATGATTTATTCAACAATAACGTGGATGATGAAAAGGTTGAACGGGCAAAAGCGAGAATGTCCGAAATCCTTGATGTAAGTGTTATTTCCGAAAAAACCGAGGACAATGATAACCCAGAATATGTCATTCACGGAACCAAGGTTATTGATCTATCAAAGATTAACACCGATGATTTGCGTAGAGAAATTAAGCGTGCACCATACAAAGCAGTTGAGATTGATGACCTCAAAGAATACCTGAAGCAGGCTCTGGAACAAATGATTAACAAAAACACTACCAGAGTTAAGTTTTCCGAACGGTACAAGAGCATTATCGACCGTTATAATGCAGGCGGTTCCGAAAACGAGGATTATTACGAGCAGCTTCTTCAACTCATTGAAGAACTGAAAGCAGAATCCTCGCGAGCTAACTTTGAAGGCTTGACCGAAGAAGAGCTTGAACTCTATGATTTACTTGTCAAAGGTAAAAAGCTAACCAAGGCGGAGGATCAGAAGGTTAAACTGGCGGCAAAAAGCATTTATAAGAAGCTGACTGCAGAAAAAGCCGAACTGTTTGTGGTGGACTGGTATAAAGATGAACAGCCTAAAGCAAAAGTAAGACAAGCAATTGCACTTTCAATGTATGATGATTTGAAGGATTGTGAAGACTATGATAAGGAATCATTTGCATCAAAAACAAACCTTCTTCTCGACCATTTTATTGATATGTCAATTCAAGGCTACGGCTGGATTGCATAAATATTGATTAAATGGTCTTAATTTGTTATAATTCAAATATAGCCTAAAAGGAGGTGAGCTGAATGAACGGATATTTGATGCATAAAGATGATATTGTTTCGCGAATTGAGAATGATATCGTTATGGATTATTCTGCCTTGCTGCCGCTGCAGTTGAGGCAGGGTGCGAGCATTGAGGGCTGGCTTGAAGGTCGTGCGATTGACAAGCACAGGACGAATTCGCGTTTACTCAAAAAGGTTATGAGAATAACCGACACGAGCGATATTGCAACTGTTCTGAAAGCTCACGCCGCAACGGTTACGGATAACTACTGGTTCAAAGCTGATGGCGAGGATATAGCCTATAAAGATATACTCTTCAATGATGACAGCTACTCCGATGTAGCTTTGTTTGGCACTTTCGAGAGCGTTTCAAGTGCTGAAAAACTGGATAATAAGAACTCCCGTTCACCCGAGCTCACTAATATCGGTAGCTTTGAAAAATGCTGGAAGCTTCACGACGGAAAGTGGTTTATGTATAAGCGTGAATCCAAAGAGGAGCAGTTTTCTGAGATTTTCATTTGCAAGCTTGGTCAGTACTTCGGCTACGATATGGCTTCATATGAAATTAGCGACGACTGCGTTATTACTCCTGATTTCACAGAGAGCAAGAAATATGACCTTGAGCCTGCAGTGGCGATTGTTGGCGAGAATGAGGATTACACTTATAGCTATAAGAAGCTGCAGGAATTCTCACAAGAGATTGCCGATGATTTTGTAAAGCTCATTTTCATGGACACTCTTTGCTATAATATGGACCGCCACACGAATAACTACGGTGTGCTTCGAGATGCAGAAACAGGGGAGATAGTTAAACTCGCTCCGAACTTCGATAACAACATAGCTCTTATTTCAAGAGGCTATACTAAAACCGAAGTCAGCGACAGTGACTTGCTCATCTCACTCTGGAAAGAATTCATAGCAAACAACGACATTAAATTTGAGAAACCGCCCCTCACACGAGAGACGGTTGAAAAGATAGCGTACAGCATCGATATTGATGTTGATAAAAAATATGTTAATGAGTTTGTTATGAACAGGTATGCAAAGCTGTAATTAATTTGGTGCCCAAAGGTGCCTAATTGGTGCCCCAATTTTCAAAATTATTTTTGCTGTAACCGTTGGCAAAATCGTGAAAAGCCTTTGTTTAAGCACTTTTTAGAAGGAGTACTATAATACCGTAAGTGCTTGTTTAATACTACCGCAAGGTTGGGTAACAACCCGATGGTAGGCGCAACAGTTGCCTGCGCAGTTGCAGTTGAAGAAGCTATGAAATAATTCAAGCATAATTTAAGGCTCAGGAAAATCCTGAGCCTTTTTTGTCGCTGTTTTTATTTTTTCGCTTTGCAACATTGCTTACATGCCCGTATTTTATAATGGAGTAAGCGTTATAATTAAATTTTTACTGCTCGTCGATAATGCTGATGCCGACCACGAGATACTCTATGCCGTTGCGGATTAGCTTTGTCGCCTTGAGAGCTACGTATTCGTCAAAACCTTCAAAAGTCAGACGGAAGGATACTGTGAATGCTTTGCGCTTGTCAATAGCCTTGAGGATGTTTTCCTTTGTAACCTGTCGGGCAACACGCTCTTTGTCAACGGGATTGACTCCGTCGATAAAGCTCTTGAGTCCGAAGGTGAAGAAATTGTCGCCGCTCTTGTCAAGACGCAGACGTTCATATCCCGCCACAGAGTAGTACTCAATAAAGCGGTTGCTTGCAAGGTGAACAAAATAGATGCACATATAATCCGAAACGAGTGATTGAGCGATACGCGCAAAATTGCTCGGGTCGTCGCGAAAAGCAACAAGCGTTTCCATACCCGAAAACTCTTCTTCAGTCGAGGTGATACCGATAATAATCTGCGGTCGGATATCATCCACGTACATCGCTTTAAGACGATAATGCTTTGGTTGTCCGTTAACAAGCATACGGTAGTCGAGTTTGATACCCTGCTTTGCCCGTTCGATAAAGGTTGCCTCGTCAAAAGCGCGTAGAACAGCCGGCAAGTCGTCAGCATAAATCACCCTTTCGGCGTCCGTACGAAGTGCTTCGGTAAAGCTTGCACCTTTAGGCGCGAGACCAAATGAGATGTAGTCCTCATCCTCGGAAATAGAATCGTAATTACCTGTGCCGACATCAACCAGATACACTGTGCTATATTCTGCAAACAGGGTGTTGATATATGCGTCCATATCCATACCGCCGGAATTCTGCGGCGAGTTAAGCGCCTTCTCCGTCTTTTCAAGAACCTGTGCCCTCAGCGGAAACGGCTTTTTGATATAATCAACAGCGCCGAGATTAAGACACGCTGCTTCGTTGTCCTCGGCGTTGGCAAGAACAATGACAGGAATATCCTTTAACTGTGCGTCTTTTTTCAGCTCCATCAAAAGTTCGGTGCCGCTCATATACGGCATTTCGAGGTCGAGAAGAATCAGCGCAATATCGGGCGTTGATCTGAGAATTCCCAGCGCCTTCTGGCCGTTAGTGGCAAAAACGAGATTATATACATCGCTGATCATAATCTCCATCATTTCGAGGTTGACGGTGTTGTCGTCGACCATCAGTACAGTTTTCTTTTCGGTAGTAGTCATAGTATCACCTTCTCTGTAGCATACGGGCGCCGCCGTGTGCGGCCGCAATTACCGTATCATTACTTATTATACTATTTTTAATGACGCTTTGCAATATTTTTCAATTTAATACATAATGTTGTAACCTACTGCAATGATATCATTATGATTACAGTATCATTTCAGTCAACAAAAAAGGTCTTGCTGAAGCAAGACCTTTAATTGTTTATTTAGACTGGAAAAGCTTTTTATCAAGATTTCTTTTTACAAAAATGAAATAAAGCGCTGTGCCGAGAACAAGCATTACTCCAAGCTCACCAATGGCAACCAAACCGCCCTGAACAAGAAAATCGCCGAAGTGGAAAGGACCGTCTATAAAGAAGGCTTCAATCTCCCATCCTACGATTATGCCGTTCCATATTGCGGGCATTAGCATTGCGAGAAGCGGATAATTCTTAATTTTCAAATTTCTTAAGAGGTATATGCAAACCGACGAGCCGAGAGTTGCGAGCGAGCCAAAAATCATATCAAGCGGTAAGCCCTGTCCGATGCTCTGAAAGTTTGAAATCACACAGCCGAGTGTAAGACCCGGGATTGCAGCAGGAGTGAAAAGCGCAAGGATATTTAATGCCTCGCTTACTCTGAACTGAACTGCGGCAGTTGTTGTACCGGGGAGCAGTGCGCCCTGCGCAAGGGTCAGTACTGCGTAAAGCGCTGCAATAATTGCAGCCTGGGTAATGAATAATACCTTTTTGTTTCTCATGATTCAATTCTCCTTAGTTTTGTTATAGCAGGTTGTGCCAAGTACTGCTTTGTCGTTTTGACCGACTGTGCTATTATAACACAGAAAAGAGAAAATGCAAGGATTATTTATATCATTCTTTACAACGCTTTGTCAAAATGATAATATTAAATCTGACGGGGGGATAATTATGATTACATTTGTTCTTACTTATAAAACTGACAGCAAAAAAACAAGGGACGCTTTTCTTTCGGAGCTTGAAGCACTCGATATGGTAGCGGTTTGCGAAGCGGAGCAGGGTTGTAAAAAATACAGATATTATCTTCCCTGTGACGATGAGTCGGCGTTGCTTCTTATTGAAAGCTGGGAAGAGGAGGCTGACCAGAAAAGACATGCGACGCAGCCACATTTCAAGGTGCTTCAGGATATAAAGGAAAAGTACAATGTTGTCACACTGTGCGACACGTTTATGAGTTAGGAGAGCTTATGACGAGGGAATGGCTGAATAAAAACAATGTCCGCGATATTGACTTCTCACTCGATTTTATCCCGAAAGCAAAGGACAGAAACGCTTGGAATAATATTTCGCACACGGCAAAAGTACGTATTACAAACGATGCAAAACGCTTCGATGGTTATGCTTTTGAGTCGCTTTCGGCTATGGACTTTCTTGCTTTTAAGAGAAGCGGAAACCGTGCTGATTATGAGGAGAAGTCGCTTAAAAAGAGAAACGCACTTTCTTCGCTTGTGCTTGCCGAATGTGTTGAATACAGAGGAAAATACCTTGACCGCATTGCCAACGGCATCTGGTCGATTTGCGAGGAAAGCTTTTGGGGAGTGCCTGCACATAACGACGGTAAGGCTCTGCCTGATATAAGTGAGCCGATAATTGACATTTTCGCAGCGCAGACTGCGGGTATACTATGTCTTGCTGTATACCTACTCAAAGATGAGCTTGACAAAATTGCACCGCAGATTGCAAAAAGAGTCGAGCATGAGATGAATGAAAGAATACTTACTCCGTTTATCGAAAGCACTGATTTCTGGTGGATGGGATATCACAGAAAGGATATTAACAACTGGAATCCCTGGATACTCTCTAATCTGATTTATCCGTTTATTATGTACGAAAGAAAGGACTGCACCGAAAAGGCGCTTTATGTCCTTCAGCCTTTTCTTGACTATTACAGCGACGAGGGTTCTTGCGACGAGGGGGTAACCTATTGGAATGTCGGAGGCCTTTCGCTCTTTGACTTTCTTGACGTATTATATCTTTCAACTAATGCAAGGATTAATTTTTTTGACAACCGAAAAATAATAAATATCTTTACCTTTATTGAAAAGATGTATATTTCAGACGGACAGTTTGTAAACTTTGCAGACGCAGCGCCGCTTCCGAGACTTGATATAGTAACGATATTCAGAATGGGGAAACGGATTAATAATAGTAGTATTATGGCGCTTTCAAGGGAGCTTCTTGCCTTTGAAAGCGAGAAAAACGAGAAGGAGTATATCACACTTAAAAGGGGCGTGCCTGACGCTTTTTCTTTTGATGAGCTTGAGCCTTTTTCCTTTGAAAGAAATGAGAAAAAGTTTACTCTTATCAGTGACATAGAAGTTGCTGTTTACAGAAAAGGGAAACTCTTTCTTTGCGTAAAGGGCGGTCACAACGGCGAAAACCATAACCACAACGACGTTGGAAGCTTTGTTCTTTATCGTGATGGTAAGCCTGTTTTTATTGATATAGGTGCGCCGTTTTATGACGCACGCTCATTTTCTGAAAACAGGTATGAGATTTTTTCAAACACAAGTAACTACCACAATCTCCCGATTGTAAACGGCAAGGCACAGAAAAGCGGAAGCGACGCTAAAGCGCTTGATTTTTTTGCCGATGAAAAAAGAGCCTCGATGAAACTCGATTTATGTTATGGCGAAAAGGTTGAAAGAGAATTTCTGACCGACGGTGAAATAATTATCAAAGACCGCTTTAACTCTTCTGATGTAAGCGAGGTATTCATCACAGCAGAAAAGCCTGTTATTACCGATAACGGAGCTTTGGTGGCGGGTGTAAAGCTTTCCTGCAGTGTGCCGTTTAAGGCGACGGTTGAAACAATCACTCTTGACGACGGGCGGCTTATTAACTCATGGGGCAAAGAAATTTTCAGACTTATTTTTGAAACAGAAAATGCGGCTGAAATCGAGTTTTCGGTGGAATGATATGAATATAGTTTTGTTCGGAGTCGGAGGATACGGAAAAACCTATCTTTCGCTAATTGAAAAATATGTTGATAAAAAGCATAAAATAGTTGCCGGCGTTGACCCGTATTGTTGCGGTGAGGAGCTTTCATTTCCTGTTTTTGAAAGCGAAGACGCTTTTTTTGACAGTGGTATAAGCGCTGATTTAGCCATAATTTCAACACCTGTTTACTGCCATAAAATACAAGTAGTAAAGTGTATTGATGCCGGGCTTGATATTCTTTGCGAAAAGCCTGTTTGCGCTTTGTATGAGGACGCAGTATTTTTAAGTGAATACGCAAAAAAGAAAAACACAAGGCTTGGTATCGGCTTCCAGCTTTCTTTTTCAGATGCAATACTAACGCTGAAAAACGAAATTAAAAACGGAGTTTACGGCAAGGCGCGTTTTGCAAAATGCTATTTGTCGTGGCAAAGGGATAGGGATTATTATTTGAAAAGCGACTGGAAGGGCAGGCTTAAGAGAGGGGACGATTTTGTTCTTGACAGCATTATTTCAAATGCGACGGCACATTATCTTCACAACACATTTTTTGTTTTGTCATCCTCGCCTGAAAACTATGATTTTATAACTGCAAGGGCAAATGATATTGAAACGTTTGACGCCTGCGTTATTAAAGGCAAGCTTAAAAACGGAACTGATTTTTATTACAGCGCGCTCCACTGCGGCGATGAATATATTGAGCCTGTGTTTGAATTTGAATTTGAAAACGGTACGGTTTATTATAATCAAAACGAATGCGATATGCTTTACTCCGTTATGAAAGACGGCGAAAAAAAAGAATACGGGGCTCTTCAAAGCGAATGTGTAACAGCGCAGAAAATTATAAAAATGCTCGATGGAAATGTTACTTGCAAGGTTGAGGACGTGTTGCCTCACCTAAAACTGTGCAACGAAATAACAATGTCAAACCCTCCTGAAACTTTTTGTGAAACAAGACTTATTAATAATGTTGTCACCGTTGACGGCATTTGCAAAAAACAAAAGATGTGGTATAAAACAATGCAGCTTCCGACAAAGGAAGAACTGATAAAATAAATCGGATGTCATTTTAATGACATCCGATTTTATCATTTATGATTATTTACAATTCGCTGTATTTTACCGGCGCTGATTAATAATCCTTCAAGTATAAGGCTCAACAAGCATGGCAAATATACCTTGCTTAAACCAAATATAAATGAAACAGCGCAAGTTAAGATAATCAGTGCAAGAATGATAAGGGATATTTTCCTGAAATAATGAAATTCTTTTTTTGAAAGTGGCTTTTCGGGAGTGTCAAGAGGACAAAATATAATTATGGCAACTGATGAAAATATGCTTAAAACAAAAAGTGCTTTTTCAGTGTTAAAGACGCTTGAAACTCTGATGACTGCAAGGCTTAAAAATATGCTTAAGCCGGACATAATATCGCATCTCAATTCAGTAGCTGCGTGATATCCTCCTGCATATCGGCGTATTGACTGAAAAGCTATGTAAAATATGATGCTTTCAATAATGCAGGAAAGTATAACCCCAAAAACGACAGTAAGGAGAAAAAAGAACAAATGTGAGATTAATATAAATAATCCATATTCATAAAGTTCCTTTTCCTCCTGCTCTATACTGCCTTTTTTTACAAGCATTAAAGCTGATTTTTGCGCAAGCTTACTTATCATTTTCAACCTTGCTGAATTTCTTTAACGCCGCAGGTGCTTTTGGCTGATAAATGGTAATACAGGTTGTACTGTTTGAGTTACCCTTTAATGAAAATTCAACAGCCTTTTTAAGCATTGAGCTCTTTGATTTCATATCGCTTTCCTCCTTCTTTTTATTTTATATCTCAATACTAAACCCGAAAAAATGCGCTTTCAACAGCTTTGACAGAATTGTACTTTTTTCATACAAAAAAGTTAAAAAATCTGCAAAAAATAAAAAACATGTAAAATTTTACGGAATAATCTGCTTATATGTAGAAATATATGCAGATGTGTTTGTTTATTTTGATTATGCTAAATGCTACAATCAAAATGGTGATGAACTAATGAATATAGATTATGAGCGAATCGGCTTTCGCATTGCGCAAAGAAGAAGAGAGCTGAAGCTTAAACAGCGCCAGCTTGCCGAGTTGGTCGGAGTTTCAAATAAGTACATTTCAAATCTTGAAACCGGAACAAGACACGTTAATCTTGAAATGCTTTCAAAGCTTTGCGACGCGCTTGACGTAACTCCGGATTATTTTTTACTCGGAAGCATAAAAAAGGAACCCGGAAAAAACCTTACGGATAAAATACAACTTTGTTCGCCTGAAAATCAAAGAATAATATCCGATATTGTAGAAATTTTCACAACTAAATAAATATTTGACAATAATTTTATTATGCTGTAAACTTTTATTTATAAAACAGTTTACGGCATTTTTTAGGTTTGGTGAAAAGAACGAATGAAAATTGTAATTTGCGACGACGAAGCGGAATATGTTAACGACGTTAAGCGTCATATAAATCAATACTTTTCGGAGCACGGGCTTTCGGCTGATATTTATTGCTATTACAGAAGCGAGGATATTCTCAAAAGCTCCGCAATTTTTGATATTGCTTTTCTTGATATTGAAATGGACAAGGAAAACGGCATTAAAATTGCAAAAGAGCTACAGCACAGAAACCCCGAAATAGTACTCATATTTATAACTGCGTATGAGCATTATCTTGATGAAGCACTTGACCTCGGCACTACAAGATTTTTTGACAAGCCAATTGATTCTCAAAGGTTTTATAAGGGACTTGATAAGGCTATCAGCAAGGTGGATAAAAGCGAAATAACTATTTTTGTAAATGACGGACGAGAAGGAAAAGTCAAAATAAGAATTAATGAAATAATATTCCTTGAGATTCTCGGGAGAAAAACAAAGGTGGTTACCGTAAACGGAGAATACTATTCAACCGAAAATCTTAAATTCTGGAAGAATAAGCTCAACAAATCATATTTTGCGTCACCGCACAATTCCTTTATTGTTAATACAAATTATATTACATATTTTCAAAGCACCGGACTAAGAATGTATAACAAGTATTACGTGCCTATTGCACATTCCAGACGCTCCGAATTCAAAAGAAAATTTATGATGCTTATTGGTGATTGAAATGCAGTGGTTCTATTTACTTGTATATCTTTTTGAGGCTATAATTGCCTATATGTATTTTTCCGATAATTATGAGCTGAAGCTAAAACGAGGCGTGTCATTACTTATAGCAGTTTTGCTATATGTTGCCGCTTTTGCTGTTAATCTTTTTGGAAATAATAATATTATTTTTAATACAGTTTATCTTTTGTTTTCCACACTGATTTTCAGTAAAGTCTCTTTTAATATTAGCTGGAAGAGCGCAGTTTTTCATTCATCTATTCTTATTGCGATAATGCTCATAACCGAAATTCTTGTCGAGTCGTCGGCGTCATCTATTATGCATATACCGATTGACGCTTACAGGGACAGCACTTCTGCGCTTATAATACTCGGCATAATCTGCAAGGTGCTGTATCTGATAATATGCAAGCTGATATCAGTGCTTTATTCATACAAGAAAAACAATGCTGTAACGGATATGAAAAGAACCTTTCTTTTGTTTTTATATCCGATAATGGTAACCGTAACGCTTTTATTGCTTTTTTATATGGATACGGTTTACGATATTTCGAAGGGTTTTAGTATTTTGTTTTCAGGTATCAGTATCGCTTCTCTTGCGCTGTGCTGTTTTATATTCGTTTATAATCAGTTTCTCCAAAAGCATGAAAACGAGCTTGTATCTCTTAAATCTCAAAACGAAAAGAACGAGATGAACAAAACATTTTACTCCCTTCTTGAAAAGAAAAATGACGAACAAAGAGTGCTTATTCACGACATAAAGCACCACCTTTCCGCCATAGGATCTATGGATACAACGCAGCAGATAAGAGAGTACCTTTCAAGTATTAACAACGATTTTGACAATTACGACTCCATCGGAAAAAGTAATAATAAAATGCTTGATTTAATACTTAACAAATATTCAATGCTTTGCAGCAAAAGCAATATTGAATTTCATATTGATATAAGGTCGTCGAATCTTGATTTTATAGATGACAGTGATTTGGTTTCGCTTATAGGAAATCTTATGGACAATGCCTTGGAAGCGGCTGCAAAATCCGCTAATCCGTCTGTTAGCTTTTTAACAAAGAGGGAAAGATATTTTGTTGTACTGACTGTAAAAAACACTTGCAGCGTCGCACCTAAGGAAGTCAACCACAAACTGCTTTCAACTAAAGAGAATTCCGAACTGCACGGCTACGGAACAAAAAGCATTGAAAAAATTGTCAGAAAATATGATGGAGTTAACGACTGGGAATATGACGATGACAATAAGATGTTTACATACAATATTGTATTTAATATGAATGAGGAATAAAAATGGAAAAAATAAAAATCTCAATCGGGTCTGACAAGTCGGGATATCCGCTGAGAAAAAGCATCGAGCAGTACCTTGACGAAAAGGGGATTGAATACATTTCCCACGGTCCTGAAAATGAGGAAGAGGCTGTACCGTTTTTTGAGGTTGCGCCTATGACGGCAAAGGATATACAAAACAAAGCTGCCGATTTCGGTATACTTATTTGCGGGACCGGAATGGGCATGTCGCAGGTTGCAAACAAGTTCAAGGGGATAAAAGCTGCCTGTGTTGAAAATGTATATTCTGCAAAAATGTGCAGGGTAATTAACGATTCTAATATTCTTTGTATGGGCGGCTGGATGATTGCACCGACTCTCGGTATTCAGATGGTTGAGGCGTTTCTTTCGTCGAGCTTTACCGAAGGCGTTGAGCCTTGGCGAAAAGAGTGGCTTGAAAAAGCAAAGGAAAAGATTTCGAAGCTTGAAGACGAAATATATTAAAAATAAAGCCGTTAAGATATTGATATCTTAACGGTCTTTTTCATATTTTTTCAAATCTTTTAACGGCTTTGCCGTCGATGACTATTTCATCATTCCACATATTTGCAGGCCTTGCCCAAACCTTTTCGCAGGCGTTTACATCCCTGTAAATCACCATGTCTTCAAGCGTTTCGCTATGCTTTGCAAGTGCAATAACCTCATAGACATTACCCTTGTAATGTCTGTACATACCAAGCTCTATATTCATTTTTTACCTCCCCAAATTTATAATTATGTATTAGCATATTATATAATAAAATAAAAGAATGTTGTGTGTTTTTCATGAAAAAATTGACATTATTTTTTTATTGATATATAATATTTTATTAAGGGGTGATTATATTGAAAGGAAAGCTATCGACAGGCAATACCTATTGTCTGATTTCAGCATTTATAATTTTCGTTTCATACATAGGGGAAAGATTTGTAAACGTATTTGTTCAACATTCAAGAGGACTTGCTTTAGGTGAAGCATTCTTTTTTTCGCTTATGACCTTTGCCGTGTATATGCTTCTTGTAAATTCGCAGGAGCCGTTTTACGGTATATTGATTGCGGCGTTTGGCTTTCGTATGATGCCGCCTAATATACTCGGCTTGATTAATTCGGAATCTATGGCGGCAGGAGTTGTTTATTATATAGTTGAAAAAATGGCGATGATTATTTTTGCATTTGCTATTTTAAGACTTTATAAGCTTCAGGATCCTGACGATTACATCTCACCGCTTTCAATTATAGCAATACTTGTGCTTATGCCGTTTGCAAACGATGTTACATCGGTTATTTCAAACTATCTTCTTGCGTTTACAGGAAAAATGTATGCAAGCTATTTTGCATCCTTTGCAATCTTCACGGCTGTTCAGCTTGTGCTTCTTTTCCTTGCAAGTCAGACAACAAACAAAGGCGCAAGATTTATCTGCAATTTCCAAATTGTAGCGCTTCTCCTTAATTTTGCAAGAAAGATTACAGCCGTTATTATTATGACAGCAAGAGCGCAGCATGTAAGCAAGAGCTATTATGTATGGATTGTAATTTATGCTTTCTTTGATGTTGTGTTTATTTTAATGAGCAAAAAGAGAAAAGACGCCGAAAAAGCCGTTGAGGCATAAATAACCAATACTGCAAAGTGACCGATTTAATCGGTCACTTTTTTATCACCGCTCGGGAGTCAAAAAATGAAGAAAAAACTAAGGCTTAATGCAAACCAGATAAAACTTATTGCGATTATCGCTATGACTGTCGACCATCTGACATGGGCGCTTTTTCCGGGAACTCAGGCTGTTTGGTATGTGTTCCTACTCCATATTGTCGGAAGGCTGACTGCGCCTATAATGTGGTTTTTCATTGCAGAGGGGTGCCATTATACACACAGCTTCGGCAAATACGCCGCAAGGCTTTTTGCCTTTTCCGTAGTATCACATTTTGCATATAACTTTGCGTTTGGAATTGATTTCCTGCCATTTTCAACAGGTGTGTTCAATCAGACAAGCGTTATGTGGTCGCTTGCCTGGGCAGTGGTGCTTATATGGATTTGTAAACAGGATAAAATACCCCGGTGGGCGAAGATACTGAGCATAGCGGTAATATGTGTTATATCATTCCCGTCGGATTGGTCAAGCATTGCGGTTATGTGCCCGCTTTTCCTATATTCACATAGGGGAAAATTCAAACTTCAGTCAAGAGATATTGTCATATGGTCATTTGTTTATGCTACTGTATATTTTATATTCCTCGATAAGCTTTACGGTGCTTTGCAGATGTTCACATTCCTCACTATTCCGATACTTTCCCGGTATAACGGAGAACGTGGAAAGTGGAAGGCAATGAAATGGTTTTTCTATATCTATTACCCCGCACACCTTGTGGCAGTCGGAATAATAAGACTCGCTTTGCACGGCGACATTTCAATTATTTTTTGATTTGTCTTGCGGCAAATTGTCCTGTTCGAATCTCGCCTTATTGTTATTAAAAAGAAAAACCGCCCTGATGGACGGTTTTACTTTTTGGCGGAGACAGCGTCCTCGTTCGCTGCGCTTACGAAGCAAAATGCAATCTGCATGTTGCTGTAGTTCGCTTCGCGACTCGTCCTTTCCCCAAAAAGTCTTACGACTTTTCGGGGGCCCCGATAGAGTGTCTGGTTCGAATCTCGCTTTAATGTTACTAAAAAGAAGAAGCCACCTACAGGTGACTTCTTCTTTTTGGCGGAGACGGCGAGATTCGAACTCGCGGGGGATTGCTCCCTAACTGATTTCGAGTCAGCCCCGTTATGACCACTTCGATACGTCTCCGTATTCTGCCTTAATGCCTGCATATTGTATCACGATGAAAATGATTTGTCAACGACAATTGACTTTATCATACTAAAATTATATAATTAACATCGGTGATGGTATGAGCTTTATAAAAAGCAAAAAAGGTACGGCAGTTATTGTGATAAGCGGTATATTCACCGCATTAATCTGCGGTATTATGAATTTTTTACTGATACCTATTATTGAAAGTGATACAAACGGTATACGATGCTTTGATATGAACTTTGCCTACAGCTTTGAAGAGGCGAAGAAATTTCTTTCCCTTCTGTCAGAAAGGGGAAGGGAGGTTTATCTCGGCTTTCAGCTGCCGCTTGATTTTTTATATCCGTTCGTATATGCGGTATTCTTTTTCTTTATTATTGCAAGGCTTACAAAACGAGTACTTCCGCTTTGCCTTTTACCGATTATTCTTGCTTTAACTGATTATACGGAAAATATATGCACCCTTATTATACTGAAAGCATCAGAGCTTTCAAAGGCGCTTGCTTCCTTTTCAAGCGTGACAACCAGCGTTAAGACAGTACTTATGTATACTGTGTTTGCCGTGATTATCGTTTGTGCCATATACCGAGCGACAAAAAGGAGAAATGTATGATTGCTATTATTGATTACGGTGCAGGAAATCTGTCGAGCGTCAAAAAAGCGCTTGACTATCTCGGCGCCGAAAGTGAAATAACAAAAGACCCTCAAAAAATTTACTGCGCTTCGCACATTATTCTTCCGGGCGTAGGTTCATTCGGCGACGCTATGCACTCTATGGAAGATAGGGGACTTACCGGCGTTGTAAAAGATGTTGCAGGCAAGAAACCTTTTCTCGGAATCTGCCTCGGTCTTCAACTTCTTTTTGAAGAGAGCGAGGAAAGCCCCAGTGTAAAAGGCCTTGGTATTCTTGATGGAAAAATCAGGAAAATACCGAAGGAAAACGGGCTCAAGGTTCCGCATATGGGCTGGAATTCCGTTAACATAAAAAAGAGTGACGGGATTTTCAAAGGCATTGACGAGGATAGCTATTTTTACTTTGTTCACTCATTTTATCTTGAGGGTGCCGGCGACGCCGTTGCAGCAACTACTCAGTACGGAGTCGATATTGAATGTGCGGTTGAATGCGGCAAGCTTTTTGCAACACAGTTTCATCCTGAAAAAAGCGGTGAGCTTGGCTTAAAGCTTCTTAAAAACTTTATTGAAACGGAGGCAGAGTGATGTACGCAAAAAGAATTATTCCCTGTCTTGACGTTAAAAACGGAAGAGTTGTCAAGGGCGTATCATTTGTTGACCTTCGTGATGCGGGGGACCCTGTTGAATGTGCAGCGGCTTATGACAGGCAGGGAGCCGACGAGCTTGTATTGCTTGACATTACCGCAACCCACGAGGGCAGAAGCACTATGCTTGACATAGTAAGGCGCGTTGCGCAAACAGTGTTTATTCCGTTTACAGTCGGCGGCGGAATAAAAACCGTTGATGATTTTCGTGAGATACTTCTTGCCGGCGCCGATAAAATCAGCGTAAATTCCGCTGCGGTGAGAAATCCCGATTTAATAAACGAGGCGTCGTATAAATTCGGAGCGCAGTGCGTTGTTTGTGCTATTGACGCTAAAAGAAATGAAAAAGGCTGGGAAGTCTATCTCAACGGCGGAAGAATCCCCACGGGTATTGACGCAGTGAAGTGGGCGGCAGAGGCTGAAAAAAGGGGAGCAGGGGAAATTCTGCTCACATCAATGGATTGCGACGGACAGAAGACGGGTTATGACATTGAGCTTACAAGGACAGTCAGCGAAAGCGTCGGCATACCTGTTATTGCTTCGGGCGGTGCAGGAAAGGCTGAGCATTTTCTTGACGCTTTTGTAGATGGCAAGGCAGATGCAGTTCTCGCTGCAAGCCTGTTCCATTTCAATGAGCTTCCGGTACCTGAACTCAAAAAATACCTGTCACAAAACAATATACCTGTAAGGATTAAGCGTTCGCTTTAGTGAACGCTTTCTTTTATATTTGGATTATTATTTTATTTTCATAATATTACTTATTGAATATAAACCGATGTAATGATATAATTACTATGAGTAAATATGTGAGGTAGAAATATGCCTAAAGAGGAAATAAAAAACGATAATCTCGTTATCGGCAGAAACGCAGTTATTGAGCTTCTCAAAAGCGGAAGAGAGGTTGAAAACGTGCTTGTCGCAAGGGGAGAGCATGAGGGCTCTGTGAACAGAATTATCGCTATGTGTAAGGAAAAGAAGATAGTGATAAAAACCGTCGACAGAAAAAAGCTTGACTTTATGTGCGCCGGCGCTAATCACCAGGGCGTTGCGGCAAATGTTCCTGCCCACAGCTATTCAAGTGTTGACGAAATCCTCAAATTTGCCGAGGATAAGAATGAAAAGCCGTTTATAATAATCTGTGATGAAATTGAGGACAGCCACAATCTCGGCGCTATTATCAGAAGCGCAGAGGCTTGCGGGGTTCACGGGATAATTATTCCGAAAAGGCGAAATGTCGGGCTTAATTTTATCGTTGCAAAAACCTCGTGCGGCGCTCTTGAATATATGAGAGTTGCAAGGGTTTCGAATATTGCCTCAACAATAGATGAGCTTAAAAAGAAAAATATCTGGGTTTACTGTGCGGATATGGACGGACAACCCTGGTGCAAAACCGATTTTTCAGGCGGCTGCGCACTTGTTATCGGAAATGAAGGCAAGGGTGTCGGCAGGCTTATCAAGGAAAAATGTGATGTAACGGTTTCGCTTCCGATGCTCGGCGAGGTCAACTCCCTTAACGCTTCGGTTGCAGCAGGCGTCCTTATGTATGAGATAACAAGACAGCGTTTAGGACTTTAATTTGTATTGAGTGAGAATTATGAGTGAGAATTTATCTATTGACGAAATAATAAAGCAGGCTGAAGAAATCAGAAAAAAGGTTGTAAAGCAGGCTGAAAGCACCAAGGAGAGTATTGAAGCAGGCGAATTTTCCGGTGTTGAAAAAACGATTGCAATCCCCGATATAAAGTCCGATGAGCAGGACGACGGAGACATGAAAATTGTCGGCGAGGAAAAGACCAATGTTATCGACAGCAAGGCGCTTCGCCACGCTGATGAAGAAAAGACAAGGGTAATAGACCAAAAGACAAGGGCGATTGAGCTTGACCAGAAAACAGGTGTTGTCGGCGATCTTAAGAAGGTTAAGAAAAGCTATTTTAATTCCGACGGTAAGGAACCCGTTTATTCAAAGCGACCGCCCGAAATGGTTGAAAAGCCTGCAACTATTAAAAGCAAGTCAAGCTTTGACCACACCTCCGACCTTGAGGAGCTTCCCACAATAGTTGCGGTTGACGAGCTTGAAAACACAAGAATTGTTTTTAATGACAAGCAGCCTAAGCCGAGCGAACAGAATACATATGACAGTGACGAAAGCGATCAGATTGTGCTTGAAGGCTTTGAGGACGCTGACGGCAAGGTTGAAAAAATCGACGAAAGACTTGCCGAAAAGCAGCTCGCCGAAAGGCGTAAGGAAAAGGTTAACAAGTTCAGACTTTTCAGTCCGGATGAGATTGAAGAGGAGGAGAAAACGGAAAATAAGCTTGAGCAGGAGGAGTATACAAGCCGTGACGATAAAACGGAATTTCGTGAAAAGCTTTTTGCGATGAAATCGGCAACGACCTTTTCCGCACTTTTTACCTTTGGTATCGGATTGATTGTAGCGCTTCTTACAAGGTTTCAGAGCAGTGCCTATTTACCGTCCTTCCTTCTTAACGATACGGTGTTCTTCTCTGTTTGCGCAGTGCTTTATTTCATTGCGCTTGTGATAAATATTAAGGTGCTTGTTCACGGCTTTAAGGTGAAAAAGGGAATTAACAGCGACTTCCCGATTGCAGTGTCAAACGTGATACTGTTTTTACATACGGTGCTTCTTGCAGTTGATGTGGATATGTATATTGACGGCGGTGCGCTTTTTGCACTTGTCGGAATATTCTCACTGTTTATGAGCCAGCTTGGTAAGCGCAGAATGCTTACAAGAATCATCAAAAACTTTGAATTCATTCTTTCTCTTGATGAGCTTCACACGGTTGAAACAATAGCAAATACCATTGACGCAACGATAATCAGCCGCGGCGTTCTGACGGGTGAGGCTAACCTTAAAACAAGCATTAAGACTGATTTCACAACAAAGTTTCTCGATATCAGCTCGGGTGACGAGCCGGCTGACAACATTGCAAAAGTTACAGGTTCTATTATGTTTGCACTGAGCTTTGTGCTTTTTGTTGCGTCGTCAATAATTGAACATAGTATTCATTACGGCTTTAATATTGCAGTTTGCGCAATGGCTATTTCCGTTCCGTGTATTTCACTTTTCTGTACAAACAGCACGCTTCTTAATATGTCAAAATCGCTTGAAGAAAACGGAGCTATGATAAACGGCTTTGAGGGCGCAAATATGGTTGTGGACGCAAATGCTATTGTGATTGAAGCTCAGGATTTGTTCGGAGCAAGAAGCTGTGAAATCCACGGCATAAAAACCTTTAACGGTGCAAAGGCTGATGATGTTATCATTCAGACCGCCGCCGTTATTATGAAAACAAAAAGCCCGCTCTCCTCTGTTTTTGACGATGTAATTATCGGAAAGCAGACGATTCTTCCCGAGGTTGAGGACGTAGTTTATGAGGACAGGCTCGGCACTTCGGCATGGATTTACAGAAAAAAAGTTCTTGTTGGAACAAGAGAGCTTCTTTCTCATCACGGCGTTCAGGTTCCGAGGGAGGAGTTCGAAAAAAGATACACAAGAAAAAACAGGAAGATTCTTTATCTTGCTATTGCCGGCAAGCTTATGGCAATGTTTGTTGTTTCATACAACGCTGAGCCTAAGCTTAAAAGAGCGCTTCGCAAGCTTGAAAAAAGCGGACTTACTATTCTTGTGAAAAGCTCGGATCCGTTCATCAATGATGAGAGCATTGCTCAGCTTTTCCAGCTTCCCGACGGATTTGTAAGGGTTATGAGCGCCGCAAACGGAAGAACATTTGAAAAGTATTCCGATATGTGCGTTGAAAAATCACCCGCCTATGTAATTCATAACGGCTCTGCGCTTGGATTTGTTTCCGCTATGTCGGGCGCCGAAGGACTTGAAGAGGCGAGAAGAATACTCAGCGTGCTTATTACTTTCGGCTGTGCGCTCGGTATTGGTATTGTAACTCTCTTGAGCTTTATGAACGGACTCGGACAACTCAATTCAATAAACATCGTTTTGTTCCAAACGGTATGGTGTCTGTTTATTCAGGTGCTGTCAAAATTGAAAAGGTCTGTATAAAATAAAAATCCATTCATCATCTGATGAATGGATTTTTTGTTATTCTGTAGGAATCAGATTTTTGAGGCTTACGTCCATAATCGGCGCCGAATGTGTCAACGCTCCGCAGGAAACGAAATCAACACCTATTTCGGCAATTTCCTTAAGCCTTTCCTTTGTGACATTACCGGAGCACTCCGTCTGTGCTCTGCCGTTTATAAGCTCGACCGCTTTTTTCATCGTGTCGTTATCCATATTGTCGAGCATAATAATCTCTGCGCCTGCTTCAACCGCCTCTTTAACCTGGTCGAGAGTTTCGGTTTCAACCTCAATCTTTCTTACGAAAGGCGCATATGCTCTTGCAAGCTCAACCGCTTTTGTTATTGAGCCTGCGGCGCCGATATGATTATCCTTGAGCAGAACGCCGTCGGAAAGATTGTATCTATGGTTTGTTGCACCGCCTACTGTTACTGCGTATTTTTCAAACGGGCGCATATTCGGCGTGGTCTTACGGGTGTCGAGAAGGGTTGTTGAATATCCTTCAAGCTCATCCATATATTCTCTTGTGATAGTGGCAATTCCGCTCATTCTCTGGAGATAGTTGAGCGCAGTCCTCTCGCCGCTTAAAATCGCCTTTATGTCGCCGTAAATAACGCCGAGCAGGTCGCCCTTCTTAACTCTGTCGCCGTCTTTTACTTTTGCATCAAAGCGGCTTGTGTCATCAAGAAGCTCGAAGGTGCGTCTGAAAATATCAAGTCCGCAGATAATTCCGTCCTGTTTACAGATGAGGTCAGCCTTTCCCTGCTTGTCCTCGGGCATTACTGCGTTTGCGGAAACGTCCTCCGAGGTGATATCCTCTTTTAAGGTGTTGAGTATATAGCGGTCAATATTAACCTTCATTGTTACACCATTTATCATAAAATTCAGGGTCCTTTCCTTTTATGTCGTCCATAATAATACGCTTAAATTCCTTTTGTCTTTCCTTGCTCGGAGGGTAAGACTTCAGGTCAATATCGGGAAGGTCAAGCACCTTTTCCTCATTGTCGTCTGCGATAAGCTTTGCAGCTCTTTTTGCAAACACAAGGCTTTCAAGAAGTGAGTTTGACGCAAGCCTGTTTTTTCCGTGAACACCGTTACAAGCAGTTTCGCCTACTGCAAAAAGATGCTTCATCGAGGTCTGACCGTTTATGTCCGTTTTTACGCCGCCCATCATATAATGCTGCGCAGGAGTAACCGGAACAAGGTCCTTTGTTATATCATAGCCCTCTGCCATACATTCCTCAAAAATGTTCGGAAATCTCTTTTTCGCTTCCTCACTTGACATCGTGGGAAGTGTGAGATATACATGATCTGTACCAAACTTATTCATCTCTTCAACAATAGCGTTTGTGACAATATCTCTCGGCTGAAGCTCGTCTGTAAACCTTTCGCCTTTTTCGTTAAGAAGGATTGCACCTTCTCCTCTTACGCTTTCACTGATGAGAAAACGCCTGCCCTTCTTTTTGCTGTAAAGGGTTGTCGGGTGAATCTGGATATAGTTCATATCCTTAAGCTCAATACCGTGAATAAGCGAAAGGGCAAACGCGTCGCCGGTGATATGCGGATAATTTGTTGAATTGAGAAACAGACCGCCGATACCGCCGGTTGCAAGAATTATATCCTTTGCGAGAATTGCACCCATTTCGCCGTATTCGTCCTCGCATACTATACCTTGACAGACATTGTGCTTTTCAACAATATCAATCATAGTGGTCTGGGTGACAAGAGTTATATTCTCCCTTGTTTTAGCGATTGAAAGAAGGGTTGCGGTAATCTCCTTACCGGTTTCATCCTTGTGGTGAAGTATTCTGTTTTGTCTGTGTGCGCCTTCTCTTGTGTAATCAAAGGTGCCGCCGTCGTCAGTGTCGAATTTTACTCCGAGTGAAACAAGAGTCGAAATAACGTCGGTTGATGATTCAATCATAACCTTGACTGATTCAGGGTCATTTTCGTAGTGACCTGCTTTCATCGTGTCTTCAAAATAACACTCGAAATCGTCAATGCTTTTAAGAACGCATACGCCGCCCTGTGCAAGGTATGAATCGCAGTCCTTCAAATCCTCTTTGGTTATTACAAGAACGCTTTTATCACTCGGAAGGCACAAAGCCGCAAAAAGTCCTGCAACTCCGCTTCCGACAATTACAACATCTGTTTTTATATAATCCTTAAGTTTCATCGAAAACCAGAAAATCTCCTTATTTCCATCACGTAAAAAATATGTATATTGTTAATAATATATAATTATTTCAATAACTTGTCAAGTTTGAAGAAAATTTTGAAAATCGGTTTTTGGAAAGATTTTTATTTGTGTTTCTATTTTTGAGATTTTTGTTGACAAATCAAAAATGCAATTATATAATGAATTCAAACCGAAGATAAAGAGTAAGTAGAGTTATGACGCTATTCTTCAGAGAGCCGTCGGCGGTGGGAGTACGGTGAAGGGCAGTAATTCGAATGGGCTTTTGAGGGCGAGCTGAAAGCGGTGCGAGTATGCGAGCCGGAGTAAACGCTCCGTTATAAAATGTTAGCATATGATAGTATGTAATGAGTGGGTGCGTGTAACAGCGTATCAAGCCGGGTGGCAACGCAGGATTTAACAGTCTTGTCCCAGCATTTGCAGGGACAGGGCTTTTTTGTTTGTGTCCCATATGACATACGAATAAAAACGAAAGGAGAAAAAGTTATGTCAGAAGAAAAGAAAATTCCGTACAAAATCTACCTTGAAGAGTCCGAGATGCCAAAGCAGTGGTATAATGTTCGTGCAGATATGAAAAATAAGCCTGCACCGCTTCTCAATCCCGGTACGCATCAGCCTATGACTGCCGAGGAGCTTTCGGGCGTGTTCTGTGAAGAACTTGTTGCACAGGAACTTGACAACGATAATGCTTATATTGATATTCCTCAGGAAATCAGAGACTTTTATAAGATGTATCGTCCGTCACCACTTGTTCGTGCGTACTGCCTTGAGGAAAAGCTTGACACTCCCGCAAAGATTTATTACAAGTTTGAGGGTAATAATACAAGCGGAAGTCATAAGCTTAACTCCGCTATTGCACAGGCTTACTATGCAAAAAAGCAGGGACTTAAAGGCGTTACAACCGAAACAGGTGCCGGCCAGTGGGGTACTGCTCTTTCAATGGCGTGCTCATATTTTGACCTCGACTGTAAGGTATATATGGTTAAGGTTTCC
>DLBD01000077.1 GCA_002494125.1 Ruminococcaceae bacterium UBA7030 | reverse complement strand
TCAGGAGCAGGTTATGCAGATTTTAAGAGAGCTTGCAGGCTATTCCTACGGCAAAGCGGATATTGTTCGCCGTGCCATGAGTAAGAAAAAGCTTGATGTTATGCAAAGGGAAAGGGAGAACTTCATAAACGGATGTCGTGAAAATGATATTGAACTTTCAACGGCTGAGGCGATTTTTGACCAGATAACAGACTTTGCAAAATACGCTTTTAACAAATCGCACGCTGCCTGCTATGCGCTTGTTGCTTATCAGACAGCATACCTTAAAACATATTATCCCGCCGAATTTATGGCGGCTCTCATGACCTCGGTGCTCGATCAATCGAATAAAATTGCACGCTATACTGCAGAGTGTAAGCGTCTTGGATTAAGACTCGGGCCTCCTAATATAAATGCGTCGATGAAAGGCTTTACCGCGAACGGCAGGGTGATTAATTACGGACTTCTTGGTATAAAGAATGTTGGTTCCGAGTTTATCGACGAGGTGGTGAAGGAAAGGGAAAACGGCGATTTTACCGACCTTTCAGACTTTTGTATGCGTATGCAGGACGGCCATTTTAACCGAAGGGCAGTTGAAAGCCTTGTAAGGTGCGGCGCAATGGATTGTTTTGATGCGAACAGACGTCAGATGCTTCAGGCGCTTCCTGCATTGATCAGCAACCTTGAAATGTACCGTCAGAATACAAAATACGGGCAGGTAGGATTTTTTGAACTAAGCGCCGGAGAATCAAATACCTTTGATTTTGAAATGCCGAATGTGAGCGAATTTCCTAAGGCGGAGCTTCTTAAAATGGAAAAAGAAATGACGGGACTCTACCTTTCCGGACATCCTATGGATAAGTATTCTGATATTTGCCGAAAATTAGGCTTTTCAAATACAATCGACCTTCTTGACAGCAGCGAGGAGGAAATGTCCGGTTATAAAGATAAGGACAGGGTAAAACTTTGTGCAATTATAACTCACATAACGCTGAAACAGACGCGAAGCAATAATGCAACAATGGCTTTTGTTACGGTTGAGGATTTATACGGCTCAATAGAAATTGTCGTGTTCCCGAAAGTTTTGCAGACCTATGGCGACTTGATATACGAAGGCGGTGTTATTTCTGTTGACGGCACGCTTTCTCTTGAGGAGGAAAAGGATGCAAAAATCCTTGCAGATAGAATAGGAAAGCCGCCGACAGAAAATGACGTTGTGGTCAGCACTGCTGCAAATTCACATTCAAAAAAGAAAAAGGTGACAGGCCTTTTCCTTCGCTTCAACAGCAAAAATGACGAAAATATATCTAAAGCGCAAATGATTTGCAGCATCTTTGACGGCAGTACTCCGCTATACTATTATTATATAGACAGCGGTAAGTATGAAAAGCAGCCGAGAGAACAATATGTTTCGGTTAACGATACACAAATCAAAGAGCTTAAAAGGATACTCGGCGATGAAAATGTTGTTTATATAAGCTGATTTATCAATAAAAGAAAATACAATACTTGACATTTTTGTAAATCGCTATTAAAATACAAATATTATCTATAAAGATATTTAGTGATTACTCTGATATTTCAGGAGGAGATATTATGAAGACAATAGCAGTTTTAACAAGCGGCGGCGACGCTCCGGGTATGAACGCTGCAGTTCGTGCAGTAGTTCGTACAGCATGTGAAAACGGAATTAAGGTTTATGGCGTTGTAAGAGGCTATAACGGTCTTATCAACGGTGACTTTATTGAAATGAATTTGCGTTCCGTTTCAGATATTATCAACCGTGGCGGTACTATTCTTTATTCTGCCCGTTCAGTTGAATTTGCAACTGAAGAAGGCATGAGAAAGGCAATTCGTACTTGTCAGGAATGGGGCATTGAAGGCGTAGTAGTTATCGGCGGCGACGGTTCATTCCGCGGCGCAAGAGACCTTTCCGAAAGAGGAATTCCCTGCGTTGGTATCCCGGGTACTATTGACAACGACATTGCTTGCTGTGATTACACAATCGGCTATGATACCTGCCTTAATACAATTATGGAAATGGTTGACAGAATTCGTGATACCACAGAATCCCACGACAGATGCTCTGTTATCGAGGTAATGGGAAGACATGCAGGCTATCTTGCTCTCAATTCCGGTATTGCTTGCGGTGCAACTGCAATCCTTATTCCCGAGGTTCCTTTCGATATTGAAAAACACGTTATAGAAAGAATGAAAAAAACCCAGAGAGCTGACAAAAAACATTTCATCATTGTTACTGCAGAGGGCGTAGGTGTTGATGTTAAAAAGCTTGCAGAAGAAATTGAGGCTAAAACAGGCGTTGAATCAAGAGCAACTGTTCTTGGTCATACTCAGCGTGGCGGCTATCCTACTGCCAAGGACAGAATTATGGCTACAAGAATGGGTAACTACGCTGTTAAGCTTCTTATGAAAGACATCGGAAACCGTGTTGTTGCAGCTCAAAAGGAAGAGATTGTTGACTTCGATATCTTTGAAGCTCTTAATATGAAAAAGACCATCGATATGGATTTATACAATATCGCACACGAGGTTTCAATTTAACAATAATTTTTTAACGCATTGCCAAACGGCAGTGCGTTATTTTTTTGTTTTTGTCAATACTATAATGGGTGATAGTATTGAAAACAGTAATCAGAATTTTTACGGCAGTAGTGTTTTCCGCTCTTTGTGTGATTTTTTCACTTGTGGCGCTTGGCAGCGCAATCGTTCCGAACAATATAACAGCATTCAGCCTTGGTGAAATTGTCTTTGACGATATTTATACAATTAATATTAATCCACGAGATACAGTTGATTATCAAGGCGATATGCGGGTGTCGGAAGTTGATGCGCAGGTAAGACTTTTCGGCATTATCCCTGTAAAAAATGCAACTGTTAATCAACAGGAGGAAAAGCAGGTTATCGTCAGCGGTGAGTGTTTTGGCATAAAGCTTTATACCGATGGCGTTATAGTTGTCGGCACCCGCGATGTCGACACGGCGCAGGGCAAGGTAAATCCTGCTCACGACGCCGGTTTGGAAAAGGGCGATATAATAATAAGTATCAACGATGAAAAAATGCTTTCTTCAAATCAGGTTGAAGAGGCCTTCAATACTAACAATGCAGATGCATACAAGGTTGTGATTAAACGAAACGGAAATTATAAAACTTTATCCCTTAAGCCTGTTTATTCACCCTCAGAGGGAAAATATAAGGTTGGCGTTTGGGTCAGGGACTCAACCGCAGGCATAGGAACACTTACCTTCTATAATCCGGAAAACGGCTCTTTTGCAGCTCTCGGCCACCCTGTGAATGATGTTGATACTAATGACGTTATGCCGATTTTAAGCGGGGAGGCGGTTGAGGCAACGGTTACTAAATTATATAAAAGTAAGGATGGCGAGGCGGGTTCTCTTTGTTGTGATTTTTCTGATAATCCGATAGGTATGCTTACCCTCAACAGCGATAACGGTATATACGGCACATATATAAATTCGCCTGACGAAAGCAAGGCTTATTATGTAGCTGCTTCGCAGGAGGCGGAAAGGGGACACGCACAGATACTTTGTACTGTAGATGATAATCCTCCTGCATTTTATAACGTTGAGATAACGAGAATCTCTTATAACAGTGCTTCGGGTAAAAACATTGTCGTAAAGGTGACTGATGAGGCGCTGCTTGAAAAAACCGGTGGTATAGTTCAAGGTATGAGCGGTTCTCCGATTATTCAAAACGGCAGGCTTGTAGGCGCTCTTACGCATGTCGTTGTTGATAATCCTGCAAAAGGATACGGTATTTTCGCTGAAACTATGCTCGAAGAATCTTATGAAGTTGTTGCCGACTCTGAATAACGCTGTTGATATTTGCCGAAGCATAAATAAATTTGTATTAATATGACCTCAAAATTAAATATGTGAAAATTTATGACAGAAATTTGTGAAAAAGACTTGCAAAAATTATTTATCAATGGTACAATATGTAAAAATGTGAACGATATTCACAATTAAATTTCAGGAGGTAATATTAATGAACAACAAATTAAAGGTACTTATTGCCGACGATTCGGCGCAATTCGGAAAGGCGTGTCAAAACGAGCTGAAGGAGGCTGGTTTTGATGTTCTTCTTACCCAGAAGGACGGTTTGCGTGTAATATCAGTATTCGAGTCACAGAATATAGATGTCCTCATAATTGATGCGTTTATGTCAGGTGCAGACGGTATGGACGTTCTTGACCATATAAATGAGTCGGTAAGGCAGAAGCCCCTTATAATATTTATTTCCTCGATAGACTCGGCGGAATTTGAAGAGCAGATTATAGATGCAGGCGCTGATTACTATTTTATTAAGCCTGTTACTCCTCAGTCAGTTGCCAAAAGGGTTATACGCCTGTCTTCGTGGAAGGCAGAAAAGCAGAAGCGAACAAGTGCAAGGCTTGATGATGAGGATATGGACGTTGTAATATCTGACATTATGCGCCAAATCGGTGTTCC
>DLBD01000020.1 GCA_002494125.1 Ruminococcaceae bacterium UBA7030 | reverse complement strand
CAGTATGCATATATCGGCAGAAAGCAGAAGAAGAGAGATTTCAGAAGAATGTGGATTACTCGTATTTCTGCAGGCTGTAAGGCTAACGGTATCAACTATTCAACCTTTATGAACGGTCTTAAGAAGGCTGGTATCGACCTTAACAGAAAGATGCTTTCAGAGATTGCTATCTCAGATCCTGCAGCATTTGCTTCACTTGTTGAAACTGCAAAGGCAGCACTTTAATAGTTTATTATCGGACGGTGTTATTTTACCGTCCGATTTTTTTATGCATTTTTTTAATTTTAGTATTGAAATTTTTTCTAATATAATGTAATATTATATAAAATTAATATTATCGTGATTTGATTAAACGAAAGTAAATTATTAGCACGCTCGGAGATGTGTATGGATAAAATCACAGGAAAAAATAACGAACTAATAAAGGATATCAAAAGGCTGATGTCTTCCTCCCAAAAGCGTAAGGATAAAAAACTTTTTGTTTTAGAAGGAGCAAGGCTTTCTTTCGATATCCTTAATTCTTTTTATGAAGTTGACACCTTTCTTATAACGCAGACAGCTTACGACAAATATACGGATCTTGCGAATATGATGTTTGAAAAGTCTGAAAGAGGATATATTATCTCTGACGAGGTTTCACAAAAGCTGTCAGAAACAAAAAACTCGCAAGGTGTCTACGCTGTTTGCAGGATGAAGGATGATGATTTTGTCCTCGACAAAAACGGTAAGTATATAATTCTTGATAACGTGCAGGATCCCGGAAACGTCGGAACAATCATCCGCACTGCTGAAGCTCTTGGTATTTCAGCGGCGTTTGTCAGCTCAGGCTGTGACATCTACAACCCAAAGGTGCTTCGTGCCTCAATGGGCTCGGTGCTCAGACTTAATGTTATTCGTTACGGCGATGCGGCAGACTGTGTTAAAGAGCTTAAGCAAAACGGCATAAAAGTATATTCAACCTCACCAAACAGTGATGCGCTTGATATCACAAATGTAAGCTTTACAGAAGGATGTGCCTGTGTTATCGGAAACGAGGCAAACGGAGTGCAGGATAGTGTTATTGCATTAAGTGATGCAACTGTAAAAATAAGAATGCTCGGAAATGCAGAAAGTCTTAATGCTTCGGTTGCAGGAGCCATCACAATGTGGGAGATGCTTCGATGAGTGAGAATTTAAGATACTGGCTATGGCTTTCCCGTGCACTTGGTGCAGGTGCTGCGATAAAAAGTCTTTGCGAAGAGTTTGGCGGCGCTAAAGAGATTTACAATTCAAATATAATCGAGTGGCGTATGAGTCCGTCACTTTCGCTAAATCAGATAAACCGGCTTGAAAGCACAAGTCTCAACAGTATTGAAGAGATAATATATACTTGTGAGCAAAACGGGTGGAAAATTATTGACTTTGACGACGAACGATACCCCAATAGGCTTAAGGAGATTTATAATCCTCCTGCAGTGCTTTTTGTTGACGGAGAGCTGCCTGATATTGACAATAGTCTTTGCATAGGCGTTGTCGGTACCAGAAAGGCGAGCGCATACGCCGTAAAGAGTGCTCATATAATGAGCAGAGGTATTGCAGAGGCAGGCGCAGTAGTTGTCAGCGGCGGCGCACTTGGAGTTGACACAGCAAGTCACAAGGGCGCAATAATGGCAGGAGGGAAAACAATTTCGGTTCTCGGCTGCGGGCTTGGAGCAAATTATCTTATGAAAAATGAGCCGCTTCGTGATGTGATTAAAAGGAACGGAGCGCTTATAACCGAATATCCTCCGTTTGAAAGTGCGTCAAGGTATACCTTTCCTATGAGAAACAGAATCATAAGCGGTCTTTCACTTGGCGTTCTCGTTGTTGAGGCAAGTGTTAAAAGCGGAAGCCTTATCACTGCAAAGCATGCGCTTGAACAGGGCAGAGATGTTTTTGCAATTCCGTCGTCAGTTCTGGACGTTGATTTCCGAGGCACCAATAAGCTTATCGAGGACGGAGCATATGTCGCAACCTCGCCTGAAAGTATATTAAGCGTGTATCGTAACAGGTTTGCTACAGTCGATATGTCAAAGGTGAGAAGCATTGAAGAGCTTATGTATGACAACTCCGACAAAGGTGCTAATACTGAAGATGATAATAAAGACTATGATTTCGACCATCTTGAAGAGGGAAGACAACAAAGAATTGAGCTTGAGAATAAGGCGTTAAGCCTTGCGGGTGATCTTAAAACGGTTTACTACTCTCTTGAAAAGCATTTTGAAAATGCGGATGTAATAATTGAAAAATCCCGGCTTCAAAGCAGCAAGGTTATGTCGGCGCTTATGCAGCTCGAACTTATGGGCTTGGTTAAAAGCGCTTCCGGAAAACGTTATAAACAATCCTGAAAGGAATAAAATATATGTCAAAATTAGTTATTGTAGAGTCGCCTGCAAAGGCAAAAAATATCAAAGGTTATCTCGGCAGAGGCTATGATGTAATTGCTTCTATGGGACATGTCCGTGACTTGCCTGCAGCAAGGCTCAGTGTAGATATTGAAAAGGATTTTGAGCCTAAGTATGCAATCATCAAAGGCAAGGAAAACTTTGTAAAGGACCTTAAGAAAAAGGCGGACGCAGCGGATTATGTTTATCTCGCAACCGACCCTGACCGTGAGGGAGAGGC
>DLBD01000004.1 GCA_002494125.1 Ruminococcaceae bacterium UBA7030 | reverse complement strand
CTTCCCCAGATGGTGCAGAAATTCTATGCAATCAAAAGCGAGAAGGACATAAAAAAAGGAACAATTATCTCAACTTTCTTTGCAATAGTAGTTGCAGGCGGCTGTTATTTTCTCGGCGGCTTCGGAAGACTTTTCTCTGACAAGCTTACAATACTCGAGGACGGTACAATTCAGGGCGGATTTGACTCAATTATCCCGACAATGCTTTCTGATTTATCGCCTATACTTATTGCGCTTGTTGTAATACTTGTGCTTTCGGCTTCTATGTCGACGCTCTCTTCCCTTGTTCTTGCATCATCATCAACACTCACTATAGATTTTCTCAAGGGTACAATCGCAAAGAATATGAAGGAAAAGCAGCAGGTTCTTGTTATGAGAGTTCTTGTAGTGTTCTTCATTGCGGTTTCTGCAGTAATTGCTCTTCTTCAGTATAATACACAGGTGAACTTTATAGCTCAGCTAATGGGTATTTCGTGGGGCGCACTTGCAGGTGCTTTCCTTGCTCCGTTCCTTTATTCGCTATATTGGAAAAAGACTACGAAGGCAGCCTGCTGGGTAAGCTTTATTTTCGGTGCGGGCATTATGATTCTCAATATGCTCTTCAGATCAAGCTTCCCTGTAATACTTCAGTCGCCGATTAACTGCGGCTCGGTTGCAATGCTCGCAGGACTTGTTATCGTACCTGTTGTTTCGCTTATAACTCCTAAGCCGGACAGCGAACTCGTTGAGAGCGCTTTTGCTTGTTACCACAAGAAAACAGAGGTTGAACAGTCCACGGCGCTCGGCGACTAATATAATATTTCATTGTTTTTAATATAAAACAGACGGCAGCCTTTTCGGCTGCCGTCTGTTATTCTTTACAATTTTCCAAATGTCATATATAATATATAGAGTATTATGTATTAAGGAGAAGAAGATATGCAGGCTTATCCACAGGTTGAAGAATATATGAAGACAGTTGGTCTTAAATATATAAAAAATTCTCAGGAGTTTATGGGCGGACTTGCCGCCTGCACAAGCAGGCAGTATGCGCTTGACATGGCAAACCTTCTCAATTCACGCGCAGAGGGCGCTCCGACTGACAACAACAAGTTTTATGCACTTAAGAATGAAACACTTAAAGGTTCGGTTTATATTTCCGCAGCATTTGACGGGGGAGTATTCCGCCATATAGGAAATATGGTTATAGATAATGTGCAGGCTCTCAAAGGAAATGTTCTTGACCTTGCCTGCGACTGCGGCATTGTAACCTGTTTTATGGCAATGCAGTTTCCGGATAGTTATTTCACAGGCGTAGATATAAACGAAAAGGCAATAAATAATGCAAAGGAGCTTGCCGAAAAGCTCGGCATTAATAATGTGGACTTCAAATGCGTAGATATATATGAGATGAATCTTGAAAAGGAATTTGATGCCATAACCTCTTTCAGATGTCTTCTTGATGTTGCGGATAAAAAAACAAAACCGTTATCATTTATCGGTGAACGTTCGTCAAGAGAGGCGCAGTATCAGGAAGCATTTTCGGATTATTCTGCAGTTATTTCAAAACATCTAAAAAATGGCGGAAGGCTTTTCAGCGTTGAGAGGTACACTGCCGATTACGGCTGGCTCGGTTATATGCAGTCACTCAATGACCGGGGAATATATATGTGCGACGGCTGCACACTTATGCGCGCACAGGATATTTCTTCGGTAAAAGAGTATTCTGTAACCATTGCCGTTAAGGACGAAGGAAAAACCGCCATGCAAGCATATGAAGAAGCCCTTGGCAGCTCATTCAAAAGCGGTCAGGGTTATGACGGTGGTATGGCAGAGTTTGCACTTTACTATGACCGCGACGGCGAAATTGAGATGACCGAGGTTTTGAAGAAAAGCAGAGTAATACATGTCTTTGCATTTGCAACTGCGAAAAACGGAAAAAGAATGTATTATGATGCAAGTGCAGATGTTAGGAAGATTAAGTATTATAATCCTAAAAAAGAGGAGTCAATGCAAAAGGATTTTGACAAAAAATGCTCGCTTTTTGACACGGATATCTACGAATTCAGGAAAATTACTGTCTGAAATTTTGAACTTTTTGTTAATTTTTTATCATTTACTTTTAAAAGAAGATGAACCATTTTATAGTCAAATGTCAATTTGCGGAATATTTTTTTGTTTATTTTGCCATAAAATATGTTCATACTTTGTTCATTTTTAACGAAAAATAAAAAAACCCTTGTAACTTCTTGTTTATATTGATATAATTTAATCGTAGTATATGACATTTTGCCATAGCTTACAACTTTCGATTAGGAGTTTTATTGTGACGGGTTTAATGGTCGGGAAAATAATATTTTCCTTGGTTTACGGAATTTTATTAGGAATCATTACTATCCCGCTATCGAAATGGCTTGCAAAGAGAAGGACGGATGATCCTTCAAAGCTTGCACCGCTTGTTAAAACACCTATAAGAATTCTCATTGTTTTTGCGGCGATTGTTGCCGCTCTTGGTATAAGTTTTACTACTAATACTGAGGATCCGGGGGCTTTGAGAGAGGGCGTCAGAAACATAATCTTACTGATTCCTGTATTTAGTATTGCAACTGTTGATTCGCTTGTTCGTAAGATTCCAAATCCGCTTCTTCTTGCGATGCTTGTGATTCAGGCAGTTTACATTACAGTTGTAAGCATAATGACCGAAAGCATTGACGAAATACCAAAAGCGATTATCGGTTTCTTTTTAGGTATGGTGGTATGCTTTATACCAAGCCTTTTGAAAATTCCGATGGGCGCGGGCGATATCAAATATAACGGCGTAATCGGTTTATGTATCGGTGCTGCCGGATATTTTGAGTCGATGATATTAATGGCGGTGTTTGTTGTAATTGCCTTTGTTTATCTTAAGATAAGCAAGAAAGGCGGAATGAAAACGCTTATCCCGATGGGACCTTTTATTTCGCTTGGTATGGTTATTGCAATGTGCTTCCCGCTGAGTGTTTTGTTTAGCTCTTCGGGATTAATATGATTAAAAAGGCGCAATGCCGATTTAATATTAAAATTTTACTAAAAGGGAGGAAAAACTAATGACATTCTTTAAGGATGAGAACGGACAGGGCATGGTTGAGTATGCACTTATCCTTGGCCTTATCGCTATCGCAGCAGTAGCTGTTATCGTATTCCTTGGACCAAAGATTAGCAAGCTCTTCACAGACGCTAACGAGGCTCTTGACAAGGCTACAACATCTGCTTAATTGCAAACAGTTTACTTAGCGATTAAAATTTAAATAAAAGCGGGGCGGGTTTTACTCGCCCTGTTTTTATAACCCTTATTTATTGAAACGGAAGGTGATTAGCCGTTGAAAAAAATCAATAGCTTTTTTAAGCGTGAGGACGGACAGGATATGGTCGAGTTTGCCCTTGTTTTGCCTGTTTTCTTACTTCTTGTAATGGGAATTATGGACTTCGGCTGGCTTTTTTATAACTATATTTCCGTTGAAAATTCAGCACGAAATGCTGCGCGTATTGCGTGCGTTGAGTTTACCGATTGCTGTTATGATAAGACTGCGCAGGAGGTTGTTGACAGAGATTTTACTTATCAGAAAAGCGGTGATGAGTATATCTACGTTGATAAAAACCATACCGGTGACACTCTTACGAAGGAAGAGCAGGATATAGTTTCAACTGTTCAGAATACTCTTCCTACAAACATTAAAAATGTTTCAATTGACATTACATATACTTATGACTCAAGCGACTCTGTCGAGCTTCACGGTTATGATATTAACAAGCGAAGCGACGGAGATGTTACAGTTACGGTAAAAGGAGATATGAGAGTTCTGACTCCTGTGCTCGGTGCATTTTCCGACCATATGACAAAAACTCTGACATCACAAGCTACTTTTAAAGTGGAAAAGCAGTTTAATTCAGCCTCATAATATTATGGGGTTTTCTGCGCTTTAACGGCAAATAAAAGATTTCGGCTTTCCGAAATCTTATAATATATATTAAAAATTTAAATCCTGAAAGATTTTAATAACTAAATTAAGGAAGGTCAAATTTATGAAAAAGGTTTATCTCATCGCAGTAATCTTTGCACTTATTGCAGGCTTTGCAACCTTTATGTTTGCACGTGAGCTTGACGCAAAGACAACTATTAAGGACGTTGATACCGTCAATATCTATGTAGCTGCAAAGGACATAGAGGAAAACACTCAGATAACTGAGGAAATGTTTGGCACAGAGGAAGACACTTCGGATGCAAGCTTTATAGTTAAGCAGGTGCTTGTAACAGACGCCGGTCCCAACTATGTTACGGATAAAGCTGATTTACTCGAAAAAATCACGCTTGATACAATTTATGCGGGCGAGCAGATTAACAGCCAAAGGCTTGTTGATAAGGATGCGGACAATGTCAGTCTTTCTTACAAACTTCAGCCGGGTATGGTTGCATATTCAATAAACGCAAGCCAGGCAAACGGCGTTGACGGATATATCGGACCAAACGATACAGTTGACATTATCACATATGAGCGTGATGAGGACGATCCGACAGAATTTGAAGCAAAACTTTCTTATGAAAATCTTAAAGTTTTAAGGGTTTCAAATAACACGGATAATACTGCTGCCGCTTCTACAGGTAATGCAATTACCGCATATGCTACCATTACTGTAGAGGTTACTCCTGAAGAGGCACTTGAACTCAGACAGGTTGAGGAAAAGAACTACAAGCTTGTGCTCAATTCGCGTGCAGAAGGCTAAATACATTAATTAAACAAGAGGATTGTGTGATATGGATAAAATAAATATTGTTGTTGTTTCCGACAACACCGAATATAAAGTTGCTCTTAAAAATAAGCTTGTTGATGAAAATATTGCCATTATCGGCTATGCTGATATGGAGGCAGGCGCAAAGGTCAGGATTCAAGGCTTTGTTCCTGATGTAGTTGCTTTTCTTATTGATAGCGGCGATATCGATACGCCTTTCTTTGATTTCGTTGACGGCTTAGGACTTGGCTCGTACGGTGCTTCAGCAGTTATTCTTACTGATAAGGTTACGGTTGACCTTGTAAATATGGCTGCACAGGCAGGTATCCGTCAGGTTATGGATATCGGTATCGGCGGCACAGAATTTTGCGAAAACATCACAAGCATTGTTGCAAGAGAGAGAAAATTCAGCCCTTCATCGGGTGCCGAAAGAAAAACCCGTTCAAACGTCTATGCGTTTTTCAGCGGAAAGGGCGGCGTAGGAAAAACCACTATCTGCACAAACGTTGCCGTTGCACTTGCATCACAGGGTAAAAAGACTCTTCTTATTGACCTTGACCTTCAGTTCGGCGATGCGGATATGGCGCTTGATATATCTCCCACTGAAACCATCGTTGACCTTGCAAGAGATACAAACGGCGTTTCAATTGACAACCTTACGACATGCTGTACAACTCATGCGTCAGGACTTTCGCTTCTTGCATCTCCCAATTCTCCGGAGCTTGCAGAATATGTAACAACTAATACGGTTAAGCAGATTCTCGACATTGGAAGAAACTATTTTGAATACATACTTATCGATTGCGGTTGTCAGCTTACTGACCCCGTTATCACAGCTATCGAGGGTGCTGATACGGTATTTATGGTAAATGATGTTAACATTCTTTCACTTAAGAGAGCAAAGACATGCCTTAATGTTTTACAGCAGATTAACCAAAAGGATAAGGTTAAGCTTGTAATCAACAAGAACGTTAAGAAGAATACTGTGAAAATCAGCGATTTTGAAGGTCTTCTGGGTATTCCTTCATATGCAGTAATTGCAAGCGATTTCAAAACAGTTAATACTTCATTAAATAACGGACAGCCGGCTGTTACCTTCAAACCGCGTTCGATTATTTCAAGAGATCTTTCAAATTTCGCAAACAAGTTAATTCTTGAGAGAGAAGGAAATCTTCCTTCAAAGCAAAAATCATTCGGAAAGAAGAATAAATAATGGGATTACTTGACAGATACGGCTCAGCACTTGAGCAGGAAAACAATGCAGCTGAAAACAGTAACGTCGTAATTCCCCCTTCGCAGAGAGAGGAAAATCTTCGCTCAAAGATGAAGGAGGATCCGTACGCAGAGGTTAAAACGAGAATCCACAACGCAATCGTTGAACAGCAGATTTCAGAAAACCTTGAGATTACGGACGACGGTATGCGAAATCTTATTAACGAGTATGTTAATAAGCCCGAGTATAATATTCCCCGTATAGAGAGAGGACTTATCTCCGAAGAGCTTTACGACGACATTATGGGTTACGGTCCTATACAAGTGCTCGTTGACAGTGATATGTATTCTGAAATTATGGTCAACGGACCTTATCAGATATATGTCGAGAGTAAAGGTAAGCTTTCTCTTACTGATATAAAGTTTAAGGATGACGCGCATTTAATGCAGATTATCGACAGAATTGTTACCAAGGTAGGAAGACATGTCGATGAGGCAAGCCCGATGGTTGACGCAAGACTTCCCGATGGCTCCCGTGTTAATGTTATTATTCCTCCGGTTTCTCTTGTCGGTCCGATACTTACAATACGTAAGTTCGGTAAAACTCCAATTACAGCTGAAAATCTTATAACATGGGGTTCAATCTCTCCAAAAATGCTGGAGTTTCTTGATGCGTGCGTTAAGGGTAAGCTTAATATAATCGTATCAGGTGGTACCGGTTCAGGTAAAACCACACTGCTCAATATTCTTTCATCATATATTCCTGAAGACGAAAGAATTGTTACAATAGAGGACTCAGCTGAGGTTCAGCTCAAGCAGGAGCATGTAATTACACTTGAAAGCCGTCCGGCAAATATGGAGGGCAAGGGTAGAATCAGTATCCGTGACCTTGTTGTAAACGCACTCCGTATGAGACCTGACAGAATTATCGTCGGTGAGGTACGTAGCGAAGAAACACTTGACATGCTTCAGGCAATGAATACAGGTCATGACGGTTCTATAACAACAATTCACGCTAACTCGCCAAGGGACTCAATTTCACGTATTGAGACCATGGTTATGATGTCAGGTTCCGAGCTTCCTTCCAAGGCAATCAGGGACCAGGTTGCATCAGCTATTAATATTATTGTTCAGCAGGCTCGTCTTCGCGACGGTTCAAGAAAGGTCGTTTCCATATCCGAGATTGTCGGAATGGAGGGCGACGTAATTCGTATGCAGGATATTTTCGTTTATGATACCGAAGGTGAAATGGATGCATCCGGTAAATTTAAGGGTGAATTCGTTGCGACGGGTATTGTTCCGAAATGTATTGACAAAATCAAGGAGAACGGAGTTAAGGTAAACAATGACTGGTTCAATGCTTAATATTATATTTATTACAGTGGCTTTTGCTCTGTTAACCTTTGCACTGGCATTTATTATTGCGTCGGCAGTCGGAGCTAACAAGATTGCAGCTGACAAGCGACTTGAAGAGCTTAACGACAGAGAGGGTGACGGAGTAAACGTTGCTCTTGTAAGGCATGAAAGCAGACGCGAACGTCAGAAAAGAGAGCGTGAACAGCTCAGAAAGCGCAGTAACTTTTTTGAAAAAATCGGTACGGTAATTTACAAGGAGCTTCAGTCGGCTGATATAGCAATGCGACCTGAGGAATTCCTTCTTATATGGATTATCCTTGCTTTTATTCCCGGAAGTATTCTCTACCTTTTTACCGCCAATTATGTTTTTCTTATTGTTTTAGTTATTGCGGGAATTGCTCTTCCCGTTGTGTATGTAAAATCCAAACAGAAAAGCAGGCTCAAAAAATTTGACGAACAGCTCAGTGACGCACTTATGATTGCATGCAGCTGTCTTCGTTCCGGTCTCAGCTTTAATCAGGCGATGGAAACCATTGCAAAGGATATGGATGCTCCGGTTTCTACTGAATTTGCCACAGCAATCAAAGAGATGAATATGGGCTTTTCCGTTGAGGATGCACTTGAGAATATGGGTGAAAGAATGAAAAGCTCTCATCTTCAGCTTATGATATCGGCTGTTCTTGTTCAGAGACAGACGGGTGGTAACCTTTCCCATATTCTTGAAACCATATCGGATACAATTAAAGATCGTATAAAGCTCAAAAAACAACTTAAGACTGCAACGGCATCCGGTAAAATGTCAGGTCTTATTGTTGGTGCAATGCCGGTTATAATGCTTGGTATGTTTACCTTGATAAGTTATGATTTTGTTAAGGTTTTATATACAGAGCCAAGAGGAAATATTGTTCTTGCGGTAGCAGCCGGATTTGAGCTTATGGCATTTATTATGATTAAGAAGATAACAACGGTTAAGATGTAGGAGGCGAATATAGTTTTATGATTAATTTTTTAGTTATTGCGTATGCGCTTTTTGCACTTGTTTTTGTAATTATTATTTTGTCGAAAAAAGGTCAGGAGGAGGATAACAATATCCGCCGAATGAAGTCAATCGGTAAAGAGCCTGCTAAGCCGACAGATTACAAAAATGTCGATACATCCTTTTATGAGCGTGTAGTTAAACCGTTTCTTGACAAGCTTTCTAATTCTGAAAGATATGGTGAAAACGCTACAAAATCCGCAAGAAAAAAGCAGCAGAATGCAGAACTTGCAGCAAAACTCAGAAAAGCGGGATTACATATTTCAGCAAGTAACTACAGCTTTTTCAAAACAGCATTTACTGCAGTTGTAATTGTTATTTCGTTTGGACTTGCATTCGTTCTTTACGGAGTACTGGGAAGTACGGCTTTTATCATTGGTCTTGTTGGTGTTGTTGTTGCTTTGCTCGGACCTACAATCTTCTTAAATAGTAAAGTTAAAAGTCATCAGAACGCAATCAAGCTTCAGCTTGCAGAAACCATCGACCTTATGAGCGTTTGTATGGAAGCAGGTTTGAGTTTTGATGCAGCACTTGTCAAAATATCCGAAAGAATGGAAGGCCCGCTTATTGATGAGCTTATGACGGTGTTCAGACAGGTTCAGCTCGGTAAAAACAGAAACGATGCATTAAAGGCAATGGCTGATGCGTCAGATGTTAAAGAACTCAAGACTTTTGTATCTGCTGTTGTACAGGCAAATCAGCTTGGTATTCCTATTACAAATGTGCTTCAGGCACAGGCTGAGCAGCTCAGAATGGAAAAGAGCGAGGAAATCAAGGAGGTAGCTGCAAAGGTACCTACAAAGATGACAATTCCTACGGTTGTATTCATCCTTCCTGCTATTATGTGTGTAATCCTTGGACCGGTTGTTTTTTCGGTTGTGGATACGCTCAGCGGTACAAGTTTATTCTAAAAAAATGAAAATATTAAAACTAGTAAAAAATGATAAGGTAATTTGCGATTACATTGAGGACGCAAGTAATTTCTATACAAGATTTATGGGCTTGATGTACAGGAAGAGTATACCGCGTGACCACGGTTTACTTCTTACACCATGTAATGAAATTCACACCTTCGGTATGCGATTTGATATAGACACAGTCGCAATTTCAAAGGAGGGTGAGGTGCTTTTTATTGACAGAGCCGTTAAGCCAAACAAGGTAAGAAAAAGAGTTAAGGGATGTCATATGGTGCTTGAGCTTAACAGCTCGGTTGCCGACGAGCTTGGCATACAAGTCGGTGATATGCTTGAATTCAAATAATATTTTTAGGAGTTAGATATATGAGTAACGAAGTAAACGATGTTTTGAACAGAGAGGCGATTTTAGGCAGCGCCGCAAAATCGTACAATTTTGACAAGGTTATCAGAGGCTATGACCCTAAGCAGGTTGACACGTTTATTGACAGCCTTGTTAATTCAAACAAAAACGCATCAGAGATATTCGACTCAAGATATGCGGATTTGAGAAATGAGAATTCTATGCTTTCATGCGAGCTTGACCAGGTTAAGGGCGAGCTGAAAAAGATGAATTCCCTTTATGAAAAAGTTCAGAAGGAAAGAGATGAGCTTCGTGACAATCCTGTAATGCCTGCCGGAAATGTGAATATTTCAGAGCAGGAGAAGGCAGAGTTTGAGGAAAAGATTGAAAAGCTTTCCACAAGGAACAGACTTTTACAGGACGAAAACAAAAAGCTCGAAGAAAAAAACAGAGATATGCAGCGCGATATTGCCCACCTTACAAAGAAGGTTGACAAAAACCGTGCTGAGATTAAAGACCTCTCAAGCAGACTTGAAGAGGGAATGGAAAACGACGATATGAAAAAATACTCAGAGGTTGCTCGCATTTACGAAAGTGCGATTGACAAAGCTGAGGATTTGATTTACCGCCTTCAGTCTGAGTTCTCACTTGCACATTCAAAGGCAGAGGATGCTAAAGGCGAATAATATAGTATTAATATAAATATTACTGATTATATATTTATTATGGTCAGTTAAATTAAAGAGGTGAGTGCCTTGAAAATTAAAAACATTTTTCGTTTTAGAAAGGAAAACGGTGCTATAACTGTATGGAGCGCTGTTCTTATGACAGTCCTTATGGGCTTTACTGCGCTTTCTATTGACATCGGTTTGCATCATTATATGGGTGCAAAGCTTCAAAACGCTGTTGACTCTGCTGCAACGGCTGTTGCGTCGAGCCTTGGTTCTGCCGATAATTCACTTTATGATGTAGCGTACGAATACCTTGCTAAAAACGGATATGACAAAAATGAGGATAAGTACAAGGATAATCTTAAGGTAACGATTGAGCAAAAGGGCGTTGCAAACGAGGAAACTATGTACGAGGGCGAATATATCACAACCGGCTATTATAAGATTACGGTTGCCCTTGACGACTCTACACTTTTTGCTAATGTTCTTGATATTCATTCACTTCATCTTGAAAAAACAGCTTATGTAAAGTGCGAAGCTAATTATGTAGAAATGCCAAAGGCACTCAAATATACTATTTTCGGCGCTTCTACTAGCGGCACTGAAACAACCCCGACTGTTGATATAAACGGAAGAACAAATGACACTATAAATCAGATTACTGCTTCGTTTGAAGGCTTTATTAACGGTGTTAACAGATATCTTGTTCAGCCGATTATCGGAATATTCGGCGGTCAGCCTAATTATAACAATCTTGTTCGCATCAACTTATCAGAGGTTATAACCGACGGCGATGTTCACTCTAACTCCAACATTGCAATCGGTGTTCAGGCGCTTAACGCGAGCCGTGTTAAGGATAAGGATTACGACGGTGCGGAACAGTACAATCCTGAGGCTGCAGAGTATAATTCAGACGCATATGACAATATCACTGTTGATATGGAAAATGCGTATGACGATTACGGTCAGGTAACATATACTGCCGTAGGCGATATTATTTTTGACAGCTCGCTTAAAAGTACTAATAATAACTCAACTCACGTATATGTTCAGAATCAGCAGTATCTTGAGATTACTCAGGCTACCCTTAATATTCTTAATACTATTGATTTTAAGAACAAGGTTAACAGCTTGTCAGACCTTAAAAACGAGTATGACAAGGCTTGCGACAATTATTTTTCAAATCCTGTTCACAAGAACATCTCAGATTCACAAAAGGCTGAAATTCGTGCACAGGCAGATAATTTCAACTACGGAGCTAAAAACAGCTATTCACTCTTAAATCAGGGACAGGTAGTTTATAATGTCAGCCAGCAGACTGCGGAGGATTATCTCAATTACCTTGAACAAAACGGTATTGATGATGTTCAGCAGCAGGTTAATACAGCAGGTCTTGACAATATGTTCCTCAATCCTAATTCTTATGATTCAGCCTTAAGATATCAGAATTATGCTGATACAAAGGGTTCAATCAATTACGGAATCAAGTTCACTAAGGACGTTTATGTTTGCTCAGACTGCGGTTACGAGTCAACAACAACATGGACCCGCTGTCCTAACTGTGCAAAGGCTGATACAATGACGACTACTCAGCCTGCCGACCAAAGCGCAAGCATTGTTATTCAGGGCACACAGGTAAACCGTGACGTTTCAAATCTCCAGGGGTCAGGCGGCGCAAGCATGAGCTCTGCTACTCTGGCAGGTTCACGCTTTGCTCTTGTACGCACCTTCCAGGAGCATAGTGAATACATCACAGTTCCTAATATGAAGCCTTACTTCACACGTCAGGTTAATACATCTATCAGGTCTGCAACCCAGACTTACGAAGAGTTTACCGATCCGACCTCACAGGCAACAGGCGATAAGACTGTCAAGATGGCTGTTGCAAGACTCAGTGAAGATGTTGAAGATATCAAGACAGATACAAGCTATGAGGATGATACTTATCAGTACACCTCTGACTATACAAATCTTGAAACAACTCCGCTCTTCAAGTATTACCAAGCCTCACAGGACAGCGCAAGACAGCTTCTTACAGGAACTGACAGAACCGTATTCCACGGTTATTCGCTCTTTAATTCAAGCGGTATCCTCAAGGACGCTGCAACTCACATTGCAGAGTTTAAGTCAGCCGAATTTGCAGACGGTAATCTTGAAGAAACCAATTACGGCTTTGGTGCAATCAATACTTATTATAACGATAATATCGCTGACAATGAAAATGATAATTATGATACAAATTATGCTGCCGACGCTGTAAAGAAAAAGAGAGCAGAACTTTCAGGCGATAGTTCTGAAGGAATCGGCGATGCATATGAGGAAAAACAGCAGTGGATAAATGATAACATCACTTATCCTTCTGAAAAGAGCGTGTTCCTTGTAAAGAATGATGCATCATATGTTCCTACTCAGACATTTAATGAAAAAGCTTCTTTAATTAAAGATAATAATTTAAGTGATCTTATGCCTACTTATAGTGGCACGAGTGTTATAACTACCGCTAAAGCTCCATGGGCTAATGGTGCAAACGCAGGTACTTATAATATGACAAAATGTTCTATTAGTAGCGGTCAGATGACATCAAGCAGTACATATATTTATAACAGCGGTAATTTCACTTCCAACAACTCATTCTCGATTCCAAGCGGTAAATGCGGATTACAGATAGGAAATGTTGACCGTTCCGGTAAAAACTGTGATGTCGGAAGAAGCGGCGGTTCAAATGCTACTCTTATAGTTACAGGATATGTAAATTCTGATATAGTTCAGGTAAGAAGAAATTCAACACTTTATGTTTATGGTAATATTACCTGTAATAATATTTATCTTGAAGATGGTGCAAAGATTGTATGCGGCGGTCAGATTGAAATAAAGAACCATCAAGGTAATTCAGACAATTCCAGAACCGATCAATCAACCACAATAATTTGTAATTCTGTTTATATTAATACCAAGGGTAAAGCAACCGCAAGCGAGTGGGGCGGCGGCGGTGAAATCAATAATTTTTACTGCAATTTCTATGTAAAAAATGATTTCACATCAAGAGCAAGAGTTGTTAACTATGGCACTCTTGTTTGTATGGGCAATTTTGTAGCTACTGAAAAGGGTAACAGCTGGAAACAACTTGTTAACTATGGACAGATTTATGTTTACGGCAATATGACTTTGAGAGAAAAGCTTGTAATGGAAGGCTCGGGAGATTGCTGTTTGTATGTCTGCGGAAATGTTGAGGGTAGTAACATCGACGACGGCGACGGCTCAGCATATGACTCGCTTCATATAATGAATGACTGCAAGGTTTATATCGGCGGTTATATGGGCTCTACCGCTTCAGGCAGAGACAGAAGAATCTGGATTGAAGGCAATGGAACGCAGAGTGCTGTACTTAGTGTTTACGGCGGCTTCTATAATATCGACGGCTTCTATAATGAGCAGTATAACAGCAATGTTTACTTAAAAGGTAGCAACTCACATTCTGTGTCAACAACAACTGCAGGAAATGAGTTCCACCAATATGGTAATCTCTATTGCTATTCCACATTTACAATTCCTTCAAATACCGCAACCTTCCTTAACAGCGGTAAAACAATGGTTATCGGCGGCGACGCTGTATTTGAAAACACCGTTCTTACTGTTCCGTCCGGTCATACCTTCTACTGTTCAGGCAAGATCAGAACAAAGGGCGTTAAGGCAACTGACGGCGGTAAGATTTACGGTATGAGCGCTATTGAGCTTACTGCAGACTATTCAGGAAGCGATGCAGGTTGTCTTACAACCGAATCAAGCTCAAAGACAAATCTCAGTGAGGTTTTCTGCGGACCTGACAGCATTATGAGAAACGGTATGGGTCTTAACATCAACGGATATATTTATTATCCGGGCAGCGGTTCGGACCTTACTGTTAAAAGGCTTAATATTGGCGGCTTCGGCAGCTTTGTTACAGAGTCAAACCTTAACGTAAGAGGTAATTCAAACAACGATCAGGGCTGGTTCTATATTGAAGACGGCGGTATGCTTTATGTCGGCGGACTTACAAGCATAAGCTATTGCCGTATTACAAACTACGGTAAGATGTATCTTATGGGCGGTTATAATCCGTCAAATATCCCTGTTTCAAGTAACACAACGGATATTACACTCGGCGCAAATGCTGACACCTTCATCGGTTCAAGGTATTACCGTCCTACTGATGTAAATGTTTCTCTCGGCAATCTTGTTTATAGCGGATATTTCGAGGGTAACGGTAATCTCTATATTGAAAACAACCTGATTATTAATGGAAATACGTCCACAATTAAGACAGGTAACAACAGAAATACCGGTTTCTTACAAAATTCAGGTAACACCTACGTCAGCGGTTATATCTCAACTCCGACTGACCAGGGCGTTCAGCTGACAAGCGGAACGAGCGTAAGCTGTCAGAAGAATTTCACTCTCGGCAGTGCTCTTTACAACTACGGTAAACTCTATGTAATCGACGGTAATCTTATCGCTCCTTCGGGAACATGGTATTCTGACAAGAAGGAACAGGATAAGCAGTATCTTGGTGTTTCCGTACTTAACGGCGAAAGCAGTTCAGTAATCTATGTCGGCGGTTCAGGCACAACCTATTTCAAGGGATATGTTGAAAACTACGGCAAGATTTATCACAGAGGTACTGTTGATGTAACAGGTTACAATATCCCGAGTGAAGCATATTTCTTCGGTGCACGTTACACAAGGCAGGCTAACACATGGAACAACCAAATCGTTGGTAACGATGAAAACTACGCACCTCACCTTTCTATCAGAAACGGTGATAATGCAGAGTTCCACGCATACAGCGTAAATACATCTGCAATGATTCACAACCAGTATGACGCAGAGCTTTCAACTCAGGGCAACTGCCTTTACGGTATGTGTATCCTCAACGGCGGTAAGTTTGTTGCCTTCGGTGATGTAAGATATTCAGACCATCAGTATAAGATTAACGGAACACCGCTTAATCACCTTGAAGTATTCCGTGCTGTTGCTATTGACGCTGTTGCTGTTCGTATGGGTGGTTATGCAATAGTAAACGGCTTTGCATCAGGTACCAATAGCAGTAACGCAAGGTATAATCCAAATGCACTTTTCTATGCCGGAGGAAGCATTGATATCGGCAGCCCTTCATATAAGAACACTGACTCGGGCGACGCAGTTGATATCGGCGGTACGGTTCAGAACTGGGGTACAATGTACATTGACGGCGACTTCAATGTTTATGCAACCTTCCAGCTTTCGTATAACGTATCAACGCTTCTCTGCCAGCCGGATTCAAACACATTTGTAAACGGCAGCGTATGGGTATCGGCAGTATCCGGTATCATGGAAGGCTCAATCTTTATGTGCCAGGACGACTACCATTCACGCCGTTCGACAAAGATAGGTATCAGCGACGAGTTCGACAATAACGACCCGTACAGGCAGACCTTCTTCTACACCGGCGGTAATATGTATGCAAACCTCCTTGGTGCTTCGGGTAAGAGCCCTGCGTGGTTCGGCCTCGGCGGTACATCTAACACTAACGCAAAACGTGACCTTGACATCTATTCAAACTCTAATGTTTATGTATACGGTTCGCTTTACGCTAACTCAAAGGTGTTTATCAAGGACAACTGTAATGTTGTTATTGAGGGACAAAAAGACCTTTATGAGCGCGATACCTCAAGCGGCAGCGTAGTCTTCAGATTTATAAATACTATCATTGAAGCCGACCGAAGCGGTGTTACAAGCGTATTCGCTGCCGATACAGTTCATAATGATAACTATCATTTCTTTGTCGGCGCAAGCCTTGACGCAAGACCTAATACAACAATTATTGCAAACGGCAGTACTTATGTAAGAGATACCACGAAAATCCGTGATATGACAAAGACTTACATTAACGGTAATTTCTACTGTGCAAACTATGTTGAAATCGGTAAGTCACTTTTTGAAATTGATCCGGAAACTAAAAAAACTAAAGATGAAACCGAGGCAGCTAACCCGATTAACAGTACAGCCGATGAACGTGCAAACTACAAGTTTAGCAACGCAGGCTATATGTATGTCGGCGGTAACTTCAATTCGTCACGATATACAAAGATTTACGCTTCAACCCACCTTAAGGTTAAGGACGACTTCACTTCAGGTCAGTATCTGACTCTTCGTCACGACGCTGAAATTGACGTTGGTAAGAAGCTTAAGGCGTTCTCGTCAATCGACGGCGGTGTATATTCAACCTTCCGTGTAAACGGCAGCATGGAGGCGTCGACCTCGTTCATCAAGCTTCGTGACCGCTGTGACTGTTTTGTAGGCGGCGATATGACAGCCATGTCATACATCGAGCTTGGAAAGTATGATGAAACGATACAGGACGCAAACGGTGCAAGACTCGCAACGATAACTGCGGGTGTTAACGACGGCGGAGTTATCGACTACAAGGATAAGGACGATTCACATCCTGAATACGGACAGGAGCAGGATGGCGGTACAAACGCAGGTGCGGACGGCTCGGACGTTCACGAAGGTGAAGCAATCGTTGACCAGAAGACGATTGATACCAGGAAGGAGCTTTCGCTTGATAGTTCCGACCTTGCTCAGGGCGGACAGTTCTACATCGGCAAGAAGCTTGTAACCTACACGGGATATATTAAGGAGTTTGCATATTCAAGAGTTGCAGTCGGCAACTACATCTTCGCTCCGAAGTATATCACCCTGAGAAGTAACGCTGATATGTGGGTACTTCCTCCGAGCTTTGGCGAGGATACTTACGAGCATATTCCTGTTGCAACACGAAATGACGGAACAATCCTCGGCTGGATTTTAGACCGAGTTGACGAGTTCAAAGATACGCTGCAGGATACGTTTGCTCCTCATAACGGAAGTATCTATACTCTCGGTGAGCTTACTCTTAATAAGAACGCATCGCTCTTCGGCACATATGACTGTAAGGTATATGGCCAGTGCGTACTGCGCCAGAGCAGCCTTATTTATCTCGGACATAACTTTAACCTCTCTGCACCAAGCCTGAATCTCTCGCTTGATGTAATAAGAGGCAGTGAGTCTGTGACGGGATTTGATACTTATGGTACAGCTTCTGCAAACGGTTATACCTTCCCGGCAGTTGTTTATGCTGATAACGAGATTAATATTGTTACAACTATTGATATGAAACTAACATATCTTGTTGCAAACAGAGGCGATGTAAATCTCTATAATGTATATTCAAAGGGAGAGAATGCCGAAAGAAATGCTAAACAGCTTCCGAATGCAATCTGCTCTTACCAGGGCGACGTAAACTACAACGCAGTTTACGGCAAGCTTGGTGCGCTTATGTACGCGCCTAACGGTAATGTTGACCTCGACGGTTACTACTCTGAAATCTGGGGTAGTATCGTTGGCGACAGGGTAATTACGAACACCTATTATATGGCTCTTCACAGATTTACAAACTGGAGGACTATGGACCTTCAGGTTGCAGAGTCAGGTTCTGTTTACCTTATCTCGCAAAACGAATATGAAGCTACGACAAGTAATGTTGATGACATCTATATGTTTGATGAAACATCAAAGGGTGACAACCCGACATTCGTTCCGGGCGACAGACCGTTCTACTATTAAACAAAACAAGACCCCGTGCACTCAGGTGCACGGGGTCTTTGCTATACCTATTTACTTTTTTCTTAATATAATCTTTGAAACAAGCATTGAAACAGTTGCAAAAAGAATGATAATACAAATATAGCCAAGGCTTACAAGTATACTTTGTCCGCTTGGCACAAACATTATTTTAAGCGTTAAGTAGTCGATAATGTCAAGCGCTGCAAATGAATAAACACCGACTGCCGAAATAATACACAGCAAAGCAAGGAGCAACTTGCTTTTTATTTTTGCAAGGTGAACGCCGATATGAAGCGACATAAATATCATTCCGAGATATGCAAAAAGCATATGCGCTTTTCTTGCTGTTTCAAGCCCCGACGGGATATCGACGAAGCCAAATACGTATCGCGAAAGAATAATTCCGCTTATGGCTGAACCCGCCATACAGACAAGGCAGAACGCCGTAAGTGTTGTTTGATAAATTCTTATCGGCGTGTATTTTCCTTTTGCGACTGCTTTAATCCATTTTCCGTTTAGTATGTGGTGCGTTATGAAAAGCGCAAGCATAAGCGTTCCCGTAATTTCGTGGACAAGCTGTCCCGTAACCGAGAAGGAAAGCAGTATCACAAGCGCTATGCTCATAATCGCATCAACGATTATTTTAACTTTCTTCTTCATTAGTATTCAAGCTCTTTAACCCATTTTTCGATATCCTTGTCAGCCTTATCAGCCTTGTCGCCTCTTACCTCAAAGCCGTTTTCAACAACTGTTGCGTTTGGTTCAAGTGACTGAATCTTTTCAATAGTGCCGGTGAATTCACTACCCATATGGGTACAAAACGGGATTATAGTTTTGCCCGAAAAGTCGTATTCGTTAAAGAAGCTATACATAACCTGCGGCATATCATACCACCAAATCGGATAACCGATAAAAACAGTTTCATAGTCGTCAAGGTTTTCAAGCTTGTTTGTAATGTTTGGAAGAACTGAATTGTTCTGCTCGTCCTTTGCGTAATCAACAAGCTCGTTGTAGTCGCTTGGATATTTCACGTCGGTCTGAATTGAAAATGTGTCGGCACCGGTGTTTTCTGCAATTTTAAGCGCTACATATTCAAGTATACCCGTTGAAGTGCCGTCAACAACGCTTGCAGATGATACTGCGTCTGTTTCGCTGTTTTGAGATACTGTAAAGTAGATTACAAGTGTTTTGCCATTTTCGGCAGTATCCGTTTGCGCCTGTGTTGTGCTGTCGGGTTGTGCGGTTTCATTGTCAGTGTTTTCAGCGCTGTTTGAGCAAGCCGCAAGGCTTAATGCCAAAACCGCCGTAAGTAAAACTGCTAAAACTTTTTTCATTTTATTTCCTCCTTATTTGCCCCAAAAGGCATTTAGTGAATTATAAAGATATTCGTAGGCGTTTGCATATTCGTGCTGTGCGCCTTCTTTAGTTTTATATGTGATGTTACCCTGTGATTTGTCGCTGTCCGTAAATATGAAAAGATCGCTGTAATCCTCATGAAATCTTTTCATAAGAAGCTCCATCTTTTCGTAGGTAACATCTTCAGTACCTTCACTGCAGAAAAGAAACAACTCGTTATTTGAATAGCCGAGTCTTTCAAGCTCGTCTTTAAGAGAATCTCCTACCTTGTACTGATAGTCGTTATCGTAGTCCTCAAAGCTTCCCGCAGCCATCGGTGCGAAGTAATAAAAGTAATCAAGACTCTGAGTAAGCGTGTACCAAGCAACAGCGCCGCCCATTGAAAAGCCCGAAAACGCTCTGTGCGCTCTTGAAGCCTCGAGTCCCTGTGCAGTTGTGTCGTTTGCATAGCTTGAGTATTTGCTTTCAACACTCGGGATAACAACGTCTCGTAACTCCTCTTCAAAATCTGTAAGCATTGCGGTAAGGCTCATATCTCCAAGTTTTATATCGTCCGACGGATAAAATGCAAGATTGACTGCAATTATCGGCTCAATATCGCCGTTTACAATCATATTGTCAAGTATGTTTTTTAGCGTGGTTTCGCTTCCCGCTTCGCCGAAAAATGCCGTTTCGTCAGAGCTAACACCTCCGAGAATGTAAAGCACGTTGTATTTCTCATTCTCACTGTAATTCGGCGGGAGATAAATAATTGCGTCTTTCGTGTGGTCGCCATGAGTATAAGTAAGCTTTTCAGACGGCGTTGAGTTTGAAATCGCATTATAATAATCATCGCTGATTGTCATAAGCGTTTGCGAAAAGGTCCCGGGCTGATTACCTGTGCCTTTAGTTGCTTCTCCGCTTTCGGTAAATGCCTGTGTGGTGGCGTTGTCTGACTTTTCCGTCTTTGAGCATGAGCTTACGCATACTGCAAGCATTACTGCCATAGTTAATGCAAGTATTCGTTTCATTTATTACCTCCTGATGTTTTCAACATCAATAAATGTGTATTTTTCCCTCCATGTGTTTTTTGCGGGGATACATTCAAAATCCTCTATGCAGATGTTTTCAGCGTGTCTTGCCCAAATCGCATAGGCGGGAAGGTTTCTAAACCTCCAGCACTCAGGGTATTCCTTTGAGTACTCGGGAATAAAAAGCCTTTTGTCATAAACTTCAACTGCGTCACGGTATTTAAGCCTGAAAGTGCTGAGTGTTATGTTTGAAACCTTTTTTGTAACTCCCTTTTGCCTGAAACCTGCAATAATCACGGGAAGCTCAATATCATCCGCTTTGATGTTTTCTATAATTATATTATTTATTTCACCCTTCATATCAAAGGTGTTTTTGTCGACTCCCTTGCCTTTAGGCTTGACTCCGTATTCAACAGCCGTTGCGCTTTGCTCATTAACAAGCGCGGCACGGTTTCTGTTGCAAAGCCTGATAAATACGGGGCAGGTGCACCGTTTCATTTCAATATTTTTTACCGTCACGTTTTCAACTGTTGAGCCGTCAGCGCTTTCAATGCTGATTCCGGACACGCTTCCGGGATAAAGGTCGGTCATAAGAAAACGGCAGTTTTCAACAACAATATTTTTAATCGGATAAGTGGTTTCCGTTCCGATTTTGAAGGCGTTGGTGCAACTGATAATCTCACAATCGGATATGTGAATATCGCTCATTTCACCGTTACAGCCTTCCCAAATTGCGTTTTTAAGAACTATTCCGTCATCGGCGCAGGATATAAAGCAGTGGTTTATTTCAACATTGCTGCACTGCATAAGGTCAATGCCGTCTGTGTTACACACGTGGCGGTTGTCGTTAATTACAAAGTTTTTAATTTCAATATCATTGCACCGTGTCATTCTGAAAGTCCAGTATGCACTGTCATAAAATATGATATTATGAACGCTTATATTACGGCAGTCGCAAAAATGAACAAGTCTGCCGTACTTTGACGGGTGGGCAAAACGAAGCTGAGCCCTGTAATCCCGCCGCATTTTTATTACGTCGATAACCTCGTCTGCTTCGGTGATGTTTTTATCTAAAAGCGGTTTCCTTCCGAAAATGTGGCCGTTTCCGTTAATAACTCCGCCGCCTGTTATGCAAATGTCATGGCAGTTTTCGGCGTATATAAACGCCTTGTTTGAAAAGCCTTCGCCGCTTTTTTCTGCAACAAGCGAGCTTTTGCTTTCAATAAAAAGTGTAACTCCGCTTTTAAGCTCAACTGTTTTTGCAGTGAAATCTCCGCCGCTGACTACAACGTATCCGCCGCCGTTTTTTGCACATTCGCAAATGCATTTGTTGACGCACGGCGCATTGTCAATACTATCGTCGTTTGCAATAGCACCGAAATCGGTTATATAGTACACCTTGTCGCTTGGCAGCTTCTGTGGAGAAATGTAATCTTCAACAGGGTAGTACGAGGTGTAGTCAAATTCTCTTTCGTCAGTGTATCTGTCGCCCTCTGTAATTCTTAAATCCTTGCCGAATAAAAGGGTGTTAAGTTTGTTTATCGTTGTTCTTTTATATAGCTTTTTTGACATGATAAAACCTCTGATATTTACGAGTGAGCGTTGTCGTATAACTTTTGTACGTCCTTTGGAAGCTTGTCGGGCAGCATTTGTTCAAGCCTTTCTTCGCTTCCGTCTTTGATTGCCGTTTCATAATACCAGCACTTGAATTTTACCATATCAAGCATTTTTTGAAGATTTGCAATTTCATCTTCAACCGCCGCTCTTCTTTCTTCAAAAAGAGCCTTGCGTTTTTCATATGTCGAAGGCCCCTCGCTAACCCAGACCATAAAACGCTTGATATCCTTAATTTCAAGTCCGCTTGCTTTCAGACATTCAATAACACGCAGTGCCTCAATTTCGTTGTCGCTGAATTGGCGAATGCCTGACTGCCTTTGCATATCAGGAAAAAGACCTTCCTTGTCGTAATATCTCAATGTTGAAATAGGAAGGTTAAACATTTCGGAAATCTGTCCTATTGTATACATATTTTACCTCATTTCAAAATAACCCTTGACCTGAAGTCAGGTTTAGGTATTACAATATATATTGTAACATAAATATGTTTGTAAATCAACATTTATTTATCAAAACGGAGGTATATTATGATTAAATGTGAAAAACTAAATCTTACACAGGAATGGGATAAAACTTTTCCTGAAAGCGAAAAGGTGAAGCACAGTAAGGTTACATTTGTAAATCGCTACGGCATTACTCTTGCAGGGGATATGTATGTGCCTAAAAACGCACAGGGCAAGCTTCCGGCAATAGCTGTTTGCGGACCGTTCGGCGCTGTCAAGGAGCAGTGTTCAGGTCTTTATGCCCAGACAATGGCAGAGAAAGGCTTTGTTACCGTTGCGTTTGATCCGTCGTTTACCGGCGAAAGCGGTGGAACTCCACGCTATATGGCGTCGCCGGATATTAATACAGAGGATTTTATGGCTGCCGTTGATTTCCTTTCGCTTAATGATATGGTCGACGCTGACAGAATAGGAATTATCGGCATCTGCGGCTGGGGCGG